>PLTC01000150.1 GCA_003165295.1 Rhodospirillales bacterium | reverse complement strand
GGGGGTGTCGGGGGTGTCGCTCATGGCCCCGGTATAGAGATTGACAGCTAAACTGTCAAGGCTTCCTGTTCATCCGGTTCACCACCCCGCCGCCACCTCCCGCGACCGGAACCGGCGGGAGCCCAAACGTCGCGTTTCGAACCGGTTTCCGGCGGCCCTCGATCGGAAGCCGCCGGGAACCGAACTCAAGCACCCAGCACCGCGTGGATGCGCGCCGCTGCGCGCAAGGCCAGCGCGGTCGGGGTCAGTGTCGGATTGGCGGTGGCCACCTCAGTCGTTGCCGGGTGGTGTTTTTGCACGAACCCATTTCCGTTGGGCGATAAGCGGCTTCGGCGACACGGCGTGGCCGCCCGGTTCCTGCCGGCTGCGCCGCCGTCGGTTGGCCCGCCCCGTAGCCCTGGTTCAGATCACATGGGCCGGGCGCAGTTCGCAGCTTTCGGAGGTCTCCGCCGTCTCGACCTGCAAGGTGACATGGCCGATCCTGAAGCGGTCCCGCACCCGGGCGGAGGCCTGCCGGATCAGACCGGCGGCCTCTGCTGTGCCATCGTGGACCAGGTGCGCCGTCAGCGCCGTCTTGGTGGTGCTCAGGCCCCAGATGTGCAGGTCGTGAACTTCAATGACGCCGGGAAGCGCCAGCAGAGCGGCCTCGACTTCGTTCACCTCGATGCCGCCCGGCACGGCATCCATCGCCAGATTCACCGAGTCCCGCAGCAGGCCCCAGGTCCCGATGGTAATGACCGTGACGATGGCGAGACTGCTGGCCGGGTCGAGCCAGAACCAGCCGGTGAGCTGAATCAGGAAGGCGGCGACGACCACGCCCGCGGACACCACCGCGTCGGAGGCCAGATGCAGGAAGGCACTCCGCACATTCAGGTCGTCTTTGCGCCCCCCCATGAACAGCAGCGCGGTCGAGCCGTTGACCAGGATTCCCAATGCCGCGACCCACAGGACGGTGTCGGCGGCCACCGGCTGGGGGTCTGCGAAGCGACGCAGTGCCTCGAGGGCAATCGCGCCGCAGCCCAACAGCAGCGCCGCCGCGTTGGTGAGCGACGCGAGAATGGTACTGCGCCCCCAGCCGTAGGTGTGGACCTGGGTCGGACTGCGCTGCGCCAACGTCGCCGTCCCCCAGGCGATCAGCAGGCCCAAAACGTCTCCGAAGTTATGGGCGGCATCGGCCAGCAGTGCCACCGAGTGCGCGCTCAGGCCATAGATCACCTGGACCGCCACGAATCCGGCGTTGACCATCGTCCCGATCAGGAAGGCCCACCCGAATGAGGCGGGCGCGTGAGCATGCCCATGGTGCTTGTGGTCGTGCTCGTGGCCCCGGTCGTGCTCGTGGCCCCGGTCCTGCTCGTGGCCCCGGTCCTGGTCGTCACCATGAGCGTGATTCCGATGGTCATGAGAAGGCATGTTGCGCACCCCGTAGCAGAATGGCCGCCGGTAAAGCGGAGGTTATATTATATCGCTTCGAAGCAACACGGCCATCTTGTTCGAAGAGTTGTTTATATAATTCGCCTTGTCAATGAGTTAAAGCGCCGTAAGTCGGGTTGCCACAGGTCAACGGTCTTGCCGGTGCGCCCGGGATCTCAAGCCATACTTCGTCGGGCGGTTCGGCTCCGGCCCCACGGGGGCGATGCCGATCGAACCCCTGTCGACGGAACCCCTGTCGACGGAATGCCTGTCGACGGAATGCCTTGAAGCGGGCAGCAAGGCCGAAGTAGCATGCCGGCCGACCCTTTCGGTCCCGATTCGGAGGAAGCAGACCCTTGGCGCATCGATGGCAAGGCATCGCCTGTGCTCTCCTTTCCGCCACCCTGTTCGGCGTCAGCACACCCTTGGCCAAGGCGCTCCTCGGCGAGGTGAGCCCCTGGATGCTGGCCGGACTGCTTTACCTCGGCTCGGGCATCGGGCTGGCGGCGTTCCACGCCGGGCGCCGCCTGTCGGGCACCCGGTCGTCGGAAGCGTCCCTGTCGCGTCCTGACCTGCCCTGGCTGGCCGCCGTCATCCTGGCCGGCGGCGTCATCGGGCCGTTTCTGCTCATGGTCGGCCTGAACACGACACCGGCCTCGACGGCGTCACTGCTGCTCAACCTCGAAGGTCTGTTCACGCTCGGCATCGCCTGGACGGTCTTCCGCGAGAACGTCGATCGGCGCATCGCCCTCGGGGCCGTCGCGATTCTTTCGGGTGCCCTGCTGCTGTCGTGGAACACCGGCCCCGGAGGCATCGGCTGGGGGGCGCTGGCCGTCGTCGGGGCCTGTCTGGCCTGGGGCATCGACAACAACCTGACCCGCAGGCTGTCGTCCTCGGACCCGCTCCAGATCGCCATGCTCAAAGGACTGGCCGCGGGGACGGTCAACGTCGCCCTGGCGTTCCTTGCCGGCGGCGGACTGCCCCCGACCTCGGCGATGGTCGGCGCGGCTGCGGTCGGGTTCCTCGGGTACGGGGTTTCGCTGGTCCTGTTCGTCCTGGCGCTCCGCCACCTTGGGTCGGCACGGACCGGTGCCTATTTCTCCATGGCGCCATTCGTCGGGGCCACCGTCGCCATCACGATGTTCGGAGACCCCATCACGATTCCGTTCGCAGCAGCCGCGGGACTGATGGGTTTGGGGCTGTACCTCCATCTGGTCGAACGTCATGAGCACCGTCATCGTCATGACCCGACCATCCACACCCATCGGCACGTCCACGACGACCATCACCGGCATCAACACCAGGGCGGGGAAGAGCCGGAACCCCACAGCCACCTTCACAGGCATGAACCGCTGGTCCACGCCCATCCTCATTTTCCCGACACCCACCACCGACACGCGCATTGACCCGGAATTCCTTCGGGTGCCGGCAAATGCAACCCCGGGAGAGAACCCCGGATGGACCCACCAACGGCCAGCGGCACCGCGGAACCCTTGACGTCACGCCGGGCGTCACGCTCCTGGTGGGGTTTGGGGACAAAGCCCCCATGGGTCATGATTGCGCCGGCATCCGGTAAATGCTTATATTCTTGCGCCGACTCATCATCACCCGGGAGTGGATGCAACACTCATGGCCAACACCGTCCGTCCGCGTCGCAGCGTGCTGTATATGCCCGGTTCCAACGCCCGGGCCATGGAAAAGGGCAGGACCCTGCCGGCCGACGGCCTGATCCTTGATCTCGAGGATGCCGTCGCCCCCGACGCCAAGCCTGACGCGCGCCGGCTGGTGCTCGCCGCCATCGCCGGTGGCGGCTACGGCCGGCGCGAACTGTTCGTGCGGGTCAACGGTCTCAACACCCCCTGGGGTTATGACGACCTGCTGGCCGCCGCCACTTCGGGCGCCGACGCGGTGCTGCTGCCCAAGGTCGAGTCCGCCGACACCGTCCGTCAGGCCGACACCATCCTGCGCGGGGCCGGCGCCCTCGAGGGGCTGGCGCTGTGGTGCATGCTGGAAACCCCCATGGGCCTGCTCAATGTCCGGGAGATCGCGGGGGCCAGCGCCCGGCTGGGCGGCTTCGTGATGGGCACCTCGGACCTGGCCAAGGACCTGCACTGCGCCCACACCCGGGACCGGCTGCCGATGATCACCAGCCTGGGGCTGGCCCTGCTCGCCGCCCGCGCCCATGGGCTCGCCATCATCGACGGCGTCCATCTTGACCTCAACGATGACGAAGGCTTCGCCCTGGCCTGCCGGCAGGGGGTGGAGTTGGGCTTTGACGGCAAGACCCTGATCCACCCCAAGACCATCGAGGCCGCCAACCGCGCCTTTGCACCCTCGGAAGCCGAGATTGCGGCGTCCCGCCGGATCATCGAGGCCCACGCCCAGGCGGCGGCGGCGGGCAAAGGCGTGGTGGTGGTGGACGGCCGGCTGGTGGAAAACCTCCATGTGGAAGCCGCCCGCCGCGTGGTCGCCCTTGCCGCGGCTGTTTCGGAACTCTAAATCGGAACTCTATAATCGAATCGGGGGCCGCCGGCCCCGGCTTCGGGAGCCGTATCCATGACCAAGACCAATCCGGGAAACTTCTTCGAAGACTTCAGGCTCGGCCAGGACATCGTGCATGCAACGCCGCGCACCGTGACCTGCGGCGACGTGGCGCTCTATATCGCGCTTACCGGCGCGCGCTTTGCCCTGCATTCCGCCGACACCTTTGCCCTGGCGCTGGGGCTGGACGCCGCGCCGGTGGACGATCTGCTGGTGTTCCACATGGTGTTCGGCAAGACGGTTCCCGACATCTCGCTGAACGCCGTGGCCAATCTCGGTTACGCCGCCGGCCGCTTCGGGGTCCCGGTCTATCCTGGCGATACCCTGGCCACCCGGTCCACGGTGATCGGCCTCAAGGAAAACTCCAACCGTCAGACCGGCACGGTCTATGTCCGGTCGGTGGGCACCAACCAGCGGGGCGAGATGGTGCTCGACTACTGCCGCTGGGTGATGGTGCGCAAGCGCGATCCCGAAGCGGTGGTGCCGGCCGGCACCGTCCCCAACCTGCCCGAAGCGGTCCGGGTCGCCGATCTGGTGGTGCCGGTTCATCTCAATCTCAACGACTACAATACGGCCGCCGCCGGCTCCCCCCATCTGTGGGACGACTATCAGGCCGGGGAGCGCATCGACCACGCCGACGGCATGACCATCGAAGAGGCCGAACACGCCCTGGCCACCCGCCTCTACCAGAACACCGCCAGGGTCCATTTCAACCAGCACACCGAAAGTCAGGGCCGCTTCGGCAGGCGGCTGATCTATGGCGGGCACATCATCAGCCTCGCCCGTGCCCTCAGTTTCAACGGGCTGGCCAACGCCCTGCGCGTCGCCGCCATCAACGGCGGCCGTCACGTCGCCCCGACCTTCGCCGGCGACACCATCTATGCCTGGACCGAGGTTCTGGAAACCCAGGCCCTGACCGCGCGCCACGATGTCGGCGCGCTGCGCCTGCGCACCATCGCCACCAAGGACCGACCGTGCGCCGACTTCCCCGGAGCGGGCGCCGACGGCAAGTACGATCCCGCCGTGGTTCTCGACCTGGACTATTGGGCGTTGATGCCGCGTCGGGGTTAAGGTCCTCGCGGTCCGGGGGGTTCCTCCGGCCCCCGGGGCCGCGCCGGTCGCGCCCCGAAACGTCAGGTTCAACGCCTGTTCTGTGGAGTTGTCATGTCGGAGTCCTGCCAGCACGCCGATGCCGTGAAAGCTGACGTCGTGAAAGCTGACGTCGTGAACACCGACGTTGTGATCATCGGGGCCGGTCCGGTCGGTTTGTTCGCCATCTTTGAATGCGGCATGCTGCGCATGTCCTGCCATGTGGTCGATACCCTCGAGGCGGCGGGCGGCCAGTGCTCGGCGCTTTATCCCGAAAAGCCGATTTATGACATTCCCGGCTGTCCCGCCATCACCGCCAACGACCTGATCGAGCGGTTGGGCCAGCAGGCCGCCCCCTTTGCCCCCACCTATCATTTCGGCCAGGCCGTCACCGGGCTCGAGCCGGTGGCCGGCGGTCGCTGGCGGGTCGAAACCTCGGCGGGAACCCGGATCGAGGCCCGGGCGGTGATCATCGCCGCCGGCAGCGGCGCCTTCGGCCCGAACCGGCCGCCCCTGGCCGGGCTGGAAGCCTATGAGGGCACCTCGGTCTTTTATCTGGTCCGGCGGCGTCAGGACTTCGCCGGGCGCCGGGTGGTGATCGCCGGCGGCGGTGACTCGGCGGTGGACTGGGCCTTGTCGCTGGTCGATGTCGCAGAGCGGATCATGGTGGTTCATCGCCGCCCCAGGTTCCGCGCCGCCCCGGAAAGCGCGGCCCGGCTCGACGCCCTGGTCCGGGCCGGGCGCCTCGAGCTGGTGGTGCCCTACCAGCTCAGCGGCCTCGAGGGCGAGGACGGACGGCTAAGCGCGGTCCGGGTCGCGACCCTGGAGGGCGAAGAGCGACGGCTGCCCGCCGACGCCCTGCTCGCCTTCTTTGGCCTGTCCATGTCGCTGGGACCCATCGCCGACTGGGGCCTGGACCTTGACCGCCATCACATCCGGGTCGATCCCGCCACCGCCGCCACCAACCGACCGGGCCTGTTCGCCATCGGCGACATCGCCACCTACCCCGGCAAACTCAAGCTGANNCCTGACCGGCTTTGCCGAGGCGGCCCAGGCCGCCCATGCCATTCGCGCCCGGATCTATCCCGACGAGGTGCTGCATTTCGAGTATTCCACGACCAAAGGCGTCCCGGGCGCGCCCCATTCTTAAGGGGGGCGCCCGCCCGCGCCGCCCCCCGTCCGTCCCGACCCGAACTACCCCCGCGCAACCCACGGTGCTATGGTTGACGACATCCCAGGGAACGGGCGAAGGAGAGGTGCCGCCATGTCCAGTCTGA
>PLTC01000021.1:732-6651 GCA_003165295.1 Rhodospirillales bacterium | reverse complement strand
GATACACGCGCCATCGGGGCGCACCGCAACATTGTTTCCTTTCAATGCCCCGTCGTAACCTGGCGCACATGGGGCCTTGCCCTTGGAACCCTTGGCGGGGGAGCGGCTACACGCTCCCGGCCGGTGCCGCCACGCCCTGGCGGGCGGGGCGGATCAGCTTGCGCTCGACATAGGCGAGCAGTTCGGCCAGACAATCCTCCACCGACTGCCCGCCGGTCCGCAAGGTCAGTTCCGGGGTCAGCGGCGGCTCGTAGGGCGCCGAGACCCCGGTGAATTCGGGGATCAGACCGGCCCTGGCCTTGCGGTAGAGACCCTTGGTGTCGCGGGCCTCGCACACCGACAGGTCGGCGTCGATGAAGATTTCGTGGAAGTGGTGCCCCCCGATACGGCGGGCCAGCGCGCGGTCGGCGCGGGTCGGCGAGATCAGAGCCGTGACGACGATCATCCCGGCTTCGGCGAACAGCCGGCCGACCTGGGCCACCCGGCGGATGTTTTCGCTGCGGTCTTCGGGAGAGAAGCCGAGATCGGCGTTGAGCCCCTGACGGATGCCGTCACCGTCCAGGGCGTAGACCTGGATGCCCTTGCGGAACAGTTCGCGCTCCAGGGCCATGGCCAGCGTCGACTTGCCGGCCCCGGAAAGCCCGGTGAACCACAGCACGCCGCCCAGATGGCCGTTGATCCAGTTCCGCTTCTCCGCCGTCACGGTGTGGCTGGCGGCGATCAGGTTGCGGGCGGGCATTTCGTCGGCCTGGGGCTGCTGGATGATGCAGCCGCCGACCACATCATAGCCATCGACGATCACCGCCCGGCCGGTCCGGGCGACCTCGGTGAAGTCGTCCACCACCATCGGCGTGCGGCTGTGCAGCACCACCTCGCCGACGCCGTTGCGTTCCACCCGGTCGCCACCGTGATTGGACAGGTCTTCGACGTCGATCACCCGCTCGATCGCCTGAACCGTGACGTCGTGCTCCGCCGTCGCCACCTTGAGGGTATAGCGGCGGCCGACGGTGAGCGGTTCGTGGCCCAGCCAGAACAGGTGGACCCGCAGGGTATGGGTTTCCACCGGCCGCGGCTGAAGCAGCGACGCCACATGGCCGCGCTCGACGAAAATCGGCTGGTCGAGGGTGATGCCCACCGACTGGCCGGCGACGGCACTGGTCCGCGGCACCGGCTCGTTCCAGCTCTCGATGGTCGCAACCGTGGCGGTGCGCCCGCCGGGCAGAAAAACCAGAGTATCGCCCAGCTTCAGCTGTCCGCTTTCGATGCGGCCGGCGACGATCCGTCGCTCGTCAAGCTTGTAGACGTCCTGCACCGGCAGCCGCAACGGCCGGTCGGTCAGGGATTTTGCCGCGGTAAAGGCGTCCAGCGCCCCGGTGACGGTCGGCCCGGTGTACCAGGTCATGTGCCGGCACCGTTCGACCACATTGTTGCCGTGGCGGGCCGAAACCGGAACCACCGCCGAGGGCGTGACTCCGATTTCCGAAAGGTAGCCGAGGATGCCATCGGCCACCGCCTGGTAACGCTCGGCACTGAAGTCGCACATGTCCATCTTGTTGATCACCACCGCCACCTGCCGCACGCCCAACAGGTGCAGCAGATAGGCGTGGCGGCGCGACTGCTCCAGCGCCCCCTCCTGGACGTCGATCACCAGCAGCGCCGCCTCGGCGCTGGCGGCCCCGGAAACCATATTCTTGAGGAATTCCTTGTGGCCCGGGGCGTCGATGATCACGTAGGGACGGGCCAGGGTCTGGAACCGGACCTGGGTGGTGTCGATGGTAATGCCCTGGTCGCGCTCGGCCTGAAGGGCGTCCATCACGAACGACCATTCGAAGGGCATGCCCCGGCGCCGGCTCATCTCGCGCAACGCCTCGACCTTGCCCTCGGGCAAGGAACCGGTGTCGTTGAGCAGGCGGCCGACCAGAGTCGATTTGCCGTGGTCCACATGGCCGACGATGACGATGGGCAACGGCCGCTCGGTCGGGCGGAATCCGGCAAGGGCGTTCATGGGCGAAGAATCCCGAAAAAGAAGAGAGAAGCGACCGGAAGCCGCCGGTTACATGTAACCGCCGGCGCGCAACCGCTCGAAGGCGTCTTCCGAGACCTTGTCCTGGGCGCGGCCGGCGCGTTCCGAGGTGCGGCTCTGTTCCAGCTCCTCGATGATCTCGTCCACCGTCGACGCGGTGCTTTCGGTGGCCGCGGTGCATGGCGCACAACCCAGTGACCGGTAACGCCTGCCGTTCCGGGAAAAATAGAGATCCACCACCGGAATGTTCTCGCGGCGGATATATTTCCAGACGTCCAGTTCGGTCCAATGCAGGATCGGGTGAATCCGCAGCGACGTCCCGGGCGGAAACGAGGTCTTGAACTGGTCCCAGAATTCCGGGGGCTGGTCGCGGAAATCCCATTCGGCGTTGACGCCGCGCGGGCTGAACACCCGTTCCTTGGCCCGGGTCCCGTCCTCGTCGCGACGGATGCCGGCAATCACCGCGGTATAGCCATGGTCGGCCAGCACCGCCTTCAGGCCATCGGTCTTGAGCGCGGTGCAGCAGGTGATGCGGCCACGTTGCGGCCCCATGCCCTCGTCAAGCGCCGCCTTGTTCTGCCCGACCACCAGATCAAGTCCGTATTCCCGGGCCATGCGGTCGCGGAAACTGATCATTTCGGGAATCTTGTAACTGGTGTCGACATGGACCACCGGGAACGGCACATGNNTCCTTGCCGATCGACCACAGCATGGCCAGTTTGTCGATCTTGTTGAAGGCTTCGCGAAAGATGTAGACGCTCTGGTCCTCGAGGGCCGAAAGCTGATCCATGGTCCCAAATTCCTTCAGACGACGGGCCGTGACGGGGATAAGGACGGCCCGGGTCTCTCTATAACCTCAGGCCGCGGTCCTGACCGTTTCGTCGCCCGCCACCCCGGCGGCCGGGCGATGGATACCGCATTCGGTCTTGTCCTTGCCGGCCCAGCGTCCGGCCCGGATGTCCTCCGTTCCCGGCGACACCCGCGTCGAACAGGGCAGACAGCCGACCGACAGGAAGCCGTCGGCTTCCAGCGGATGGGCGGGCAGCCCACGCCGCTGGAATTCGGCCTCGATCCGCTCCCGCGACCAGTTGACCAGCGGGTTGATCTTGATCCAGGCCCGATCAACCTCAATCACCGGCAGCTCGGCCCGGGTCGCGCCATGGTAGCGTTTACGCCCGGAGATCCAGGCAGTGAACGCCGCAAGTGCCCGCTCCAGCGGCAGCACCTTGCGGAAATGACAGCAGGCGTCGGCATCGCGATGGAACAGCATATCATCCGGATCCAGCGCCGCCACGTCGGACGGCTCGGGCTTGAGCGTGCGAACATCGGTCAGACCCAGCCGGGCCGCAAGCTGGTCGCGATAACGCCTGGTTTCCCCGAACAGCTTGCCGGTGTCGAGGAACAGCACCGGCACCGCCGGCTCGATCTCGGCAGCCAGGGCCAGCAGCACCGCGGATTCGGTTCCAAAGGACGAAACCAGGGCGATTTGCCCGGCAAGTTCGCTCCGCAACACCGCTTCCAGGAGCGCCGACCCGTCGAGGCCGGCGACCCGCGCGGCCAGGGTGGCGGCTTGTGCCTGCACGGCTGCGGGATCATGGGGCGAAAGGCTGGCCTCGGAAAGCATGCGCTTCAGGAATCCTCGACGGCTGGGCTATGCCCGTTTCACGAGGACTATGATAGTGCGGACTTCCTGTCCAGGCAACGGATATGTAAAAAATTTCAATCAACGATTTTTTTTTGCAAATATGCCCGGCCCGGGCTCCCCGGCCCGCCGACTCCAGAGTGTGACAAACAATCGAGTTTGCCAAAGAACACCCTTTGGAAACATTGGGTTTTTTCCTTCAGAACCGAGCGTGGCGGCCATTCTTCGTCGGCCTCTCAGCCCCGTCGGGCCAACCGCCCGACAAACGGCTTGGCGCCGGCCTTTTCCGTGCGGGATTCGGCAATCGCCGCCGGGGTAACCTCGAGCAGGCCGAGTTCAAGCAGGTCCCGTTCCCGGCGTTTTTTTTCGCCATCGGCCGCGACCGCAGCCGCGGCCGCAACCACCACGGGCGCGGGCACCGGCACCGCCGGCGGACCGGGAGGGACCACCGCGGCGCCCGGCGCCGCCGGCCCCGCGGACGGTTCTCCCCCGCCTGCCGCGGCGGCAGGCCGGCGGCGACGGCTCGACGCCGCGTCACGGGCCTCCGCCTTGATCCGCTCCATGCGCTCGGCACCGCGGCTCCTGGGCTTTGCCGCCACCGCCGGGGTCTTCGGTGGCAGAACCGGCGGGGGGCTCCCGGCCGGACGCGGTGCCACCGGCCCGGAGACCGCCACCGGGGCCGCAGCAACCGCCACCGGAGCCGAAGCCAGAACCGGGGCCGGCACGCTGACCGGCGATGGCAACGCCAGGGCACGAACGGTCCGGTCGCGGTCTTCGTCAGGCTTCCGCCCGGCGGGAGCCGCCGGAGCCCACCCGGTACCGACGCCGGCTCCGGCCGTGGCGTTGCGGGTCAGACTGCGGCCGATCCGGCCCAGGGCGGCGCCACTCCGGCCGTCGTCACCGGCGGCGCTTCGGATCGGAGTCGGGTCCTGCCGGGGGTGATCCTCGTCGCCCGTCACCGGCCGGGCACCGCCGCCACCCGCACCGCCGCCGCCCGACGCGGCAAGGCTGGTCAGCCGGCCGGCCCGGCGCAGGTCCGAGTCGTCGTCCAACCGGGTCCGGGCCGCATAGAGGGTCCGCCGGCGGGCCAGCGCCGCCACCCGCCGGGCTTCCAGGGCGTTCAGCCACGACCGGGTGCTCATCACCCCGTAGCCGAGCAGCACCACCCCGGTAAAAATCAGCAGGTAGCCCAGCGCCGGGACCATGGACACGAACGCCGGCAGCAGCACGAACATCAGCCCGAGAATCGTGGAGATGCCGGCGGCCAGCAGCAACGGCTCGTGGACCACCAGCGTCACCACCGAAATCACGACGCCGGCAGAAAGAATCGTTGCGAAGATGTCGAACATCGGCGGCGTTCCGAGCCAGGGTTGCGGGCGTACACCGGGTCCGGGCATACACCCTGGTGGTTAGTCGAGCGCAGCGCAATAATCAAGGTTTGCGGTCATTCCAGGCCCATCAGCGAGCGGGCGAAGGCGTTGGCCTCGAACGGCCGCAGATCGTCGGCGCCCTCGCCGACCCCGATGGCATGCACCGGCAGCCCGAACTTCTCGGCCAGCGCCACCAGCACGCCGCCGCGGGCCGAGCCGTCAAGCTTGGTCACCACCAGACCGGTGACGCCGACCATGCTCTGGAACACCTCCACCTGGGCGTGGGCGTTCTGGCCGGTGGTGGCGTCCAGGGTCAGCAATACCGTGTGCGGCGCGGTGGGGTCCAGCTTGCGGATGACCCGGATCAGCTTCTGCAATTCGGCCATCAGGTCGGCCTTGTTGTGAAGCCGGCCGGCGGTGTCGATCAGCAGCAATTCGGTGCCCTCGCGCCGCGCCCGCTCCAGGGCGTCATAGGCAAGGCCGGCGGCATCGGCGCCGGTCTCCCGCGCCACCACCACGCAGCCGGTGCGTTCTCCCCAGATTTTAAGCTGGCTCACCGCCGCCGCCCGGAAGGTGTCGCCGGCGACCATCATCACCGACCGGCCCTCGTCGCGCCACAGCCGGGCCAGCTTGCCGATGGTGGTGGTNNTGGTGGTCTTGCCGGTGCCGTTGACCCCGACCATCAGCACCACATGGGGCCTGAGCGTCGGGTCCGGGACCAGCGGCCGGGCCACCGGCGCCAGCACACCGGCGATGTCCGCGGCCAGCAGCCCCCGAACCTCCTCCGCGCTGATTTCCTTGCCGAAACGACCGGCCGCGAGATCCTTGGTCAGCCGGGCCGCGGTGACCGGACCCAGGTCGGCGCCGATCAGCAGGTCTTCCAG
>PLTC01000021.1:369-706 GCA_003165295.1 Rhodospirillales bacterium | reverse complement strand
GCTCGGGCGTCTCGGGCTCGGGCGCCGCCGCCGGGACCGCCGGTTGGGGAACGACCGGCGCCGCGGCCGGCGCCTCGGGTTTGGTCTCGTCGGACCTGCTGCGCCACAGCTTGATCATGCCGCCTCCCGGATCAGGGTTCCGTGCAGCCGGGTGTCGTCCGCGGCGATGATCGCGGCCCGGGTCAGGGTGCCGGCCGGCACCGGCCGATCCAGCCGGATTTCCGCGAACTGCTCGGTGTGGCCCCGGTCGTCCTGTTCCACCAGCACCGACGCCTCGGCCCCGACCCGCGAGCGCAGGAAGCGCGTCACCGCGCCGGCGCCGGCGGCCCGCAGCCGG
>PLTC01000021.1:0-232 GCA_003165295.1 Rhodospirillales bacterium | reverse complement strand
GGTTCCTCGGCGATCAGGCGCCACAGGTCATCGTCAAGACCGGCGGGGTCGAGGGAGGACAACCGCAGCCGCGGCAGCTCCGGCACCTCCGCCAGCAGCCGGCGCACCATCTGCCCGAGCCGGGGCTGCCCCGGCAGATCGCCGCCGTAAGAGGTGATATCGACACCGCTCAGCACCACCTCGTGGGTACCGCCGGCCACCAGCGTCCGCACCTGCGCCACCACCGCGCCCA
>PLTC01000131.1 GCA_003165295.1 Rhodospirillales bacterium | reverse complement strand
ATCGCCCGCCAAGGCGAAGACGATCAACAAATATCTTGGACCTGACTTTACCGTGCTGGCCAGCTTCGGTCATGTCCGCGATCTGCCGGCCCGCGATGGCTCGGTCCGACCCAACGAGGACTTCGCGATGGACTGGGAGCTGGGCGACCGCTCCAAGCGCCATCTTGACGAGATTGTGCGCGCCGCCAAGGACGCGACCACCGTCTATCTCGCCACCGACCCCGATCGCGAAGGCGAAGCCATTGCCTGGCACGTTGAGGAGTTGCTCCGGGACAGGCGCCTGGCAAAAACGCTTAAGATCCAGCGCGTCACTTTCAACGAAATTACCCGGAGTGCGGTGCTGGCAGCGATGCAGGCACCCCGCGCGGTCAACCGCGAGCTGGTGGAAGCCTACCTCGCCCGTCGCGCCCTTGACTATCTGGTCGGATTCACCCTGTCGCCGGTGCTGTGGCGCAAGCTGCCCGGGGCCAAGTCGGCGGGTCGGGTCCAGTCGGTGGCGTTGCGCCTGATCTGCCAGCGCGAAGGCGAAATCGAGGTCTTCCGGCCCCAGGAATTCTGGACCATCGAGGTCACGTTCCAAACCCCGGATGGCGCCGTCTTCGGTGCCCGGTTGAACCAACTGGACGGTCGCAGGCTCGACAAATTCGCGCTTGGCGACAAGGGCAGCGCCGATGCGGTGGTCGAACGCCTGAAGCCACTGGCCTTCTCCGTGGCGTCGGTCGAGCACAGGCAGGTCAAACGCAACCCTTACCCGCCCTTCACCACCTCGACCCTCCAGCAGGAGGCTTCGCGCAAGCTCGGCCTCGGCGCCACCCGGACCATGCGGATCGCCCAAAAGCTGTATGAGGGCGTCGATATCGGCGGCGAGACGGTGGGGCTGATCACCTACATGCGAACCGACGNNAAGGTCAAGAACGCCCAGGAGGCCCACGAGGCGATTCGGCCCACCGATCTCGCGCGTCGGCCCGAAGACGTGGCCCGCTTCCTCGAGCCGGACGAACGGCGCCTCTACGAATTGGTGTGGAAGCGCACCGTCGCCTGCCAGATGGCCTCGGCGGTGCTTGACCAGGCAACGGTGGACATCGCTTCCGAGAAAGGCGACGTGGTGTTGCGCGCCACCGGCTCCATCGTGGTGTTCGACGGTTTCCTGCGGGTGTACAAGGAAGACCGGGACGACGTCGGCGACGACGACGAGGCCGAACGGCGGTTGCCTGCGATGAAGGAACGCGACCCGCTCCGCCGCGAGGAGATCCGCCCGGAACAGCATTCCACCCAGCCGCCGCCCCGCTACACCGAGGCCAGTCTGGTCAAGCGCCTGGAAGAACTGGGAATCGGCCGGCCCTCGACCTATGCCAGCATCCTTCAGGTCCTCCAGGACCGTAATTATGTGCGGCTGGACAAGAAGCGTTTCGTGCCCGAAGATCGCGGCCGGCTGGTCACGGCTTTCCTCGAAAGTTTCTTCGAGCGTTATGTCGAGTACACCTTCACCGCCGACCTGGAAAATCAGCTCGACGACATCTCGGATGGCCGGATTGACTGGAAGGCGGTGCTGCGCGAATTCTGGCGCGCCTTCTCGGCGGCCATCGACGGGACCAAGGACCTGACCATTACCCAGGTCATCGATACCCTCGACGCCTCACTGGGCGCCCACTTCTTTCCGTCCGAGACCGCCGTCGGGCGCGAACCGCGCACCTGCCCCGGCTGCGGCGAAGGCCGGCTGGGACTCCGGCTCAGCCGCAACGGCGCCTTCATCGGCTGCTCGCGTTATCCCGACTGTCGTTATACCCGGCCGCTGGCGGTCGCCCCCGCCAACGGTGAAGAAGGCCGGGAGGCATTGGAAGGCCCGCGCCTGCTCGGGCACGATCCCGACACCGGCCTGCCCGTTACCGTTCGCCGCGGTCCCTACGGCACCTATATCCAGCTCGGGCCGGCCACCGAGGCCACCGTCGCGCCGCCCGCGGAACCGCCGGCCAAGGAACCGCCCGCCCAGGACCCGCCCGCCCAGGACCCACCGGCCGAACCGGTAAAAGGAAAGGTTAAGGGGAAGCGTAAAAGCAAAGCCAAGGCGGACGTCGCCGAGAAGCCCAGGCGCGTCTCGGTCCCAAAGGGAATCAGCCCGGCCGATCTGGACCTGAAAACCGCCCTCGCTTTGCTGGCACTGCCCCGCGAGGTCGGTCGGCACCCGGAGAGCGGCGAACCCATCGGTGCGGGAATCGGCCGCTTCGGCCCCTATCTCAAGCATGGCACCGTCTACAAGTCGCTGCCCGATGACGACGACGTGCTGACCATCGGACTGAACCGCGCCGTGGTGCTGTTGGCCGAGGGCCGCCAGCGGGCGGCGGCGGCCCCGGGTCGGGCATTGGGCGAGCACCCCGCCGACGGCAAGCCGATCACCGTCGGCAGTGGTCGCTACGGCCCTTATGTCAAGCACCGCAGCCTTTACGCCTCCTTACCGAAAACCATGACCGCCGACGACGTAACCCTCGATCAGGCGATCGAGCTGCTGGCGGCCAAGGCGGCCAAGGCCGGTCCGGGCAAAACCCCCGCGAAGGCCAGAAAGACCAAGCCCGCCACCGCAACCGCGGAGACCCCGCCCGGCGACACCACACCAACCGCCGCAGCCAAAGCCAAGGCAACCAAGGCAACCAAGGCAAGGGCCGGCAAAACCGGAACTCCCGCCGCCGTCGAGGTCACCAGCCAAGCCGCCAATGATACCGTCCCGGTCAAGCCAAGCCGCAGCCGCAAGACCGCGACCCCCTGACCAATGACTCATCGGGCGTTATGGGAGCTTTGCTCCCCCGGCCCCCCGACCAGGGCTTTGCCCTGGCCCCACCAAAGGCCGGCGGCCTTTGAAAACCGGGAGTTGCTAATGGGGCCAGGGGGCGTCACGCCGCCCTGTTGTGTCGTTCTTTGTGCCCGCGGGCAGCATTCGGCGGCACTGCGACTGTCGCACTACCGCAACACCACCAGTTCCCCGGTCTCCGCCACACCCGGCGGTGTGGTCATCTCGCTGAGATTGGCCGAAAGGGTGGTGGCACTACCGGGTTCGGGATAGACCGCGATCCGGGGCTTGAGATCGCCGCAATGGACTTCCAGTTCCAGCGGATGCAGCGGCGAACCGGCGCCCTCGTGGCGGAAGATGCGGGCCGTGCGGTAACTCGGGCCGCAGGTCCGGGCAATCAGCGCGGTGGTCTCTGCCGGCGAGTTGAACCATTCGCTGGCGCGCACCGTAAAGATCACGGGAGGTGTCGCCAACGCAGCGCCGGTGGCCACCTGCGCAATGTCGGTGTCCGGCCACAGGTAAGCCGACTGATCCAGGGGATTGTCCAACGGGATCGCCTGATACACCGGCCCGGAGCAGCCGGACAACGCCAAAGCGGTGATAACGGAACCGGCCATGACCACAGAAACCCGGGTCGAAGACCGGGAGCGGGCGGAACACCGTGCTGACATGGTCGTCTTCACTCCCCTCTGGAAGTCTCGGCTGCGACCCCCGGCCGAAAAGCCGAAGGTGGATTCGCCCTATTGTTAGCCAGCCACGCCGCTATCGTCCACGAGATTCCTCACCGATTCACCCTGCCCCACACCGGTCCGACCGCGGTTATGGTACGCGCCGCCGCCGCGACACGCCCGGTAGCGGGCGTCAGGCGACGCTCAATGACCCGTCCCATGGCCTTCGACCATCGGGCGGCGGCAGGCCGCTTCCCCCGTTTCGTCTGTTCCCTGGGTCCGCCTCACCGCGACTTGAGGTAAGCGATCAGGGCGGCCCGCCGGTCCGGGCTCCTGAGTCCCATGAAGGTCATCTTGGTGCCAGGAACCACCGCCTGGGGGGCGCTCAGAAAGGCATCGAGCCGGTCTTCGGTCCAGGTAATGCCGGAATTCGCCATCGCCGCCGAATAAGCATAGCCGGAGATTGAACCGGCCGGCCGGCCAACCACCGCGGCGAGGCTCGGTCCCACCCGATTGATACCCGCTGTTAACGAATGGCAGGCGATGCAGTTGCCTCTGAACACCGCCTCGCCCGCGTCGTCGGCCCATGCCAGGTTGGCCGAGGCCAGCAATGCCAGCGCCATCACACCAAGCCACCTCATCCGTTTTCTCCTGAATTGCCTGCCCGAAACACAAAACCGCCGCGGAAAGTTTTTTCCGCGGCTGGCCATCCCTACCGTATCCGTCCAGAATCCCGATCATAAATTTCCAAAGCCAACACCCGCCGGGGCACCATCGACTCGGGAGCTCCTGAACGCTCCTGGCATCCGTCGCCAAACCCCGTCAGTCGTCAGACCCGGATATTCACAATCCCGCCCCGGCTGACCGCACCGCCCGCTGCCGTCCGGTTAGTCCGGGCATTGAGGACACTGGCTTGGCTGTCCGTGGCGCTGCCCCCCTGGTTCCGGGCCTGGCCGGATCCCGAGGCGTCGGAATTCCCCACTGCCTGTGCCGCCAGCGTGGTTTGAGTGCGGGTCTGAACCGTCACGCTCTGCGCCACCAAAGCCGCCGCATTGGTCGCCACCTGCGCCTGGGGCGGAGGTGGCGGTGCCAGGGCCTCCCTGACGACCGGCGTCATGATGTAATTACCAATATTCATAACCCGAACTCTACCCCTTTCGGGGCAAAAATTCAAGCGCAAGTATAACGGTTCTCAATTTTGCCCGAACCGTCGAACCCTGCGGGAGCTTCCCACCCCGGCCGCCGGCGGTGCCTCCTACTACAGTGGCACTTTCTTTATTGCGGCAGTTTTGCGCTTGGGGCGGCATTTGCGAGCGATGGCCTGGTGCCATCGCCGCCAATTTGACCGGGGGCGTTCGGTAGAGATACATGGAAAATGCCCCGCGTTGGTTGCCGTGCCAAGCACAAAAAAGCACTTGTGGCTACTAAAAGGATGAGCGACACTCACGAGCCGCACGGCAAAGCGACCGCAACGAAGATAATTTGGAAAAAAATGTCGTTTTTCTTGTAAAAAATTTAAATTAATAAATTACGTCGCGAATAGATTTCCTCAAGGCAATCATATATACCTTTGAAAGGACCATGGATATAGATTAATAGACGCGCCGTAACATAGCTATCCTATTGCCATGAGAACGAATTCGGAACTTATATATTTCTGTGGAATTTCTATTACGTGCCCAGCTTCTCTTCTCGGCGTTGCGCCTTCGACCGTCCGGGCATGGCTTGAGTGGGTAGCAGCCGAACACCCGCCAAAGGCGATCTCCAGGGGAACGGCGGTGGTGATCAAACTCGATGAAATGTGGCATTACCGGAATTCGAAAGACAAAAAGCTGTGGATATGGCAAGCTCTTAACTACGCCGCCGGTGAGCTGATTGACTGGAAGTGCGGGAATCTAAGCGAGAAAACCGCCGCGGCCCTCATTGAACGGCTTAAGAAAACAGGGGCCAAGTTTTATATAGCCGATGAATATGTGGTATAGGTTTCTCCTATTCCGACTGGAAAGCTCTATCAAGGCAAAGACAAAACCCATGGTATAGAACGGAATACACAGCGCCACATAAATGCCTGCACCACATTACGCATCGGGCTTTCCGACTGGCTTCACGGCGAGGCCCACGAAGGCGACTACTAAGGTGCTCGCGTAGGTAGCCACTGGGTTGCGTCTTCGCCTTGAGATACAGCTTCTTGGACAGGTCCGGCCCTTTGTATCTGCTCATCCCCCCCTTTAGTACTACAGTTGCACTTAGCATTTTGGTGTACGCCCATGCCCATAAAGGCGGCTACCGGATCGCTGGGCTGGGCCGGTTTCCCAAGGGAATCCGTACCCGATGCGTACAGCGGGCGGGGCGCTCCCACCCCATTTTGCGGAAGTGCAACTGTAGTACTACGCAGCCATCCTCAACACCCTACGCGGACAGTCGGTCCTCCAGGTGGGTTGAGCAGATACTTTTTTTGCATTGAAGAAACCGGAGTGGAACGATTCGGCTGGATTCGAATCGGGCTTTGCTCGCCGACCGGCATCCGGTGAAAACGATCGCGGCAGGAGCCGGATGGGGGAACCCTGTCAATTCCCCCGCCCCCGCAATTCACCTGCCAGACGGTCGAGCACGGCCAGCAGCGTCTCGGACGCCTGAGTCATGGCCGCCAGCGACTGCACCGCTGCTACGGACTGGCCGGCTGTGCTCTGGCGGAGCGCCCGCCGGGCCGCGTCGTGGAGTGCCGCATGGGGCCGGGCCACGGCGGCGAAGGTCGGGCTCCGGCGGACTTCCGGTCTCGGAACCGTGTCGTACCACTTGCCCAGCCGGCATTGATGATGATCGGGCAGCCCGTCGGGGGTTGCGGTGATCCGGCCGGCCAGGACATCGTTGAGCCGCCTGCAAAACTGGAGGTGGTCGTTCCTGGCGGCCTCAACCAGCGCGATGTGACGTGCCATCACCGCCCCCTGCCCGGCGGTGATGGCGTCGGCGGCGGTCACGAAAAAGGCCATCAGGTCCTTAAGATCATTGGCCTGGGCGGCCATGGCCTGGGACGCCGCGGTGGTTTCCTCGATCAACGCCGCGTTCTTTTGGGTGGTATCGTCGAGCCTGGTCACCGCCGTCCTGATCTCGTCGAGAGACGAGGCCTGTTCGCGGCTGGTGCCGGCGATTTCGGCGATCACCGCCGCCACCGACCTTACGCCCTCGGCGATGCCGGTCAGGGCGGCACCGGCCCTGCGCACCATCCCGACCCCGTCATGGACCTCGGCGTCGCTGGTCAGGATCAATTGCTTGATTTCTTTGGAGGCTTGGGCCGAACGGCTGGCCAGCACCCGGACCTCCTGCGCCANNAGATTGGTCTGGAACGCGATCTCGTCCATGACGCCGATGATCTCGGTGATCCGGTGCGACGCCTGTTCGATCCGCTTCATCGCGTCGATCGCGGATTCCGCCAGGGCGCCGCCCTGCTCTGCCTCGGTCCGGGTCGAACCCACCATCACGTCGGCCTTCTCGGCGTTCCCGGCCGTCACCCGTACCGCAGCCCCCAGTTGCTCGATGGCCGCAGCGGTTTCCTCCAGGCTGGACGCCTGCCGTTCGGTACGGGCGGCAAAGTCGGCGCTGCCCGCCGACGCCTCGGCGGCCGCACCATGAATGGCATCGGCGGCCCGGGTAATGCGACCGACCACCTGGGCCAGTTTGTCGGCGGTGGCGTTGCAGTCGTCCTTGAGACGTCCGAACAGTCCCTGATACGGCTTGTCGATGCGACGGCTGAGATCGCCCCTGGCCAGCGCATCGAGCATCGCCGCCAGTTCCTCCGAAACGTCGGCCACCGTGATCGCCACGGTGTTGATCCCGGCACTGACCGCGCCAAGAAAGCCGGTCTTGCCCTCGAGTGGGATGCGGCGCGACAGGTCGCCACCGGCCGCCGCCGTCACCATGGCCCGAATCTCGTCCTCGATGGCCAGTTCGTCGGTGAGGTCCCGCCACTCGATCACGGTTCCGAGCCGCACCCCCAGCCGGCTGACCACCGGGTTGGCGATGACCTTGAAGCTGCGGCGGCCGACCCTGGCACTTCCCAGGTAAGAACCGGTCAGGTCGCGGATGATCCGGTGCTGGTGGGCGGGATTGGCGTGAAACGAATCGATGCTCCTGCCGATCAGCGTCCCGGCCCGGAAATCGGGCATCACCCGCCGGATGTCGGACTCGGCAACCGCGAACATGGCGCTCAGCGCCGGGTTGACGTAGGTGATGACGCCCCGATGATCGGCCATCATGACGTTGGCGGTGACGGCATCAAGACCGCTGCCGGCGCGCACCGCCGCCACCGAGACGTCCTTGAAAACATTCACCGCCCGCGCCATCCCGGCAATTTCGTCCCGGCCCCCGGTATGGGGCACCGCCACGTCCAGATGCCCCTCCGACAGCGCCACCATGACCTGGCGCATCGCCTCCACCGGCCGGATGATGCCCTGCGCAATCATCCGGGCGAAGCCCAGCCCGACCAGCAGTGCCGCCAGAGACAGCAGCACCGACAACGTTACGGCCGCGGCCAGGGCGGCATCGGTGGTGGCCAGCAGTTCGGTATTGCGGGCCATTTGGGCATCGCGGAGCCGTTCGGCCCGGGCCGCGAAGTCCTCGCCCTCGCCGGCCATGGTCCGGTACCGTTCCGCCAGGGACTGGATCAGCACCCGCCCCTCGGCCAACCGCTGTTGATACTCGGCCGCGCTTCCGGCGGCGGCTTTCAATGGCTCCGTCTGCCCGGGTTTGAGGGCACCGGCCAGCAGAGCCTCAATGCCGGCGCGAAAGGCGGCAACCTTCTCTCCCGCTTCGTCGGCAAATTTGGGATCGGCGCCGCCGAGGTACCGTGCCGCCAGGAACCGGGCAAGGGTGAAGGCGTTCTGCGCCGTCGCGGCGCCGGCCGCGGCCGGAAAGTCCTGGTCGGCGGTGGCCTGTCTGACCGCCGCGGCAACATTGTCGGCGACCCGGCCGGCCAGACCGGCCATGGTCTCCGTGAACATCCGTTCCCGGTCCCGGCGCAACTCCACCGCCCGATCCAGGTCGGCGGCGTAGCGATCCACCAGAACCGCGAGATCCCGCAACTCCTGTTTGCGGTCGGCCGCCCGGGTCGCGGCGGCCAGGGTCTCGAGGTTGTTGCGAATCTGGCCGCTCAAGGCTCTGGCCCGGACCAGCGCCCGATCGTCACCGCTATCGGAAAACAGAATGACGTTCCGGCGCATTTCCGCAAAGTCGGCGGTGACCCCAACCACGCCGATGGTGTTACCCGCCACCCGGGCATAATCGTCCAGTCCGGCCACCCCCTGCTGAAGATTGCCCACCGCAACCCAGGCCAGGCCGGCCAGCAACACCAGGACGACGCCAAAGCCGGCATAGATGCGGGTACCCACCCGGTATCGTTCCAAAACTCCGCGCACACCCATGGCCCGCACCCCTTTCGGTGACGGTTCAAACCTACCACGCGCGCCACACCCCCGAAACGGAAAGTCAGCGGAAGAGCCGCGTATGACCAGTCCCCTGATTGACCAATGGTATCGTGGCCGGTGATGGCTCGACGCATCTCGATGGCCAGGTGGTTCTCACCTTTTTCGATATGCGACATTTTGACCGGATTTGCGCCAGAATTCTCCCTTCCAGATACAACCTGTTATCGTTATATTGCGGCGCATCACCGTTGATAATTTGATATGATCAGTGGATACTACAAATGACTGCGACAGCACCAACCCTGGCTATTGGCTTTGGCGATTCCGTCAAAGCGGGTTTTCAGAATTATGTGAATTTTTGGGGCAGAGCTTCCCGGGCAGAGTACTGGTACTTTCATCTATTTTATTTTATTATTGAAATTATCTGTAATGTTGTTGATTTGATTACGGGAGTTAAGGCGCTTCAGTATGTAGCGGTGTTAATTTTTTGGCTGCCTCTTTTCGCGTTGGAAATGCGGCGCCTTCACGATACCGGCCGTTCGATATGGTGGATTTTAATAGCTTTCACCGGGATCGGCGCCATCTTCCTGCTGGTCTGGCTTTGTCAGAAAGGTGACTTTACGGAAAACAAGTATGGTCCTGGCCCGGCAATAGCGACCTGATTTTCCTGGCGATGTCGGTCTGTGGCGGTGCGGTATTGTGAGAAATCTGTGACCGGCCGGGGGAACCGGGACCGTCGTGGCCGGGTCCGGTTCCCTGAGGTCGAAGAATCCGGGAGGTCGAAGAATCCGGTTCACCCCCACAACCCCGGCTCGGGCGGATAGACCGTTGCACTCTCGTAGCGAAGGCCCGGGACGCGATCGACGGCCAGCAGCAGCGGCCCATCGAGGTCGACCACCGCCGCACCCTGGGCCACCAGCAGCGCCGGCGCCATGGCGAGGGAGGTTGCCACCATGCAGCCGACCATGATGCCCAGACCGGCGGCTTCGGCCGCGGCTTTAAGTCGCAGGGCCTCGGTCAGCCCGCCGGTCTTGTCGAGTTTGA
>PLTC01000117.1 GCA_003165295.1 Rhodospirillales bacterium | reverse complement strand
CCTACGGCGACCAGGGCCTGCTGATAAACCGGACCCTCTATCATGACACCGGCGGCTTCCGGCCGCTGCCTTTGATGGAAGACGTGGAACTGGTCCGCCGCCTGGGCCGCGGCCGGCTGGTGCTCCTGGCCGGCGCCGCCATCACCTCGGCCGAACGCTTCCGGCGCAACGGCTATCTCCGGCAGAGCACCCGCAACCTCGCCTGCCTCGCGCTTTACCTGCTGGGCGTACCGACCGGACCGCTCGCCCGGTTTTACGGATCAACACGGCCACCGCAGCCCTCAGTATCGGCCTGAACAGTCCTGGCAAAACCGAGATGGCTCATACTGCGTTCCAGGGTGATGATGGTTTTAGGAAAAACAAGGGGCCGGTCATAGAGTCGGGGATTATCGGCGCCGCCGAGATAATTTCATCTTTGCCGAGCTTCCATCGTACCGGCGGATCAAGGTCGTATCGCTCTTTCGGGATCGCGGCCACTGCACCGCCAGGGTGACCGGCAAATGACCGATCGATACCTCGCTCACCCGGGTCAACTAATGCTCCTCTCGGCCATTCAGCCGGCATCGGCATCGGCTTCCAGGGACGACTCGCCGGGTTCGGCGGGATCGTGCTCGGGGAAACGCTGGATGGCCAGCAGGCCGTGCAGCAGGGTCTCCATGGCCGAAGCCAGCGCCTCGCGGTGCTCCGGTGGCATGGTCTCGATCGCCGCGGCCACCGCCGCCCGGGGATCACGCTTCAACAGGACCTGACCGGCCGCGGTCACGGCAATCAGATCGGCACGCCGGCTCGACGGGTTGGCCGCCCTGGCCAGCAGTCCCTTTTCCACCAATGTCCGCACCGTCCGCGCCACCGGCCCCAAACTCATTCCCTGAAACCGGGCCAGGCCGGCCGTGGTCCGGGCCGAGGGCGGTGCCTCGGAAAAAAAGCGCAGCGCCGTCCACTGTGCCGGATACAGTCCCTCGGCGTAGCCGATGGAATGAATCAGCCGCGACGCCCGCTCGATCAAAGCGGCAATGCCCACAGTCGAAATTTGCGCTTGCATGGTGTTGTCTCGTGTGACCTGTGGTCAAGTTGCCCGGTTTGGCGATGGCGTACCGCGACAGGGCAGTGTTGCCTGTTTCAGCGCGGCGCCGTCAATGACTTCGTTACGATGCTACCCATCTGGCACACCAGTCCGAGCGCCCGCTGGCGACGTCCCCCCGCCACCCGCGCGGTTGCCGGCCGGAGGATTCCCGGCCGGCAACCGCCGACGCTCTCTATACCTCTTTAACCATTTGGCGCAGAACAAACTTTTGAATCTTGCCGGTCGAGGTTTTTGGCAGTTCGGTGAACACGATATGGCGTGGGCACTTGAAATGCGCAAGGTTCTGGCGGCAAAAAGCGATGAGTTCGGCCTCGCTCACCTCCTGGTCCGGCTTGAGGGTTACGAAGGCGCAGGGGGTTTCGCCCCACTTCTCGTCGGGCCGGGCCACCACCGCCGCTTCCTGCACCGCAGGATGACGATAAAGCACCGATTCCACTTCGATGGTCGAGATGTTCTCGCCCCCCGAAATGATGATGTCTTTGGAACGGTCCCGAATCTCGATGTAGCCGTTCTCGTGCATCACCGCGAGATCGCCGGTATGGAACCAGCCGCCTTCGAACGCCTCCCGGGTGGCACGGGGGTTCTTGAGGTAGCCGCGCATCACCACGTTGCCGCGCATGAACACCTCGCCGATGGTGGTGCCGTCGGAGGGCACCGGCTCCAGGGTGTTGGCATTCGCGACCATCAACCCCTCCAGCACCGGGGAGTTGACACCCTGCCGCGCCTTGAACACCGCACGCTGCTCCACCGGTAACTGGTCCCAGAGATCGTGCCAGGCACACACCGTCACCGGCCCGTAGACCTCGGTCAGGCCGTAGACATGGATAATCTGAAAGCCCAGGCGTTCCATCTTCTCGATCACCGCCGCGGGCGGCGCCGCGCCGGCGGTCATCATGCGGATGCCGGCGGGAATCGGACGGCGTTGCTCGGGCGGGGCGTTGATCAACAGGCCCATGATGATCGGCGCGCCGCACAGATGGGTGACGTTGTGGTCGGCCACCGCATCGAAGATGCTTCGCGCCGCGATGGCGCGCAGACAGACATGGGTCCCGGCCATGGCCGTCACCGTCCAGGGAAAGCACCAGCCGTTGCAGTGGAACATGGGCAATGTCCACAGATACACCGGATGATGCGGCATCGCCCAGGTCAGGATATTTCCCGTGGCATTGAGATACGCGCCGCGATGGTGATAGACCACCCCCTTGGGATTTCCCGTGGTGCCCGAGGTGTAGTTGAGGGCGATTGCCCGCCACTCGTCATCGGGCAGGGTCCAGGCAAAATCGGGATCGCCGGTGGCCAGGAACTGCTCGTAGGTCAGCTCACCCAGCAGTTCGCCGCCCCGGGCCATGGGATCGTCGATGTCGATCACCAGGACCGGCCGCTCCAGCCTGGCCAGTGCCGGCTTGACCACAGCGGCGAACTCGCGGTCGGTAATCAGAACCTTGGTCTCGCTGTGGTCCAGGATGAAGGCGATGGCCTCCGAATCGAGGCGGACATTAAGGGCATTGAGCACACCACCGGTCATCGGCACGCCGAAATGGGCCTCCAGCAATTCGGGCACGTTGGGCGCCATCACCGCCACCGTATCGCCCACGCCGATGCCCCGCTGGGCCAGTGCCGAGGCCAGACGAACGCACCGTTCATAGGTCTCGCTCCAGTTCCGCCTGATCTGCCCATGAATCACCGCGGTCCGGTGCGGATAAACCGCCGCGGTGCGTCGGATAAACGACAGCGGCGACAGCGGCACATGGTTGGCGGCATTACGATCGAGATCGACTTCGTAAGGATTTTCGGTCCGACTGGTCATGGCGCGTTTTCATCCTTTCGCTGAATCGTCGGGCGTTTCGGCCGCCGGGTGCCCGGCCGCTGGTTTTGCCCATACCCCCGATACCGACCCGCGGCGCCTCCCGGTCCCCGCGCCCACCGGCATTTTTTGCCCCAACCGGGTGGCGATCCGGGAATCGCCTGTTGCCGGCCCTCCCGAACCCCTAGATAACATTGTCTGCCCCTTGCCGTCAGGGGAACCTGTTCGGAGCACCGCCATGATCAACCGATACCGTTCCATGCCCGCGCGACCATGGGCCGCCGCCGCCGCCGCCGCCCTGACGCTGGCGCTGGCGCTGGCCGCTCTGGCCGGCGTCCCCGACACAGCCATCGCGGCCTCGCGATGCCAGGAATATTGTTCCGCGCCGGGCAAGAATTACAAAGACTGTATGGAACAGTGCATCGAGCGCGAGGACCCGCGGGCCGCCGAACGCGGCATTCGCGAGTTGTGCCGCAGCCGCGGCCATGATGAATTGGAGTGCCTGCGCGAGCATGGCCTCGCCGATGGACCGCCCGCTTACCCGCCGCCGGCCTATGGCGCCCCGCCCGCTTACGCCCCGCCACCCCCGCCGCCGCCGCCGCTCTATCAGCAGCCGATCCAGTGCTACCGTGACCAGTATGGCCGGACGGTCTGCCCGCCCTGATTTCGAGACCCCCGCATCATGTCTGTCGTCGTCCGTTTTGCCCCCAGCCCGACCGGCCTGCTCCATGTCGGGAATATCCGGCTGGCCCTGGTCAACTGGCTGTTCGCCCGCAAGGCCGGTGGCCGGCTCCTGTTGCGACTCGATGACACCGACGACGAACGCTCGACGCCGACGTTCGCCGCCGGGATCGAGCGCGATCTCGGCTGGCTCGGCCTGGACTGGGACCTCAAGGCCCGGCAGTCCGACCGGCTGGCGCTGTACGCCGGAGCCGCCGACCGGCTGAAAGTCGCCGGACGGCTGTATCCCTGCTACGAAAGCCCCGAGGAACTGGGGCTGAAGCGCAAGAGTCTGCTCGCCCGCGGTCTGCCGCCGCTCTACGACCGGGCGGCGCTGGCGCTCCCGGCCGCCGACCGGGCACGGCTTGAGGCCGAAGGCCGAAGGCCGCACTGGCGCTTCAGGCTCGACCACCAGCCGGTGGGCTGGACGGATCTGGTGCGCGGTCCGGCCCATTTCGACGGCGCCGACCTGTCCGACCCGGTGCTGGTGCGCGAGGATGGCCGGACGCTTTACACCCTGTCATCGGTGGTGGACGACATCGCCTTCGGGATCAGCCACGTCATCCGCGGCGAGGATCATGTGGCCAATACCGCGGTGCAGAGTCAGCTGTGGCAGGCGCTGGACGGCCCGGTGCCGGCCTTTGCCCACCTGCCGCTGCTCACCGATGCCGCCGGCCACGGCCTGTCCAAGCGCCTTGGCAGCCTGAGCATCGCGTCGTTGCGCGACGACGACGGCATCGAAGCCATGGCGCTGCTCAGTCTGCTGGCACGCCTCGGCACCGCCGACGCCGTCGAGCCGCACCTGACCCTGGACGAGCTGATCGGAAGCTTCGATCTCGACCGGGTCTCGCGGGCCACCCCCCGCTTCGACCCCGAGGACCTGCTGCGCCTGAATGCCCGGCTCCTCCACCTGACGCCGTTCGCCGCGATGGCCGGCCGGCTGGCGGCGCTGGGGCTTGACGGTGCCGACGAACGGTTCTGGCTGGCGGTGCGGCCCAACCTGACCCGGCTCTCCGACGCCGCCCGCTGGTGGCAGGTCAGCCACGGGACGGTGACGCCGACCCTTTCCGACCCGGCGCTGATGGCTCGGGCGGCAGCCCTGTTGCCGCCCGAGCCCTGGGACGAGACCACCTGGGGAAGCTGGATCGACCGGGTCAGGAGCGCCACCGGGCTCAAGGGCAAGGCGCTGTTCCTGCCGCTGCGGCTGGCGCTGACCGGCTGCGATCATGGACCGGAGCTGAAAAACCTGCTACCGCTGATCGGCCGCCGGCGAGCCGAGGCCCGGTTGAACGGTCTGACGGCGTGAGCAGCGGGATCGGGACCGGTAAAAGAAGATCCGGCGCATGAGACGAGCGGGCGCCGGACATCAGGACGCGCAAGATGCCCCTGGACCTTTATAATTCCCTGACCCGGCGCAAGGATCGTTTCGAGCCGCTGACCCCGGACCGGATCGGCCTTTATCTGTGTGGCCCGACCCTCTGCGACCGGGCCACCATCGGCGACGCGCGGCGAGAGGTGGTGTTCGGCCTGCTGCTTCGGCTGCTGCGCCGGCTCTATCCCCGGGTCCTGTGCGTCCGCGCCGTCCCTGACCTGGACAACCGGCTGCCCGCCGTCACCGGGTCCCTGGCACCCCTCTCCCTTCTGCATCCCGACCTGGAGCCCCTGGCCAGCGCGCATCTGGATCAGGCCATCGTGCTGATCCGAACCCTGATCGATGGCGGCCACGGCTACCTTGCCGCCGGCCATGTGTTGTTCCCGGTAGCCTCCATGCCCCGTTACGGTCAGCTCTCGCGCCAGCCGCACGGAACCGCGGCGGTCGAGCCGCCGGTCCACCCCGAGGCCGCGGCCCCCTTCAAGCGGGATGCCGCCGATTTCGTGTTGTGGAGGCCGGCGCCACCGGAACGGGGTGGCCGCGCCAGTCCCTGGGGCAGTGGCCGGCCCGGTTGGGACGTGGCGTGTTCGGCCCTGTCACATCACCACCTTGGCACCACCTTCGACATCCACGCCGGCGCCGTCGAAGAAATATTTCCCCATCACGAGAATCAGCTGGCCATCGGCCGTTGCGCCCACAACGGCGCCCTGCCGGCCCGGGTGTGGCTGCACAGCGGCGTGGTCACGGTCCCGGAGGGCGCCGCCGTCACCGTCGAGGACCTGCGCCAGGACGGTTGGGACGACGAGGTGCTGCGGCTGGCGCTGCTCTCCACCCACTACCGCCAGCCGTTGGACTTCGCCACCGACGGCCTGAGCCGGGCCAGGGCGGCGCTCGACCGCTGGTACACGGCGCTCCGCCACGCCGGCCCGGTCCCGGCCGCGGGCGCCGCCGACCCGCTGGTGTTCCCGACTCTGGCCGCCCTGGAGGACGACCTCAACACCCCGCTGGCGGTAAGCCACCTTCACGAACTGGCGGCTCAGATCAACAAGGCCGCAAGCCCGGCCGAACGGGCACGCGCCGCCGCCGCGCTGGTCGCCGCCGGCCACCTGCTGGGCCTGCTCGGCCACGCCCCCGAAGACTGGTTCAAGGGCGGCCTGGAAGACGCCACCATCAACACCCGCATCGCCGATCGCGCCGCCGCCCGCCGGACCGGAAACTTTGACGAGGCCGACCGCATCCGCCGGGAACTGACCGCGGCCGGCATCGGGCTGGAAGACGCCGCAGGCCACACCACCTGGAAGCGAGCCCCGTAACACCGGACCCGCCGGCGGCCGGGCGGACAATCGGGTTCACGGCCCTGGACACCATTGCCAGCGGTAGCGGCTTGACGCTATGCTTCGAGTCTGAACTGTCGCAATCCCCGACCCACGCGCAATGACGATGACCGATGGCTCGTGAAGAACGCAAGATAAAGGTGCTGGTGGCTGACGACAGCCGCAGCATGCGCTCGGTGATCCGCAGCGCCTTTCCCTATGGTCTCAATCAGCCCGACTTCTGCGAGGCCGCCGACGGCAAGGAGGCAATCTCGGCCTACCGGGCAAAGCGATACGACATCGTTCTGCTCGACATCAGGATGCCCGGGGTGAGCGGCCTGGGGGCGTTGCAGGCGATCCGTACTTACGACGAGGACGCCTTCGTCGTCATGATCAGCGGCGAATACACCGCCGAGAATATTCAGTTCGCGCGGAATGCCGGCGCCGTCACCCTGGCCCGCAAACCGGTGAGCCAGCAGGTGGCCAAGGATATCCTCCAGGCGTACCACGCGCGGACGCGGCGTCCGGTGTCGATTCTGGCGATCGACGACTCCGCCGACATCATCGCCGCGCTCACCCAGGGACTGGCCATCCTGAAAATCCGTCACCGGATGTACCGTGCCGACAGTACCGCCGAAGCCCAACGCGCCTTCAACGCGATTCATTTCGATCTGCTGTTCATCGACAGCCATTTCGGTGGCGAAGACGGGCTCAAGCTGGCCGGTAACATCAAGAGCGCCCGGCCCTCAACCCATCTGGTGGTCTTCACCAACGACTCGACGATGGAAAGCGTGCTCCGGGCGCGTGAACGGGGCGCCGATGACTATCTGCTGAAGTCGGTGGACCTGGTGCAACTGGCAAAGGTCTGGAATCGCTTCCTCACCGCCTCGAAAGAGGAATTCATCACCGGGCGGCGGCCGATTCCGGCCTGTGATTGATCTGTTTTGGCAGGGCTCTGCCCTGCACCCGCAANNTGCGGGTGTGGGCAGAGCCCACGAAGCTGTCATCACCAGACCGGAAAAAGGGGAACGGGATTTCTCCCGCCCCCCTTTCCGTCAGTTCAGGAATTGCGCACCTGGGCGTAGCTGCCGGGGGCATCCTCGAGGGCCGGCAACGGACCGGAACCGGGGATCCGCGGGGCAACCTTGGCCGGGGCCGGCTCGATCGCCCACTGGGCCCAATCGGTCCACCACGAGCCCGGATTCTGAGTCGCGCCCTGGAGGAAGGCGTCCGGGTTCTTGGGGGTCTTGGGGTTGGTCCAGTAGCAGTACTTCTTGGCCACCGGCGGGTTGATGATGCCGGCGATGTGGCCCGACGCGGACAGCACGAACTTGACCGGACCCGTGAAAATCTGGGTCGCGGCATAGGTCGAGATCCACGGCGCGATGTGATCCTCGCGCGCCGACACGAAGTACGACGGCGTCTTGATCGTGGTCAGGTCGATGGGCACGCCCTTGAGGGTGATGCCGCCCGGCTGGACCAGCAAATTCTTCTGGTACATCGAGCGCAGATAGAAGCTGTGCATCGCCNNCGAACGACCAGATCAGATCGTTGGCCCGCAGCAGGTTGAAGGTGGTGGCCATCTGGCTGCCGTCCAGGTAGCCGGTCTTGTTCATCTGCTCTTCGAGCATGGAAATCTGCTCTTCGTCGATGAACACGGACAACTCGCCGGCTTCGCTGAAGTCGGTCATCGTGGTAAAGAACGTGGCACTCTTGATCCGGTTGTCGCCCTTGGCGGTCATGTAGGCCAGGGTCGAGGCCAGCAGCGTGCCGCCCAGACAGTAGCCGATGGCCGAAACCTCTTCCTCGCCCGTCACCTGCTTGATCACGTCGAGCGTCGCCAACGGCCCCTCGACCATGTAGTCTTCAAAGCTCTTGGCCGCGAGCTTTTCGTCAGGATTGACCCACGACATCACGAACACCGTGAAGCCCTGGTCAACCGCCCATTTCAGGAACGAGTTCTTTTCCCGCAGATCAAGAATATAGAACTTGTTGATCCAGGGCGGCACAATCATCAGCGGCCGCTGGTAAACCTGCTCGGTACTCGGGTTGTACTGGATCACCTGGATCAGATCATTCTGATAGATGACCTTGCCCGGGGTGACCGCAATGTTCTTGCCGACCTTGAAGGCGTCATAGTCGGTCATGCTGATCCGAAGCTGGCCCTTGCCACGCTCCAGGTCCTTCAGCATGTTTTCCAGACCCTTGACCAGATTCTCACCGCCCGACTCGACGGTGGTCCGCAGCACCTCCGGGTTGGTCACCACGAAGTTGCTGGGCGCCATGGCGTCAACAAACTGGCGCGTGTAGAAATCAACCTTCTTCGCGCTTTTTTCGTCGAGACCTTCGACGCTCTTGACGGTTCCCTGGAGCCAGCGGGCGGTCAGCAGGTAGGACTGCTTGATATAGTCGAAAAGGGTGTTCTCGTCCCACGCGGCGTCTTTGAATCGCTTGTCGTCCTTGGCCGGCGCGATCATCGGATCGGCTTCCTGGCCAAGCAGGCGTTGGGTGGTGCGCTGCCACAGGGTCATATAATCATGCCACAGTGACATTTGCGCCTGGACCAACTTGCTCGGGTCGGTCATCATCTTCGCCGTCATTTCCAGGAACGCCTGGCCAATGTTGAACGGGTCGGACGGACCGCGCATGCCGTCGGCAGCCTGCTGGCTCAGGAACTCGGTAACGAGCCGCTGGCTCCTTTCAGCAATCCGGGCCATTGCCCGGGACATTTCAACCGGATCTGGTAGCTTTACCTCGGGGCCCTGCGTTTCGGCCATGGGAGTGTCCTTTTTACCTTCGATTGCACTATGATCGGATCAGGATACGGGTGGCGCGGGCGTCCCTCGCGGCCCCGGTGGCAGAGTCGGGCTTGATGTGTTGGGTCTTTTCATACAACATCCCGTCAGAATTTTCACTGCCCGGATTCACAATGTTTTTCCAGAAACGTCAAGGCGGCCGCGCGGGCGGCCGGGGAGGCTGCGCAGTGCCGGGTTACACGAAGCACCGGCCCGAGTCCCGGCTCCGGCCGGCGACGACGGCCATGGCCGGATTGTGTCTTGCCGGGACGGTCCTCGTCACCGCCGGCTGCGACGATCGGGTGCTGGTGACGGGCGCCGGGTACCAGTACATGAAGGGCTATTTCGAGGATCCGCCGCCACCGCCGCCGCCGTCGCCGATTCGGCCGCTCAGCAACAGCAACCCGGACTATCCGACGCTGTACACGGTGCCGATGCGGCCGACCACCATTCCCACCGATGCGGAGCGCAAGACGGCGCTTGGCGAACAGCAGAAGGCGGTCGACGCCCTGGACGCCGACCGACGCAGCGGCCACTCCGCCGACGAATTGTTGCAGGAGGCGGCGCCGCCGCCGCTGCCGGTGCCGCCGGCGCCGCGGGTGGCGCCGCACATCGTGCAGGAAATCGCGGGCGTACTGCGCCGGGGCGAGCCCACCATGC
>PLTC01000308.1 GCA_003165295.1 Rhodospirillales bacterium | reverse complement strand
GCCACAAGCCCCTCTTTCCGCCGCTGCTACAGCTATAGAGAGTCAAACCTCAATGTATCTCTATCGAATACCCTCCCGTCTTTTTCATCGATCGGGGAAGGCGCGGACCAGTGCCCGGATGCGGGCGGCGTAGTCGGGGTCCCGGCCGTAACGGCGTCGCAACGCCCGGTCGCGGGTCAGCAGGAACAGGATGCGGTCGCGCCGGGGCAACCGGTCACGGGCGGGCTGGGGCCGCAGGGTGCCGTCGGGCTCCAGTCGGGCGATGAAAAACACCGCCCGGCAATACAGACCGAACAATGTTCCTTCGTTGATCGGAAAATCCCGGACGAGCAGAGAGCAATGATAATAGTGTCTGGCCTGATAATAGTTGTTAAAAATATCCTGGATGGTCTCAAACCGCTCATCGGGATGGGTGATGGTTTTTAGCAGCCGCTCGTACTTGTATCCGATCAGTCCATGCAATCGAGAGCGGGTTTCAAAGACGAATTCCTCCCTCTTTCGTTCCGAGAGTTGTTTGGCCAGCTCCCGCAGAATCATGGCCAGCAGGATTTCCAGCGCCCGCCGCTCGGTGGCCAGCTGGGGCGGTACCGCCATCATCTTTTCAAAGGGATCGATCAACTGCTGGGCGTGGTGAAGCGGCCTGACCGGGCGCAGCGACTCGCCGAGCCATCCCTTCTGTTTCAGTCCGACCACCGCCCTTGGCCAGGCCATGGCGATCAACTGGGCGATGGTCCGGTGGGCGTCCTGGCGCCTGACCTCTTCTTCGGTCCGCAGAAAGGACAGCACGCCGTCGAGCCAGCGGTCGGTCCAGGTGCGTTGGGGCAGAATTACCCGGGGCCGCTGGGCGATCACCAGCGGTCGGTCCAGGACATCCAACTCCGGCGGCGGCGGGGTGAAATCGATGCGCCGCTGCCCGAACGGATCGCCGCGGAGGCCGTCGCCCCCGGCGTCCGGTCCGGCATCGATGATCAGTCCGTCCCGCGCTTTACGTTTGGCCATGATTGCCCGGCAAACCGGCTGAGGTTACCCCGAATCGTTCCGGCCTGACGGCAGTCCACAATCGGGCACGCCTCAGGTCAGGTGCGGTCGGGTCAGGTAGTCTTCGGCTTGCATCTCCATCAACCGGCTGACCGTGCGCTCGAACTCGAAGGCATGCACGCCGTCCCGGTAAAGCGTTTCGGGCGGGCCGTCGGCGGCGATGATGACGTTGACCCGGTGTTCGTAAAGCGCATCGATCAGGTTGGTGAAGCGGCGGGCCTCATTGCGCTGCTCGGCCTTCAGGACCGGCACGTCGTCGATGATCACCGTGTGAAAATGGGTGGCGATGGCGATAAAGTCGCCGGCGCCGAACGGCTTTGCGCACAGTTCCCAGAAATTGACCCAGGCCACGCCCTTGGCCGAACGCGGAATCTCGATGCGCCGGCCCTGCACCAGCAAATGGCTGGCCTCTCCCGGGTCGCTGCCGGTCAGGTGGGCGAAGGTGTCTTCGAGGTGGCGGTCGGTGGCGGGGCCAAGCGGGTGGTAATAGACCGGCAGGCCCTTCAACCGGTCGAGCCGATAGTCGGTGCCGCCATCAAGCGCCAGCACGTCAAGGCGTTGCTTCAACAGCGCGATGAACGGAAGGAAACGCGGCCTTTGCAATCCGTCCTTGTACAAAAGGTCGGGTGCCCAGTTGGAGGTGGCCACCACCACCACGCCCAGGTCGAACAGCGTGGTGAACAGCCGTCCCAGAATCATCGCGTCGGCGATGTCGGTCACATGGAATTCATCGAAACACAGCAGCCAGGCATTGCCCGCAAGATGGCGGGCGAATTCGGGCAGTGCCTCATCGACACTTTTGATACCGCCGGTCGCACGCAGGGCGGTGCGGTGGGCGTGCATTCGGGCGTGAACATCCAGCATGAACTGGTGAAAATGAACCCGTCGTTTGCGCGCCACCGGTGCTGCTTCAAAGAACAAATCCATCAGCATCGACTTGCCGCGGCCAACCCCGCCATAAAGGTACAGCCCCTGGGGCGCCGGATCCCGACGCCGGGCCAGACCCAGGCGTTCCCGCCAGCCCTCACGGCCGTCATGGGGTCGGTAGCCGACCAGGGCGTGGGAGAGGCTTTCCAGCTTCTCCACCGCCAGCTCCTGATCGGGGTCAAAACGCAGAATGCCATCGCGCCGTCGCGCCCGATAAATCGCCAGGGGTCCGTTGCTCATCTCACCAGACTTTGGGCTGGAATTTGCCGTCATTGAGAATTGTCACCGTATCCCCGCTCTGGCCGAGGACGAACAAGCCCTTTTGATAGGCGTAGCGGGCGACATTCTCGTCGAAGAGGATGCCGGCAATCGCGCCAAGCACCTTATGATCACGGTATTGCGGAAAAATTTCCTTGAATATGCTCAATCGCTCCAGGTGGTTATCGACATGGGCGATTTTTGGTCTGGTCTTGACCTCGATAACCACCGCATGGTCGGTGTTGACCACCAGGATATCAATCTCGGTGGCGCGCCCGTCGCGTTCACCCTGGACGTTGCGGGCGATGAAGTGGACCGGGATGCCGCGCGCGGCGAACAGGCGTCTGGCTGCCGGGACCACCAGTTCCTCGGCGAACTCGCCGATCTGATTAGAAAAATGGCCCATCCGTCGCGACAATTCGCGCAAAGCCGCCTCGGTTTCGGCATGACGGCGGAGGGCAATCTGATCATTTGCCTTGATCTGCTGATCGGTTGCCTTGAACCGTTCGTCGGTCGCCTCGTTGAGGCGTGCGATTCGTTCGTCAGTCGCCTCGTTGAGGCGCGCGATTCGTTCGTCGGTCGCCTTGAACAGGCGCCAGACGTCGTCGAGCGTCACCGTTGCCGTCATCGCCTCACCCGCTCCATCGCGTTTGCCCGCCGACTCACGATCGGGTTCACACCGGCCCTCACTATATCGTGCGTCGGTGCCGGCTGTCACCGGTCGGGCGACACGGTCGGGCCGGCGCTTCGCCAAATCTCACCATGCCCTGGAAGCAGCGGAATCACCTCAACCCGGCCCTCCCCGCCGACCCGGACAGGGAGGAAGCAGAAAATGCGTCGTTCATCTCGGGCTCGGAGCGGCAACGCTTTTTGCTGCACCGCACTCCAGGAACAACCCGAAACAAATACTTGACAAACATGGCCTCCCGTTGAAAGAGTGTCCACTGACCCGAAAATGGACGCGGGGGTGCAGGTCAGACGGAAAAAAATCTCCATCAAACGAATGTTCTCCACGAAGGGGCGGTGGCTGGCGGCCCGCGATTCGCGGCACCATAACCGGTGCCGTTTGGCGGGGGACAATCCGGCGGGCGCCAATGCTGCACAAAAGAAAAATCAGGGGGGAGTGTCGTGATTATCATCCAAAGGTATCCGCTTCGTGTCTTCATGTGTGCCATGGCTTTGTTCTGTCTGGATGTCAAGGCGGTGCGTGGCGCCGAATGTACCGTCAAGGTTGGCCGGGTGTTGCCGATGACCGGCGCCTTGCAGGTGGCGTCTTTGGTTCATCCGTGGATTGATGATTTCAAGGTTGGTCAGCTCAGCAAGAAGGGCGGTCTGGTCGTCGGTGGTCAGCATTGTGCCATCGAGATCAAATATTACGATTCCAAATCAACCCCGGCCGGTTCGGGCGAAGCCGCGACCAAGGCCATCGTCGAGGACAAGGTGGACGTGGTGATGGCCTCGTTCACCCCCGACACCACCAACCAACCCACGGAAATGTGCGAGAAGTATCAGATTCCCTGCATCACCACCTCGACGCCGATCGAAGCCTGGTTGACCGGGCCGGACGGCAATCCGCGTGACACCGAATACGGATTCCATTTTTTCTTTCAGGTTGGCGATCTGGTGCGCAATCACCTTGATACGCTGAAGGCGATTCCGGGTGGGTTCAACGGCAAGATCGGCTATCTTTACCCCAACGATCCCGACGGTCTGGTTTTCGATGCGCTGTTCAGTCCGGCCTTTGCCCGCGAAAAGTGGCAGGGGGTCGATCCTGGCCGCATGGAAGCGGGCCTGGCCGACTTCTCCGCCATCGTCGCGAGATTCAAGGAGGCCGGGGTCGAGGTGGTGGCGGGGGTGCTGACGCCGCCGGACCTGGCTCATTTCCTGGCCGCCGCCGGCAAGGCGGCGTTCAAGCCGAAGTTTTACCTGATCGACAAGGTTACGGGATTTGCCGAGGCCATGGCGGCGATCGGCAATCCGGCCGAAGACATTGCCGGGGCGGATTTCTGGTCGCCGGCTTTTCCCGGGCACTCGAGCTATGGCGCCTATGATGCGGAGACTTTGATCGGGACCTACGAGGCAACCAATCCGGGCAAGTACTATTCGCCGCTGCTGGGTCTCGATGATGCCGCCTATGACATCCTGTTTTCGGCGCTGGAACGCGCCGGCAGCACCGCGCCCGACGCCCTGGTCAAGGCGTTGAAGGCCACCGCCATCGATACCGTGGCGGGCAGGATCGCCTTCAACGAGCAGAATTATGCCGTGACCCCGGTGGGTACGGGACAGTGGCGGCTGGACGACAAGAGCCGGCGCTGGGTCAAAGAAGCCGTGTTTTCCGACTTCGTGGACTACGCCCGCACCGGTAGCTTGCGCCTCTATCAGGGACGGTGACGCCAATGGGCACAGTGATGGAGGCTGGTCGCGGCTGGATGGTACGCGCCGGCGCAGCATGGCGGGGCATTGGCGGCCGTCTGATCGGGGCGCAGCTGCTTATCGTGGTGCTGGCGATGAGCGGATTCGCTCTGGCCATCATTTCCTTCGGGCAGTTGGAGGCGATGCTCAACGGCATCATCGACCAACGGGTGCCGGTACTGACCGCTGCCCTGACCCTGGCGCGTGACGGCGAACGACTCAACGTCAGTGCCCCGGCCCTGGCCGCGGCGACCACGGATCAGGAACGCGAGCAGAAATTCGAGGCCATTACCCGGGAGACAAAGGCGCTGGAAGGCAGTCTGGCGGTGTTGCACGGCTTCAACCTGGAGGCGGCGACGGTCGAGGCGGTGGAACTTGGGGTGAGGCGGCTCGGGCAAAACCTCTCCCGCGTTAACGCCCTGGTGGCGGAAGGGCTGAAGGCCGGGCAGGACGCGGACACCTTGCTGGCGGGGATGTCCCAGGTCAGGGACAGCATACAGGCGGAAATCGGTCCGGCTCTCAATACCTCTTCCATGCGCATTACCCTGACCAGCAAGGCGATCAGGGAACGAACGGATGTCTCCAGGGACGAGTTGGAGGCGCTGTCCGCGGACCTTGCCGGTGCGCTCGCGGAAAACCGGCCGATGCTGGCGGTGCAAACCGAGATGCAGGCGGCCACCGGGGCGCTGGCCGATATCCGCAGCGCCGGCAGCCAGGAGGCGGTCAACCAGTTGACCATGAAGTTCAAAGGCGCGATGAGGACGGTTCACGGCACGCTGAAGGGTCTTCCCGCGGTGTTGGGCGGACGCATTCAAGGGCTTTATGGCGAGGTGGCACGGATCGGCGAGGGAGAGGCCGGAATTCCGGCCTTGCGGGCGCGGCGACTCGATCTTCAGCGGCAATCGAGGCTGTTGATCGAGGAAAATCGAAAAATCACCGAGGACATGGCGGCGCATATCCGGGAATTGAGTGATAAATCGGAAAGCGATATCGCGCAGACATCGCAAGAATCGCGGCAAATGCTGGACCGGCGGGCCGATCTGATCCTGGCCGGTGGGGTGCTGACGGTGGTTCTGGCCCTGTTTATTTCGTTTTGGTTTGTCGGCCGGGGGATCGTGGCACCGCTTGCAGAACTGATCAAGGTCATGCGGGAACTGGCCGGCGGCAATATGGCGGTTGCCGTCAGGGCCAGCCGGCGCAGCGACGAAATCGGCGAGATGGGCCGGGCGATGGCGGTCTTCAAGGAAAACGCGCTGGCCTACGATCGGTTGCGGCGGGAGCAGGACGAGATCAGGCAGGTCAGCGAGGAGAAAAACCGGGCCAATATGGACTCGATGGCCCATGACTTCGAGGAGTCCATTACCTCGGTGGTCGCGCGGCTCTCGGCGGTCGCAGTCGACGTTCAGCGTGGTGCCGATCGCCTGGCGGAAACGGCGAAGGATGGACTGTCCCGCGCCGCCACCGTGCTGGCCACGAGCAAGCAGGCCTCGGAAAACATTCAGACCGTGGCCTCTGCGACCGAGGAACTGTCGGGCTCCATCGCCGAGATCACCCATCAGGTGAGCCGTTCGGTGGATATCGCGCGAAACGCTGTGGTTCACGCCGGAACCGCCACCACCACCCTGCGCTCGCTGGAAGATCAGGCCATGGCCATCGGCGAGGTGGTCGGCCTGATCACCAATATTGCCAGCCAGACCAATCTGCTGGCGCTCAACGCAACCATCGAGGCGGCGCGGGCCGGCGAGGCCGGCAAAGGCTTTGCCATCGTCGCCGGCGAGGTGAAGAACCTGGCCACCCAGACCGCCCACGCCACCGAGAAAATCACCCAGCAGGTCCAGGGGGTGCAGGAGGCGAGCCGGGCGGCGGTGACTCACGTCAAGGGGATTTCCGAAACCATCGATGAGATTAACGGCATCACCGCTGCGGTGGCAGCCGCGATCGAAGAACAGGACGCGGTCACCAAGGAAATCGCCAGAAACGTTCATGATGTCGCGATCTGCACCAATGGTGTCTCTGACGCCATTGGTGGATTGGAGGGGTCGGCGGAAATCACGGGTAAAGCAGCGTCCGAATTGTTACACAATGCCACTCAATTAACCGAACAGTCGGCGCAGCTTTCCCGCAAGACCGATGGCTTCATCGCCGGCGTCCGCCTCGCCGCGGCGTCATCGACACGGCAGGAGGGGAGTGTCCTGCGTTCATGATCGGACGCTTTTGCCGTTTGTGTCCCTCGGCCGCCATAAGAGTTTTGCAGGGCTCTGCCCTGCACCTGCAAGGAGGCTCGCCTCCTTGACCTCATAACGTCACGGGTTCAAAGGGCCGACNNACGATTCATCGTAACCTGGCGCATGGCGGGCCAAGCCCCTACCAGTGCCGGTGGTGGTCCTCGCAAAACCACCAGGGGCCACAGCACCCGGAAAGGACGACCACCGCAACTCCGGCCGCGACCAGGCCAACGATCGTCGAGGCGGCCCCGCGGCGGCAGTTCAGTGCTGAACAGGTGTAGGTGAGCAGATGGTTGGCACAGGTCAACATGGTGTGTCCTCGGGTAAGGCAGGCCGCGGCGTTGGCGCCGGTCGACCGCAGTGATATGGCGTGTGGCGTGATGGCTGACGACCCCGGGGCAAGGGGGACGTCCGCCGAAGGTCACCCCGGTATCGTCTCCTGCTGGCGTGACCACATTGCGGCATAGGCGCCGCCCCGGGCCAGCAAGGCGTCGTGGGCGCCGCGTTCGACGATTTCTCCGGCGTCGAGCACGATGATCTCGTCGGCATGGACCACCGTGGACAATCGGTGGGCGATGATCAGGGTGGTCCGACCGGTGCTGACCTCGCGCAGATTGGTCTGGATTTCCCGTTCGGTGTGGGTGTCGAGGGCGCTGGTGGCCTCGTCGAACAGCAGGATCTCGGGCTGCTTGAGAATGGTGCGGGCGATGGCCACCCGCTGCTTTTCGCCGCCGGACAGCTTGAGGCCACGCTCGCCGACCTCGGTCCGGTAGCCGTCGGGCAGGCTCTGGATGAAGTCATGGATGTGGGCGAGCCGGGCGGCGGCTTCGATCTCGGCCGGATCGGCCGAGGGCCGGCCGTAGGCGATGTTGTACTCGATGCTGTCGTTGAACAGCACGGTGTCCTGGGGCACGATGCCGATGGCGGCCCGGACCGAGGCCTGGGTCACTGCGCGGATGTCCTGACCGTCGATCAGTATCCGGCCCTCGGTGGCGTCGTAAAAGCGGAACAACAGCCGGCTGATGGTGGATTTGCCGGCGCCGGTGGGGCCGACGATGGCCACGGTCCGACCGGCCCCCACGGTAAAGGACAGCCGGCGCAGAATCGGCCGCCGCGGGTCATAGGCGAACGTCACATCCTCGAACACGATCTCGCCGCCGCGCCCCTCCAGGGGTTGGGCGCCCGGCGGGTCCTGGATTTCGCGATCGACCGACAGCAACTGGAACATCTTTTCAATGTCGACCAGCGCCTGCTTGACCTCGCGGTAGACGAAGCCAAAGAAGTTGAGCGGCTGATAGAGCTGGATCAGGTAGGTGTTGACCAGCACGAAGTCACCCAGCGTCATGGTGCCGTCGACGATGCCCTGACCGGCCATGTACATGACCGCGCCAAGACCGATGGCGATGATCACGCCCTGGCCGGCGTTGAGCAGGGCCAGCGAGGTCTGGCTGCGCACCGAGGCCCGCTCGTAGGCGCGCAGGGACTCGTCGTAACGACGCGCCTCGTGCTCTTCGTTGCCGAAATACTTGACGGTTTCGTAATTGAGCAGGCTGTCGATGGCGCGGGTGTTGGCCCGGTTGTCGGTCTCGTTCATCTCCCGGCGGAACCGCGTCCGCCATTCCGTGACCAGCAGGGTGTAGGCGACATAGCCGACCACCGTGACCAGCGTCACCAGGGCAAAACGCAGGTCAAACAGTTGCCACAGAATCACCGTGACCAGTGCCAGCTCCAGCAACGTCGGCAGGATGTTGAACAGCATGAAGCGCAGCAGGGTCTCGATGGCCCGGTTGCCGCGATCGATGGAACGGCTGAGGCCGCCGGTCTGGCGCTCCAGGTGAAAGCGCAGGCTCAGGGCGTGCAGGTGGCGGAACACCCCCAACGCCACCGCGCGCACCGCGCGGGCGCCGACCTTGGCAAACAGCGCGTCGCGCAATTCGCCAAAGCCCTGGGACAGCACCCGGGCCAGGCCATAAGCCAGGATCACCCCCACCGGCACCGCGAGCGCCGGGTGCAGGCCCCCGGCCCCATGCCCGGACAGCGCATCCACCGCCATCTTGTAGAGCAGCGGAACGTAAACATTGATCAGTTTTGACAGGAACAGGCAGAGCAGCGCCACCGTAACCCGGACCCGCATCTCGGTATGGTTGCGCGGCCACAGATACGGCAGCAGGCTGCGTAACGGGCCGCCCGCGGGGGACGGCGGGCTCGGGGCGGCGGCAGAGCGGTGGGACATGGGGGACAACCAAGGAGGCGGGCAGGGGCCGGAGTGCGCGGACTGTAACCGATGGGCCGGCGGTTGGCGATGGGGAACAGGCGGCGCGCGCCGGGACCCGCCTGCCCGGAGCCGAGGCAAGGGCGACCGAGGCTGCCGGTCGTCCGGTTACGGGTTCACCGCGTCCAGAGAGAACTGCAAGCGTCCGCCCCTCAGGGCGCTTTTTTCGCCGAGATCCGGACAGAGATTATGGCTGGCCTGATCAAGGGTAAGGCCGGTGAGGTCGTTCAAGGTGGTGAAGGTCAGCGGGCGTCCGATTGCAAGAAAGTAATGTCTAATCGAGAACAGCCCGGCCTGATCCAACATCCAGTTGAGTGCGGGAATTTCATCGGCTCTTTGGGCGCAAAATGTTTCGAATACCTGAAGAAAATCCTGGGTTCCGGCGGTCGGCTGCCAGACGATCACCCGGGCGTTGTAGATCGAGCCGGGTTCGTTGCGTCGGGTGCGGAAACAGGCGAGATCGAAGGGTTTGGCCGGCGACCGGAACATCGGCTCGAACGCCCGCAACCGCTGGTCAACGGCCACGTCGATATCGAGGGTGATCACCGGCGCCCGATAACGGGCCAGCACGGCGGGCAGGGTCAGGAACCGGGCGCAGGCATAAAGTGTCGAGGAGGCGTGGCGGGTCTGAACCGTCGAGACATCGGCCCGGAGGTGGGGAAAACGCCGGCACAACCCGGTGATCCGCGCCACCAGCGCGGCATCGCCGTTCACCAGTGAGAGATGCAGCAGCGTCGGGCGGTCGTGGCCGGCCAGCGCCTCAATGAACGACGGCGCGAAGACCTCAATATACTTCGGGTCGGCGGAGCAGGAATAGATCGGTCCGGCCGGCTCCCCGGTTCCGGTGGTCACCGGGATGGGGTCGGTGTGAAAGCAAAGGTTGCTGACCGGCGGTTCGTAGCCGGTATCGGGGAGGGCCGCGATCTCGGCCGGCGTGGCCGTCAGGCGTCCGTGCCGCAGGACCACGTTGAGCCGTTCATCGGTGAGGAACGGGACCGCCGGCAGGAAGGCCGGCACCAGCCGGCGGAACCGTGAAAACAGCTCCAGCGCCCGGTCGTGGTCGCCCGTGACCAGCCAGGTGCAGGCGGCGTAATAGAGAACGATAATCTGCCCCACATGATTTTCCGGGATCGCCGCCAGAAAGGCCCGTAAGGCCCCGAAATGCCGGTCATCCAGCAGCCAGTGGCACACCCGGTTGATGAACAGCGGCGCCGGCTGGAGCCGTCGGTTCACGGTGGCCACGATCTCCAGCACGGTGCCGAAGTCACCAAGCCGGGCAAAACACAAGGCAGCGACATACCATAGGGTGATGTCCTGGGACTCTTCCGCCAGTTCCGACAAGGCCAGAGCCGCCGCTTCATCCGGCGTACCGGCCCGGTAGAGGGCGATAACCCGATCAACGCGGCGGCTGTTCATGGTGGCGTCCCGAAATTGAACCGGTTATGGGGGTGTTTTCACGGCCATTCCCTTGCCGTGCCGAGTGTACGCTATCCTGCCATCATCAGGGGCGCAAGCCGGCGACGGCGGCCGGGCGTGCAAGGTGCTCGGCGTCGAAACCGCCGATGTGCTAGAATCCACCGCGGAGGTGGACCATGGCCGTCGTTGCGTTCGATACCTTGAAGCTGGCCGAGCGACTGCAAGCCGGTGGCTTCACGTCGGAGCAGGCACGGACCGCCGCCGGGGCGTTTGCCGAGGCCATGTCCGGGTCCGATCTTGCGACCAGGGCCGACCTGGCGCAGGAAAGCGCCGCCCACCGGGCCGACCTGGCGCAGGAAAGCGCCGCCCTCCGGGCCGATCTGGCGCGGGAGAGCGCGGCCTTACGCGCGGAACTGACCCAGGTCAGGATGGAACTGCGGGCCGATCTGGTCGAGGTTGAGCATCATCTGGATGCAAAAATCGCCGGGGTGAAGGCCGACGTTGCGCGCCTTGAGGAGCGGATCGAGCGCCGTACCGCCGAGTCGGACGCCAGGATTCAGGTCGTCAGGAGCGACCTGATCAAATGGGTGCTCGGCACCGGAGTTGCTGCGATTTTCACCGTCATCGGCGCCGCCTGGACCATCATCCGCTACCTGCCGCCGCACCCGTGAGCGGCGTCAGGACATACGTAAGGATTCACTCATGTATCTCTGTCCCCTGTCGCGCAAGAAGCTGATCGGCTATTTGCCGAAGGGTGGTGAGGTGGCGGAAATCGGCGTGGCGACGGGGGCCTTTTCCAGAGACATTCTGGGCGTTGCCGAGCCCGATTGCCTGCATCTGGTTGATCCGTGGGAGCATCAGGTCCGGGCCGATTACGTCAACGATGGTAACAACGTGTCAGACACCGAGCATCGCGACCGTCACCAGGCGATCCTGACCGGTTTTGCGCCGATGATCGCCACCGGCAGGGTCAGTGTCCATCGGGCCTATTCCACCAGAATCGCGCCGTCCTTCGCCGATGACCAGTTTGACTGGATTTACCTGGATGCCATCCACAGCCGCCGGGCGGTCACGGCCGATCTGAAAGCCTTTCATACCAAGGTCAAGCCCGAAGGCTTTTTGCTTGGCCACGATTACACCAACCAGGATCTGACCCGGGAGTTGAATTTTGGCGTGGTCGAGGCCGTGGATGAGTTCGTCACGGCCCATCCCGAATGGACCTTTCTGGTTCTGACCGCCGAGATGTACCCGACCTATCTCCTGACCCGGACGCCCCACAGCGTCGCCGCCACCGCGCTGGTGCTGCGCCTGCTGACCGAAAATTTCGTCGTGGAAATCCGCGACCACCCCATCGGCAACCGCTTTCGCCATGTGTCTTACCGTCTGGATGGACGGCTGGTGGCGGTGGTGCCGTCGTTCTGAAGGGAGGATCAGACGTGGCGGGCAGCAGGGATCGGCGTCGTTGCCTCGGGCACGTCCCGGTTGGCGATCACCTGACAGACGGCCTCGTTGGCGAGACATTCCATCAGTTCCTGATGGTCGCGCGGAGAGTGATGAACGCCGGCATGGGCCGGGTTATTGGCTTCCGGTTCGTGTAATATTCGAACGCGGGACCCGGTATGTTCATGGCAAATCCGGGAAACGGTGCTCACTTCGGCCATTCCAAAGGCACTGTTCGTTCCGACTTTCATCGAGCGTCGGAATGCCTGGACGGCCTGCTCGATCTGCCGCTGCGCGTCACCTTGGAAATATTCCACCCAGGTTACCGACAGGTATGGCTCGCCCTCACGCAAACGGAAAGCGTCCGCCAACAAGCCGACAAGGCGATCCCCGTCGTCCCGGTGCAGGCGGTTGGCGCCGGCATAACGGAGAACGTGGTCCCCGGGGGGGGGAAGTTCTTTATGGGGCATCGAACCAGTGGGTCGGGTTATAGGGTGACAGCAAATCACGGATGGAAAATGCCGGACCATCACCCGCATTGCGCACGGTTTGGCCATCGGGTGTCACATGGGTAAGTGTCCACCTGAGCCGGTCGCTGGCCAGAAATTCGAGGGTCACACGATCGCGGGCGGTTCCCCAGACCGCCAGCAGGTTTCCCTGGTGCGAAAGACCGAGGTTCGGACCCCGGCCCGGCTTGAGCACGATCATGGTCCTGAGAAAGGTCTCGAATGACTGCGGACTGACCGGCCGGTCGCCCGGTTCCCACTCGGAAACATCATGGAGACGATCAAGTTGGGCGAACAGGCGGTGCCGTCGCTCATCACTCCAATGCATCGCCATGGCGGCAACCATGACCTTGGCCTTGGCAAGGGCATGATAAGCAATATTACTTGTCTGGGGGCTGACTACATCACGGCCAATCATGTTCCAGACCCGGTCATTGGTCGCAACCGAGCCGGCGAGAAAAGGTTGTCTGGCCTCGACGCTGATCATCGGAAGGGTTCCGTTCATGCCAGGGTGGCTATCGGATGTCAATGAAAGATCGGTTGGCTTTTAATTCGGCCACAGTACCGCTTATAAATACGGTATAAAACCCGTACCGTCAAGGACGTCCCGGGATACCGCGTGGTGTTGTCGAGGGGTGACCCCTTGAAATCCACGTAATGGGGTCTGGGGCCATCGGCCCCAGTGGGGTCCAGGGGCAACGCCCCGGCCCCTTTCCTTACTCCTTGCGCCGCCCTGCCAGCCCGGCCACGATACCGTGAAAGGTCCGAACCTCCTGTTCGGTCAGGCTCATGCGTTCGAAGGCGTTGCGGATGTTGCGGACCATGCCCGGGCGTTTGTCGGGGGTGGAGAAGAAGCGGCAGGCGTCGAGTTCCCGTTCGAGATGTTCGAACAGGTTGAGCAGGTCGGCCTTGGTCGCGGGTTGGCTCTGGCCGGTGTGCAGGATGCGCTCTGGTGGGGTTTCTGGGGTGGTCAGAAACCACTCATAGGCGATCAGAAGCACTGCCTGGGCCAGGTTAAGCGAGGAAAATGCAGGATTTAGCGGAACCGCAATGAGGGCGTCGGCCAACGGCAACTGATCGTTGATCAGGCCGGTGCGCTCGGGACCGAACAGCACGCCGACCTTGAGCCCGGCGTCCCATTGGCCGCGCATTTCGGCGGCGGCGGCGCGCGGGGTCAGGATGTGCTGGGTCATGCCCCGGTTGCGGGCGGTGGTGGCGTAGACCCGCTGAAGGTCGGCCACCGCATAGTCGAGGTTGGGGAACAGTTGGGCCTGGTCCAGCACCCGGTCGGCACCGGCGGCGGAGGCCACGGCGCGGGGGTTGGGCCAGCCGTCGCGGGGCCGGACCAGCCGCAATTCGGTCAGCCCGCAGTTGAGCATGGCCCGGGCCGCGGCGCCGATGTTCTCGCCCAACTGGGGTTCCACCAGAATTACCGTCGGCCCGCCGAGACTCATCGGGCGGTTGGGATCGCTGCCGGAGGTCACGGCCGGTTCCTCACCTGTGGCTCATCGGTACCGGGACTCGACGCCGCTGCGGAACAACTCGTAGATGAAGGCGTCGAGCAGGGCTTCCACCGAAGCCTCGATGATGCTGGCCGAGACCCCGAGCGTCCACCAGTCGGGCTTGTTGTCCCGCTCGTTGCGGATCACCACCCGCGGGATGGCGTCGGTGCCGAGATTGGCGTTGATGATGCGGACCCGGAAATCCTCCAGCCGGATCTCCCGAAGGTCGGGATAGAGCGGCTCCAGCGCCTTGCGCAAGGCCAGATCCAGGGCGTGGACCGGGCCGTTGCCGTCGGCGGCCTCGGTGATCAGGCCCGCGGGGCCGCTGCCGACCCGCAGCCGGACCACCGCCAGCGACCGGGTCAAAACCTCGCCGGCCTCGTCATACCGCAGATTGTTGCTGACGTCGATCTGGACCGGCTGGAAGTAGGTCGGCACCTGACCCAGCCGGCGGCGGACCAGCAGTTCAAAGCTGGCCCGGGCTTCGTCATAGGCGTAGCCCTGGAGGTCACGCTGCTTGATCAGTTCCACCAGCGGGGTCAGGCGGGGGTCGGCGGCGTCGGCCTCGATGCCGATTTCGCGCAGGCGGGCGAGCATATTGGCCCGCCCCGACTGGTCCGAAACCACGATTTCGCGCCGGTTGCCGACCAGCGCCGGATCGATATGTTCGTAACAGGCGGCGTTCTTCTCCACCGCCGAAGCATGCAGTCCGCCCTTATGGGCAAAGGCGCTGGCCCCGACATAGGGGGCGTAGCGGTTGGGGGTCCGGTTGATCCGGGCGTCGAAGTCGCGGGACAGGGCGGTCAGGCCGGTCAGGTCGTCGACGCCGGTCCGGTAGCCCATCTTGAGGCTCAGGGTCGGGATCAGTGACACCAGGTCGGCGTTGCCGCAGCGTTCGCCCAGGCCGTTGAGCGTGCCCTGGATCATCCGGGCGCCGGCCCGCACCGCGGCGAGGCTGTTGGCCACGCCGTTGCCGGTGTCGTTGTGGCAGTGGATGCCGAGCCGTTCCCCGGGAATCCGCGCCGCCACCCGGGCCACCATGTCGGCGATCTCGTGGGGCAGCGTGCCGCCGTTGGTGTCGCACAGCACCAGCCAGCGGGCGCCGCCGGCCAGCGCCGCTTCCAGGCAGCAAAGGGCATATTCGGGATTGGCCTTGAAGCCGTCGAAGAAGTGCTCGGCATCGAACAGCGCGGTGCCGCGGGCGGCGGCGGCCTCGATGCTGTCCCGGATCAACCGGAGATTCTCCCCGCGGTCGATGCCCAGCGCCACGTCCACCTGAAAGTCCCAGCTCTTGCCGACCAGACAGAGGGCGCCGGCACGGCACTGCAACAGCGCCGCCAGTCCGGGATCGTTGGCGGCGCTTTGTCCCGGACGTCGGGTCATGCCGAAGGCGGTGAGCACCGCGTGCCGCAACACCGGCGGGTCCGCAAACAGCGCGTCGTCGGTGGGATTGGCCCCGGGCCAGCCGCCTTCGATGTAGTCGATGCCGATCCGGTCCAAGTCCCGGGCAATCGCGCGCTTTTCCTCGGCGGAAAAGCCGACATTCTGAGTCTGCGCGCCGTCGCGCAGGGTCGTGTCGTAAAGCGTGATGCGTTCGCCGGTCATGGGGATCGATCCCGAGGGGGAGGGGCTGCAAGAATGACCAATCCCAGGTCCCATCTCAATGGCTTTGATCGGCGGCAGGGCTTTCATCGGTCCTGTCGGTCGCCGCCCCCACGAAAAACGGGTTCCCAGCCCGGCCGCCGCACCTTATGATGCCTCACCTTACGATCGGGTCTTCCTTCCGGTCGCGCAAACAGGTGTCAAACCCGTGCGCTTTCTTCATGCCGCCGATATCCACCTGGACAGCCCGCTGGCCGGTCTGGCGGCCCGGGCCGGCGACCGTGCCGGCACGCTGGTCGGGGCCACCCGCCGGGCGTTCGACGGGCTGATCCGTTGCGCCATCGAGCGGGCGGTGGACTTCGTGATCATTGCCGGTGACCTTTACGATGGCGACTGGCGCGATTTTGCCACCGGCCTGTTCCTGATCGAGGGCATGGCGCGGCTGGAGCGCGCGGGAATCCGGGTGGTCATGGTGCGCGGCAACCATGACGCCGAGAACACCATGACCAGGCGGCTGACGTTGCCGAAGACTGTCCATGTCTTCGAGTCCCGCAAGGCCGAAACGGTCCGCTGGCCGGAGCTGGGGGTGGCCATCCATGGCCGCAGCTTCGGCAAACAGCACGAGTCGGAGAATTTCGCCACCGGCTATCCGCCGGCGGTGCCGGGAGTCCTCAACATCGGGGTGCTCCACACCTCGGCCACCGGCCGCCCGCCCCACGACCCCTATGCCCCGTGCTCGGTGCAGGAGCTGGTGGACCGCGGCTACGACTATTGGGCGCTGGGCCACGTTCACAGGCGCGAGGTGCTGTGCGAGGAGCCCTGGATCGTCTTTCCCGGCAATCTGCAAGGCCGGGACGCCAACGAAACCGGGGCCAAGGGGGCAACCCTGGTGACGGTCGAAGGTCAGCGCATCGTCTCGGTGGAAGAGGTGGTGCTGGATGTGGTGCGTTGGGCGCGCTGCACCGTGGAGGTGTCGGCCTGTGCCGATCTCGACGAGGTGGGGGACGCGGTCCACGCCGCCCTGGCCGAGGCGGTGACGGCGGCGGGTGGCCGGACCCTGGCGGTGCGCCTCACTCTGACCGGGGCCAGCCCGCTTCACCGGCGGCTGGTCGACGCGACCGAACAGACCGTCGCCGACTGGGAGGCGGTGGCGCTGCGGGCCGGCGATGTCTGGCTGGAGCGGGTGACGGTGGCCACCACCGACCCGGAGCCGCTGGGCCTTGCGGCCTCGGACGCGCTGGCCGAGTTGATCCGCACCTTCGAGGCGGTGCAGGGTGACCGGGATGGCGCTTTGAGAAGCAAACTCGGGGAGCACCTGGAAAAACTGCCGCGCGAGATTCGCGACGCGGCCGGGCTTGGCGACCTGACCGACGCGGTGCTGGCCGAGGTGCTGGCCGACGCCCGGGCGATCCTGCTCGACCGCCTGCTCGGCGGGCCGGAGGGGCGGCCATGAAACTCGACGAACTGGTTCTCGAACGCTACGGCCGGTTCCAGGACTTTCGCCTGACCCTGAACCCGGACGGGCGCGATGACGGCGTCTGCCTGCATGTGATCTACGGCCCCAACGAGGCCGGCAAGACGACATTGCTGGAATTCGTTCGCTCGATGCTGTATGGTTTCTCCCGCCAACGGCGCCGTTACTTGCCGCCGTTGCGGGGCGGGCGGCCCGGTGGTTCGATCCACGTGACCGGCGCCCAGGGGCGATTCCAGATCTGCCGCCATGACGACGCCACTGGCAGTTTGCAGGGCGAACTGGCCCTGGTGGCCGACGATGGAACACGGCAGGGTGAGCATCTCCTCAAAGTGCTCCTGGGCGAGATGGATGAGTCGATCTTCAACAACGTCTTCGGCATCAGCTTGGAAGAGCTCCAGGAACTGTCCACGCTCGGTGATACCGAGGCCTCGCGGCTGCTGTATAGCCTCACGGCCGGGCTGGATCGGGTTTCGCTGGTGGAAGTGATGCGGGAACTCGAACTCTCTCGCAACCGCATCTTGGCCGTGGATGGCCAGACGTGCCAGACCGTGCAATTGCTGGCCGAGCGCGAAAAACTCCGCAACGAGATTGAAGAGTTGGGGCAGCTCAACCGCCGCTATGGCCGCATCGCCGCCGAGAGAGTGCAGCTCCAACGCGAACTGGCGCGGCTCGAAGAGGAGAAGACGCAGGTCCAGTATCATACCCGGGTGACGGAGTTGGCCATCGCCTTGCGGCCGCGCTGCCAGCAGCGGGCCGAGTTGGAGCGACAATTGGCGATCCTCGGCCAATCGAAACCGATTCCCGAAGAGGCGATCCAACGCCTCGATGCCTTGAACGCCCGGCTGCACAAGTATCAACAGCGTTTGGAAGCCTTCCACCAGCGTCGCGATCAGCTTCGCGAGGAAGGAGCCGGGTTGACCGTGAGTGAAACCCTGCGGCGGCAGTCGGCGCGGATCGAAGCCTTGGCCGAGCAGCAGGCGTGGATCAAGAGCATTACCGAGCAGCGGGTGCAGATCGAAACCAACGTCACTGCGATTCAACAGGAACTCGAAACCGAGCGGCAGCATCTCGGATTGGACGTCGATCCGCAGTCGCTGCCGGACTTTTCCTCGCGGCGTTTGCGGTCGATTCGTCCCGCCGCACGGGCGATGCAGCAATCGCATCGCCGGCTCGCGGAAGCCCAAAAGCAGGTGGCCGCTGCGCGGCAAGCCGCGGAGGCGCTCGACGCACAGCTTTCCGCAGCGCTCGAGTCGCACGGCCAACGCGACCTGGCCGCGGCAATGGACCGTATCGGCGGCGAAGTCGCGCAGTTGCGCCGTCGCGCGCAAATCGACGAGCGGTTGGAGGAATTAGGCCGCTCGCAAAACGACCTGGAAGAGCAAGGCCACGAGGCACTGCACGCGCAGCTCCTGCCGGCGTGGGTGCTGGTCGGCCTGGGTGGAATGTTCGTTTGCGGCGCGGTGCTGGTCGTCTTAGGGTTGTTGGTGTCGGCGGAGCTTCCCGGAAAACTGGGGTGGGTCGTCGCGCTGATTGGGGTCGCGGGGTTTGCCGCAGCGGGTGTGAGCCATTTCCTGCTTGGTTTCTCCAATGACCGGCACCTGGAGACATCGCAAAAGCAAGGCGGTCTGCTGAAGATCCAGATCAAGCAAACGGAAGAGGAACGCGATGCGTTGGACAAACAGCTTCCGCGCGGTGGCGGTCCAATCCTCAGCCGCCTGGAGCGGGCCCAGCAAGAACTGGCGATCCTGGAATCGCTGGTGCCGCTGGATGCCAAGCGGCAGTCGTCGCGACAGGATAGCGACATGGCGGCCCGGAAGGTCGACGAGGTGCGGCGGGAACTGTCGGCCGCGCGGCGCGGTTGGCGCGAAGTCCTGGAGTCGGCCGGCCTGCCGGAGCAAATGACGCCCAAGCAGATCCGCGCCTATTTGCAACTTAGCGAAAAAGGGGGGCAGATTCGCCGCCGGTTGCAACAGCAGCAGGAGGAACTCCAGCAGCGCCGGGCCGAGCTGGACAGTTTTGCCGCTCGCGTGCGGCAGGTCTCGGCCGACGCCAAGGAGGAAATGGTCGACGAAGATCCGCTGCAACAACTGGCCTACCTTGTCGAATCGTTGGCCGAGCAGCAGCAGCGCGTGCGACGGCGAGAAAAGGTCCGTCGGCAATTGCGCAAGCTCCGTCGCAAGGAAACCCGCTTCAGCGAAGCCGCGGCCCGGTTGAAATACCGCCGCCGGCAGTTGCTCCAGCGCGCCGGTGTGGAGGGCGAGCAGGAGCTGCGGCAACAGGCTGCGGAGCACGCCCGGGCGGAAGGCCTCCGTAAGGACCGCGACGCACTGGCACGGGAGATCACCGCGGCCATCGGCGGCCATTGTCCGGAGCAGGCCATCACCGAGCAGATTCAAGCCGACGTCACCGCGGGGCGTCTCGAGGCGATCCAGGCCGAACTGTCCGTTCGGCTCGAGCGGCTGGAGAAGCAACTTCACGAGCGGTTCGAAACGCGTGGGCAGATGAGCGAGCAGCTCAAGGCGATGGCCGAAGATCGCCAGCTTCCCGGTAAGCAACTCGAACTGGCAATCGTCGAGAAACGCCTGGAAGATGCCATCCGGCGATGGCAGGTGCTGGCCGTAACCAACCGCGTTCTCGAGTCGATTCGGGTGACGTACGAGAAGCATCGCCAACCGGAAACGCTGCAAGAGGCTTCCGGCTACCTGGAGCGCCTCACTCGCGGCCGTTATACGCGGGTATGGACCCCCTTGGGGCAGCAAGTATTGCGGGTCGACGACGAAGCGGGCAACGCCCATACCGTCGAGCAGCTTAGCCGCGGCACGCGCGAGCAGTTGTTCCTGGCCCTGCGGATGGGCCTGGCTCGCTGTTACGCGCAGCGCGGGGTGGCGTTGCCGATGGTCTTGGATGACGTGCTCGTGAACTACGATGCGGACCGGGCGAAGGCCGCGGCCGAGGTGCTCCGTGATTTCGCGGCCGCCGGCCAGCAGGTGTTGGTGTTCACCTGCCACGAGCACGTCTTCAAACTGTTCAAGGCGTTGCGCGTGGCCTCGGTGTGCCTGCCGAGCAACTCCGAGCCCTTGCCGACGCCGATCGTGCTGGAGGCGGGCGAGAAGAAGAAGGAACGGCCCGCGGCGCCTGAACCGCGACGGCGGCGCCGCAAGATCGCGGCAAGCGTGGAAGCGGAGGAGCCGGTCGACAAGCCGATCGTTCTGGAAGATGAGGAGGACTCCTTCACCGAAGAAGAGCGGGACGAGTATCAGTGGGAAGAGGTTTCCGGCGAAGACGACGACGCCGAAGCAGCGTGAGGGCAAGGAGCCAAATGACCAAATTGCCCCGCCGCGAAATCGGGATCGCTCTCGTGTTCGGTCGCCTGATGCTACCAGCCCACAAACTCCAAGGAAACTGCCTCGTACGAGCCAAGGTCCGGTAACGAAAACTTGACGCGATCGGCGGTCTGGGTGAACGGGAGCTCCGCAGGATTCCAAAGCCGCTGAATCCGCTGGATGCGACGACCCGAAGGAACTGCCAAGTCCACCGCGACACTATGCAGCGTCCCCACGTCGTCGCTCTGGTAGCGAGTGTCACGGTTGTAGTTCAGCAGGTGGAGAACCCTTCGCTGCGGCTGGTCGAACAGCGTAACGCCGACCATCGCCCCGGCACGGATCTCGACGGGTGGCCGTTCCTGAGCGACCCAGCGGACCGCGCTGGCATAGAGCCGCTCGATCCACGGGCACAACGTTTCACACTGCATGGCGTCCGGCCGCCCGGGCAGGTAGACCACGCGCCCCTTTCCAAAGCGATGCACAAGCACCGCGGGGATCGTCTCCGCCTCGCCAGGCCGATTGGTACGCGAATAGGCGAGCGTCTCGGCCGCTGTCGGGTCCACCACCACTTGGGGCTCATCCTGGTCGGCCGGCAGGCCGACCAACGCGGCGACGACGGGGTGTGACGGCGCGGTCACTCGCAAGCTGCGTACGGCAGCGGGGAGCACGCCGCGATAATGGATGCCCAGGACGTCGGCCAGGGCAAAATCCGAGCGCCGCACACCTTTCTCGTCGTAGAGCGAGGTTTCATGCGTGCAAATCAGCCCACCGCCGGCGCGGACGAATTCTCGTACGGCGTCCACCTGCTCGTTGCTCAACAGCGCGCTGTTCGGTAGCACCAGCACCCGGAATCCGGCCAGTTGTCGCTCGAAGCCGCTGCGGTGCAGGGCGACCACCGGCAATGCCGATCGCAGCAGCGCCGAGTAAGCGCCTACGGCGGGCGCGATGAATCGATCGCGGGCACACTTTACCCCGGTGGGCAACGGTGCCGCCTGTTGTGCGGCATCGGGGCGAAAATCGCGGGCCAGGGCCAGGAACTTCACGGGCGTCGTCATCGCGAAATCGTAAAACTCGGCGTTGCGCCGCAGGAAGGCGAACACCGGTTTCATCTCCATCGTGCTCCAATAGTTGGGAAACACGCCGTTGGCCAGCCCCTGGAACGCCTTGTCGCGAGCCTCGGCCGCGGTGAATCGATCGTGCGGGTAGATGTTGAAAAACACCGGGATGGGAAAGACATTGGAGTAGTTTGCCAGTTCGCCGAACTTCCAGGTCGAATGGACCCACGGTTTTTGGGCGTAGATCTCGGTCAACGTCGCGTCGTAAAACGCGATGCTGTCGGGCTTTGGATAGGAATGATAGACGGCCACGGCGTCGGGCTTGCAGCCCTTGACCGTACGCGTGAAGAGCTCGGTCACTTCGGCCAGCGATCGAGAAAACATGGCGGTCAGGCGGCAGGTATCGACGTCGCAGGATCGGCCCACCAACGGCGGGTCACTCTGCATTTCACCCCAGCACGCCGCGTCGGCCTTGTCGCGCGCGAATTTTGCGGCCGGCATCTCCGCGGCAAACATCCGGCGATACTTCGCCCGGCAGTGCTCGCAGAAACAGACGTGCGGAGAGAGGCCATCCACGTAGAGGCCGTCAGGCTGGTAGCGCGTGAAGATCTCCTGGAGCACATCGCGCAGAAACTGCCGATAGCGGGGATGGTTGATGCAGGCGTACGCCGTTTGTCCGCGGACGCTGCCGCCGTAGGCGGGACGGTCGGAGCGCCGGCCGTCGGCCGTGCGGATGACGCATTGCTCAAAGAGCGGATGGCCCGCATTGAGGGCGTTGGGATTGATGTAGACCACGATCTTCATACCGCGGCGATGACCTTCGTCGACGGCCTCCCGCAGGTAATCCAGGTCCTTCAGACCTGGAGCGTGAGGAGCCACGCGACTTTGATAGTAGGTCTCGCCGCCCCAAAATACCGAAAGGCGAAACACGCTGGCTTCGCATGCGGCGATCTGCCGCACGAGAGCGGCGATGTCGCCGGGAGAGCGGTAGGCCAGTTCCTCCCGCCAACTATCCTTGGTATACCAGCGGGCACATCGCAGCCAATCGGCAACCGGTTGCTTTCCGGCGCGACGCCATTGGGCGTCCGTCAAAGAAGGTAACGTGGGATTGGTTACGCGTGGAAGCGGCACGTTTGCCGCGCGATCCAACTTCAGCACCTTCTGTGCGTCGGCATCGCTGGGCACATAGCTGGCATCGCTCGTCAAGCAAAGCAGGTTCAGCCGCGGATTGAAAGCCGGTTCGGCTTGCGGCCAGCGTAACGGCCGGTATACGGTGGCGTGGGCTTCGCGTGCCGTAATGCGGAAGATCAGCGTGCCGGCCTTCAAGTCGATCTTCAGCCGGCTCAGGCCCAGCGGACGGTCGGGCGTGTTGTTTTGACCAGTCCAGTGCCAGTCGCGATTCTCGGCGCCACGCCCCCCCAACACAATCGGCGAGGCGTCTGAACCTTGGGGCATCAGTGCGAAGGACTCGTCGGCGGCCAGCAGACACCGCAGACGCGCCCAAACGTAATAGGTCGCCGGCCGATGCACGTCGACGCTGAATTCAGCGTAGCTGTGGCCATCGGCCTTATCGGCTTCACTGCACACCGTAGGCACGAGAAAACTGCCCAGGGCGCTGTCGTCCTGCAATCCCAGTCGGTCGCCCAAGACCATCGTGGGCGACAGTGTCCGAGCCTGCCGGGCGGAGATATAAATGGTTTCCCCTAGCGCAAACGGAGCTGTCGCGCTCAGTAGGAGCAAGACACCGAGGAACCGGAAGGATGACATGGGTATTACCTTATCCTTGGGATGACGATGGCGAGTTAGCGGGGATGGCCGCGGGTCCCCCGACCCCGCGATGACAAGGCGGTTTTGGCCAACAAGGCGGCCAAAATTCCGGCTTAACCCCCCCTCGACGATAATCCTATGAATTACGGGACCAGCGACCGGCAACGACTGGATCGGCAAATGGCCCCCGAGAAACGTCGGCACAAAACGATGATCCTTGATTCGCGCATCGCCAAGTCTCCCTTGTTCTCTGCCTTCCACGCCCATTTCCCCTCCCCCTCTCATTGCCGCTTGATCGTAGCACTCGGGCACCCGGTATTCAACGGTTGAATTGGGCCAGGAAGAGTTTGGGCTACTCCTGCCAAATTGGCATCTCGGCCGACTCGCCAGGGGTTTGGAACGCGAGAGGGGTTAATGGTGGTCGTCGGAAGTGCAATTTATTAAACGGGTTGCGAACACGGCTTCCCCTTGGCACGCGTCTTGCAACTAAGGCCGTCCCAATTGGCCTCGGCTGCCAAAGATGGTCGTGGCGTTGTCATNNAGCAACAGGAGGAATCCGCTGTGGCAAAACAGATGGTCTTTGAAGACGAAGCTCGACAACCGCTGGCCATCGGCGTCAGCAAGTTAGCCCGAGCGGTTATCTGCACCCTGGGTCCGCGTGGGCGAAATGCCGTATTGGACAAAGGCTGGGGCGCTCCCAAGGTGACCAAGGACGGGGTGACCGTAGCCGAGGAAATCCAATTGGACGACCCGTACGAAAACCTGGGTGCGCAACTGGTCAAGGAAGCGGCGACGAAGACCAATGAGATCGCCGGCGACGGCACCACCACGGCCACCGTATTGGCCGAGGCGATCTACCGCGAAGGCCTCCGTCTGGTGGCGGCCGGGGCCGACCAGATGGCCATTTCGCGGGGCGTGCACAAAGCGACGGACGCGGTGGTCGAGGCGATCCGGAAAATGGCGGTCGCGGTCGACGAGAAGAATAAGAAAGAGATTACGCAGATCGCGACGATTGCCGGCAACAACGACTCATCGATCGGCAACGTGCTGGCCGACGCCTTCGTAAAGGTGGGCAAGAACGGCGTGATTACGGTTGAGGAAGGGAAGCAGTCCGAGACCTACGTCGACGTGGTGGAAGGGATGCAGTTCGACCGCGGTTTCCTCTCGCCGCACTTCGTCACCAACCAGGACGAGCAGAACTGCGAGTTGGAGAAGGCCCTTATTCTGATCCACGAGGACAAGATTTCCAGCGCCAAGAGCCTGGTGCCGTTGCTGGAAGCCGTGAGCAAGGCGAACCGTCCGCTGCTGATTATCGCCGAGGATATCGAAGGCGAGGCCCTGGCCACGCTGGTGGTCAACAAGCTCCGCGGGATCCTCAACGTCTGTGCGGTGAAGGCGCCCGGCTACGGCGATCGCCGCAAGGCGATGCTGGGCGATCTCGCCGTTTTGTGCGGCGGCACCGCGTTGTTCAAGGATCTGGGCGTCACGTTGGACTCCGTCAAGATCTCCGACCTGGGCACGGCCAAGCGGGTGATCATCGATGCCGATAACACGACGATCGTGGGGGGCGCCGGCGCGAAAGCGGCCATCGACGGCCGCGCCGACCAGATCCGCCGCGAGATCGAACATACCGATAGTGATTATGACCGCGAGAAGCTCCAAGAGCGGTTGGCCAAGTTGGCTGGCGGCGTGGCACAGATCCACGTTGGGGCTGCGACCGAGACCGAAATGAAGGAGCGCAAGGCCCTGCTGGAGGACGCCCGTTCGGCGACCAAGGCGGCGTTGGAAGAGGGAATCGTACCGGGCGGCGGCGTGGCCCTGTTGCGGTCGGGCAAGGCGCTGGACAAGCTAGAACTCTCCGGCGACGAGAAGCTGGGTGCCGGGATCATCAAGAAGGTCCTGGACGCACCGTTGCGGGCGATTGCCGAGAATGCCGGCCAGGACGGCGCGGTGGTTGTCAGTCGGGTGCGGCAGATGAAGAACAAGAACGAAGGGTACGACGCCGAGCGTGACGTGTATTGCGACCTGGTCGAAGCCGGGATTATCGATCCGGCGAAGGTCGTCCGCAGCGCTTTGCAGAATGCGGCCAGCGTGGCTGCACTGCTCCTGACCACTTCCTGTCTGGTTACGGATATTCCCAAGGAAGAAGAGCCCAAGGGCGGCCCAGGCGGCAACGGCATGGACGAGATGGGCGGAATGGGAGGTGGCATGGGTGGCATGGGTGGCATGGGTGGCATGGGAATGTAGAAAGCGGTCGGCAATCAGAAGTCTGCGGCAGAACGGCAACGGTGAAGGCTCGACGCTGATCGCTGAAAGCTGAAGAATTGACAATCAACTTAACACTCGTTTGTGACAAGGGAATCTGACATGAGCAAGGATATCAAGCTGAGGCCGTTGGATGATCGGGTGGTGGTGGAACCGGTAGAGGCGGAGCAAGTGACGGCGGGCGGCATCGTGCTGCCGGACACTGCCAAAGAGAAGCCGCAGCGCGGTACGGTGCTGGCGGTCGGCCCCGGCAAGCTCTTGGATAGCGGACAGCGCGGCGATCTGGCCGTGGCCGTCGGCGACGAGGTGATCTATGGCAAGTATTCCGGGAGTGAGATTGAAGTCGACGGTCGCGAAGTGAAGATCCTCCGCGAAACCGACATTCTCGCCAAGGTGGTGAAGTAGCCCCCGTGTGCGAAACGGACCCCGTGTGCGAAGCGGACATTGTCGCCAAGCGAACCATTACTCAGTGAGGAACTGCCATCGTGGCCAAACAATTGTTGTTTTCCGATCAGGCCCGGAC
>PLTC01000002.1:1367-4487 GCA_003165295.1 Rhodospirillales bacterium | reverse complement strand
AGTCCATAGGAGGGACCCGCCCCCGGAGCGGAGCGCCCTTGGCGCGCAGCGGAGCGAAGGGGGCGGGAGGAACCTGTGGACCCACCGGGGCAATCCGGGGGCGGGTCCAGCCTCGGGATTTGAACTTGGTGCGGTAGAACCTGTCGAGATCGACAGGCAGGCACGGCGCCGTCCCATCACCGGCAAGTTTTGCTTCGGCGCCGTGCCCTACACCGTGCAGAGGCACGATTGCAGGGGCATCATCGCAGCCGCCGCGGCGCGCGTCCACAGCATCGGCGGGCGCCTGATGAGGGCGGCCGTTGCGGCCATGCCGATGTGCCGCAAGCCCGGCTTTACCTGTGCGCGGACCCGGATTGCCGGGACCAGGTGCTGATCTGTAGCGACTGCGACCGGGGCCATATCTACTGCGCCGAGTGTGCGCCGGGGGCGCGTCGCCGATCGCTGCACAGAGCGGGCCGGCGCTATCAAGCGAGCGGTCGCGGCCGGATCAAACATGCGGAGCGGTCGCGCCGCTATCGGGCCCGGAAAAACCGGGCACACGAAAATAAAGTGACGCATCACGGTTCACCCGCGGATCGAACGGATGCTGTGCTGAGCGCAGATCCGGTGGTGGCCGGTGAACAACCGTTGCCCTTGGACGGCCGACAGCCTCCGCGCAGGCCGGGTTGGTGCTGCATGCGCTGTGGTCGTCGTTGTTCGGTCTATGTACGGCAAGGGTTTCTGCCACGCCGGGTCGGTCGGAACAGACGAGGAGGACCCGATCATGACCATTCCGGCTGACCTCGAGGCGCAGATCCTGCGCTATTACCATGTCGAAAAATGGCGCACCGGAACGATCGCCCGGCAGTTGCACGTGCACGCCGAAACCGTCGCCCGGGTGCTGGCGCAAGCCGGCCTGCCGCGCATCGGGGCGCCGCAGCGCGCATCGAAGATCGACCCCTATCTGCCGTTCATCCGCGAGATGCTGGCCAGGTTCCCGACGCTGACCGCCAGCCGCCTGCACGCAATGGCCAGGGAACGCGGCTACCGTGGCGGCAAAAGCCACTTCCGCGCCGTCATCGCCTGCCATCGGCCGCGTCCGCCGGCGGAGGCTTATCTGCGCCTGCGCACGCTGCCCGGTGAACAGGCGCAATGCGACTGGGGTCTATGCCGAGCTCGGCATAGACCCCACTATGCCGACAGCGGGACTATGCCGAGTAGCGCGGAAGCGGCGCGGTTTTCTGCCGAATTCATCATGCCGGTGTCGGCATAGCTTCTCTCCTTCCGATTTTGGAAGGAGAGCGAAAATGGAATCGAAACGGGACAGCTTGTGGACCCTGGCGCGAGAGCCGGAGGGCCCATTGGCGGCCTACCTTGATGCATTTGCGAGAGGGCTTGACGAACAAGGTTTCGAACGTCGCGGGCTCGGCCAACAGGTTCGGGCCGCAGCCAGGTTCAGCCGTTGGCTTCAGGCCGAGAATATCGCCGCGGGGTCTGTGACCGACGAGCATGTGCGGCGCTTTCTCGATGAGCCTGCACAAAGCGGGTTTGTCGTACAAGGGGCCGCCGCAACTCTGCGGCGGCTGATCGACTTCCTTCGCCGTTTGGATATCTGCCGCGCGCCAACCGCGCCTGCCGAACTGACGCCGGTGAAGCGGACAATTGCTGCATACGCCCGCCACTTGCTGAAGGATCAGGCACTATCCGAGAGAACGCTGCTCCAATATTGTCCGTTCGCCGAAGCCTTCCTGTCAGAACGCTTCGGAACCGGCTCAGTCGATCTATGCCTATTGCGCGGCTCGGACGTTATCGAGTTTATCCGGCGACAGGCAGCCTGTCTCAGTCCAGCCAGAGCCAAGGCGGCGACGATCGCCTTGCGGTCCTTCCTTCGCTATGTCCGCTATAGCGGCGGGACACAGCTTGATCTGGCCGACGCGGTCCCGACCGTGCCCAATTGGTCGATGACGGCCATTCCGAGGGCAATCGCCCCGGAGCACCTTCGCGCGGTCATTGCAAAGTGTCCGCGTGATACGCCCCTTGGACAGCGCGACTATGCGATCCTTCTGCTGCTGGCACGCCTCGGCCTGCGTTCCTGCGAAATCGTCGGGCTGACCTTGGACAGCATCGACTGGGAGGCCGGCTCCATTGCAGTGGTCGGCAAGGGGAACCAGGCTGCGGTCCTACCGTTGCCAGTGAGCCTGAGCAGGCAAAGCGACGGGTTTTCGGCGTTTTCTGATCACGGATTTTGNNCAGGCTGCGGTCCTACCGTTGCCAGCCGATGTCGGCGAGGCGATTGCCCAATATCTACAATGGGGACGTCCGGTCAGCACCTGTCGGGCATTGTTCCTGCGCGTTTGCGCGCCGATCCGCGAACTTGGGGCGCCCCAGACCATTGCCACGATCGTCGGCACGGCAATCGCCAGAGCGGGTGTCGAAACGCGATCCCGAGGGGCCCATCAATTCCGACATGCGCTCGCGGCCGGCCTGCTCCGGCAGGGCGCGACCTTGACCGAGATCGGCAGCCTTCTGCGGCACCGGCACCCGAAAACGACCAGCATTTACGCGAAGGTCGACTTTGCAGCACTTCGACCGTTGGGTCTGGCTTGGCCGGGAGATGTGGCATGAGCACCATGCGGGACGCGCTGCGCGATTATCTGGCCATGCGCCGCGCCCTGGGGTTCAAGCTTGCTGGCGAAGGCACGCGTCTGTTGTCGTTCATCGACTTCCTGGAGCAGTCCGAGGCCGAGTATATCTCGACCGATCAAGCCCTCGCCTGGGCACAGATGCCCACCGCCGTTCAACCAGCGCAATGGGCACGGCGGTTGAGTTTTGTACGCGGCTTTGCCCGGTATTGCGCGGCATTTGACCAACGAACAGAGATTCCGCCGGCAGGGCTTTTGCCTTTCCATTATCANNCCCATACCTCTTCTCGGACGATGACATCCGAGCCCTTTTACTCGCTGCATTGGAACTGCGGGCGAGAGACGGCTTACGAAATCATACCTATCATTGCCTGTTCGGACTACTCAGCGTCTCCGGCCTGCGGATCTCCGAAGCACTTGGTCTGACCATGGACGACGTTGATATTGACGACGCCATCCTGACCATTCACTCGTCGAAATTCGGCAAGTCCCGACTGGT
>PLTC01000002.1:0-1290 GCA_003165295.1 Rhodospirillales bacterium | reverse complement strand
GGCCGCACCTGCACGACCTGAGGCACCGCTTTGCCGTGACAACCGTTCTGCGTTGGTATCGCGACGGCCAGGACGTGGAACGACGGTTGCCTGTCCTCTCGGCCTACCTTGGCCATGTCGAGGTCCGCGATACCTATTGGTATCTGTCCGCTTGTCCGCAACTGTTGGCGGCGGCCAAAGACCGGCTGGAACAGCACTGGGAGGCGGCGCCATGAAGCCCGCCGCCAACTTCGCCACGTTGCTGACCCGCTTTTTTACCCAACGGCTGGTCCAGCAGCGAAATGCCAGCCCCCACACGATCAAATCGTACCGCGATACTTTCCATCTCCTGCTGCTGTTCGCCAAGACCAGGCTCGGAAAAGACCCGTCGCAGCTCACCATCGAGGAGATCGACGCGCCCTTGGTCAGCGCCTTTTTGGACGACTTGCAGGATCGGCGAGGCATCGGGGCTCGCAGTCGAAATCTCCGGCTCACGGCCATTCGCTCATTCTTCCGCTATGCCGCGTTCGAAATGCCAGCCCAGTCCGAGCCGATCCAACGAGTCCTAGCCGTTCCTTGCAAGCGTTGTGTTCACGAACAGATTCATTATCTGACACGGCCGGAGGTTGACGCCCTGCTGGCTGCGCCGGATCGAGATACCTGGTCGGGTCGTCGCGATCACGCTTGGCTGCTGCTCATGGTCCAGACCGGGCTGCGCTTATCCGAAATGACCTGCCTGAACCACAACGATGTCCATGTCGGGACCGGCGCTCATGTCCACGTCGTCGGCAAGGGACGAAAGGAGCGCTGCACGCCGCTGACGAAGCAGACAGCGGCGATACTGCAAGCCTGGTCGAACGAGCCGGTTCGCGGCGATGGCCGAGTGGTGTTCCCCAACCGCCAAGGGGGGCGATTGAGTAACGACGGGGTCCAGTACCTGCTGGCGCGACATGTCGCTTCCGCTCGCGAACATTGCCCGTCGCTGAATAATAAGACGGTATCGCCCCACGTCCTCAGGCACACCGCAGCTATGGAGCTATTGCAGTCCGGTGTCGATACCACCGTCATCGCCCTCTGGCTCGGCCACGAATCAGTGGAGACCACCCACGTCTATCTGGAAGCGGATCTCGCCATGAAGGAGAAAATTCTTGCCAAAACCACCGCCCATGACGGGCTTCTCGGCGTTTACAAGCCCCCTGACGCGCTGCTTGCCTTTCTCAAAGCACTCTAGCTGAGGAGGAAACTATGCCGAGTGGTCCGGCGAATGGGGTCGGCCAGATAGACGAAAAACCGCGCCGCTTCCGCGCTACT
>PLTC01000152.1 GCA_003165295.1 Rhodospirillales bacterium | reverse complement strand
TCGCCGGTCGCTTCCGCAATTACGGGCAGATCTTGATCGTTGAACACAGCAATGGATATCATAGTCTTATCGCCGGACTGGGGCGGATCGACACCGCGGTCGGCCGGTCAGTGTCGGCAGGAGAACCGGTGGGCGTGGTCGCCGACCCGGCCGATGGTGTCCCCGACCTGTATTTTGAACTCAGGCGCAACGGTCAGCCGATCAATCCGCGGCGTGGCATCCCTGCTCTGGACGGAAAAGGACAAGGGTAGATGATGAAGTTCCTGGCTAGCGCCACCTTGGCGTGCTTGTTGTTGGTGCTGGCACCCGGTGGGATTGCCGCCGAATCGAACACCTCCGAAACCTATCGGCAGCTCAACCTGTTCGGGGATGTTTTCGAACGGGTCCGCGCCGAGTACGTCGAGCCGGTTTCGGACGAGCAGTTGATCGAGGCCGCCATCAACGGCATGCTGACCTCGCTGGATCCCCACTCCAGCTATCTCAACAAGAAGAATTTCCAGGACATGCAGGTGCAGACCCGCGGGGAGTTCGGCGGGCTCGGCATCGAAGTGACCATGGAAAGCGGCGTGATCAAGGTGGTCTCGCCCATTGACGACACCCCGGCCTACCGGGCCGGGCTGAAGTCGGGCGACCTGATCACCCATCTCAACGGCGAGGCCGTGCAGGGCATGACCCTGAACGACGCCGTCGACAAGATGCGCGGCCCGGTCGGGACCGAGATCAAGGTCACGGTCCGGCGCGGCGAGGCTGAACCGTTCGAAGTCAGCATGACCCGCGCGGTGATCAAGATTCAGTCGGTTCGTTTCCGCACCGAGGGCAATGTCGGCTACATCCGCATCACCACCTTCAACGAGCAGACCCAGAGCGGCCTGGAAAAGGCCTTCGCCGGCATCAAGGAAAGCCTGGGCGCCGGACTGGTCGGCTGGGTGCTCGACCTTCGGAACAATCCCGGCGGCCTGCTCGATCAGGCCATCTCGGTCTCCAACTCCTTCCTCGACCACGGCGAAATCGTGTCGACGCGCGGCCGCCGCCCCGAAGACACCCAGCGTTACAACGCCAAGCCGGACAGCAATCTCTCGGGCACCCTGCCCGTGGTGGTGCTGGTCAATGGCGGTTCGGCCTCGGCCTCGGAAATCGTCGCCGGCGCGCTCCAGGACCACCATCGCGCGGTGATCATGGGCACCCAGTCCTTCGGCAAGGGCTCGGTCCAGACCATCATCCCGATTGCCGCCAGCCACGGCGCCATCCGTCTGACCACCTCGCGCTACTACACCCCGTCGGGCCGTTCGATCCAGCAACTGGGCATCACCCCCGACATCGAGGTCCACCAGGCCCGACTCGAGGACCTGGAGCAGCCGGCCCAGCACCGCCGGGAAGCCGATCTGCGGGGGGCCTTGCGTAACGACAACCAGACCGGTGCGGCGCCGGCCGGAACCACGGCACCGGCCGGTCAGCCGCCGGCCAAGGGGACCCCGGAAACCGCGCCCCCGGCGCCCGCAACCCCGGCCCCCGCGACTCCGGCCCCGGCCCCGGCCCCGGCCCCGGCCCCGGCCCCTGGGACTCCCGGAACCCCGGCTCCGACCACCGCCCCGCCGGCACCGGCGACGCCGCCGGCCGGAGAACCCGGCGATGACGGAACCGATACCGGCAAACCGGGAGCGATGGATTACCAACTGGAACGGGCGCTGGATCTGTTGCGAGGCATGGCCCTGTTCCACGCGCACACCGTCGACTGACCGCCGCCGCCACGGTGAAGCTCAAACTCTCCCTCCCCCGGTTGCCGATTCGCCTCGGTGCGTGGACGCGCCGGCGGAGGGACAGGTTCGGCGGACCCTACCGGCGGCCCCGGTGGGCGCTGCCGCCCCTTTTTACGACTCTGGTGCTGCTGCTGGTGGGCGTGGTGGTCGGCGCCGCGCTCTGGCTGTGGCTCAACGCCGCCGAAACCCTCCAGGAGTGGAGTCAGGCGGTGCCGCAGGTCACGGTGCCGGTGGCGGGCGGAGCCCCTCCGGCGGCGGCCTCGGCGCCGGCCAAAGCCGCCGCCGAGGCCGCCCCGGCCGCCAAACCCCCACCGCCGCCACCACCGGTCGCCGGACCCGGCCCCGACGACGCCTTTCCCCTGGCCCGGTCTCCCGCGCCCGGACTGACCGAAGACAGCCGCAACGGCCTGCTGCCGATGGTCGGTGCCGATGGCCGGCAGCCCTGGCAGGTCTACGCCCGGCCGTTTTCCGCCACCGACCGGCGCGGCCGGATTGCCATCGTCATCGGCCAGATGGGTGTGGCCGGCGCCGCCACCGGGCTTGCCCTGCAACGGCTGCCGCCGGGGGTGACCCTGGCCTTCGTCCCGGTCGCCGACCGCCTCGAAGGCTGGATCGATGCCGCCCGCAACCAGGGCCACGAGGTGCTCCTGAGCGTCCCCATGGAACCCCTGAGCTACCCTCACGACGACCCCGGCCCCAACACCTTGCTGCTCAACCTCGATCCCGCCCACAACATCGATCGGCTGGAATGGGCGCTCGGCCGGTTCACCGGCTATGTCGGGATCACCAGTCCGTCCGGTTCGCGCTTCCAGGCCGATACCCCGGCGCTGCGCCCGGTGATGGATGTCGTCAAGAAGCGGGGGCTGCTGTTCCTTGACGCCGGCACCGCTCCCCGCAGCATCGCCGACACGCTGGCCATCGAGATGGGCGTGCCCCGTGCCCGGGCCGACCGCATCATTGACCAGGACGCTTCCCGGGCCGGCATCGACGCCCAACTGGCGGCGCTGGAGGCGATAGCCCTTGAGAGCGGCGTCGCGGTGGGACTGGGTGAGCCTTACCCGACCACCCTGGAGCGCGTCGCCAAGTGGGTGCCGCTGCTGCCCGACAAGAAGCTGATCCTGGTGCCGCTCTCGGCCACCATCAACCTTCAGAAGCCGTTGCCGCCACCGCCGCCCGAAGAAAGGCACTGATGTCATGAGTGGAACAGAACCGGCAAGCCCGCCCCTGCCCTATCGGCCCTGCGTCGGCATCCTGTTGTTCAACGAGGCCGGACAGGTTTTCGTGGCCCGGCGTTGCGACACCCCGGACGCCTGGCAGATGCCCCAGGGCGGCATCGATCCGGGCGAGACTCCGGCCGCAGCGGCGTTACGCGAACTGGCCGAGGAGATCGGCACCAACCGCGCCGAGCTGGTGGCGGAAACCCGGGAATGGCTGCACTACGACCTGCCCGACCATCTGATCGGGGTGGTCTGGCACGGGCGCTGGCGCGGGCAACGACAGAAATGGTTCGCCGCCCGCTTCGTCGGCACCGAATCCGAGATCAACCTCGCCACCGCGCACCCGGAGTTCGACGCCTGGCGCTGGGTCCGGCCGGAAGACCTCGTGTCCCTGGTGGTGCCGTTCAAACGCGAAGTTTACCGTACCGTCGTCGCCGAACTGCTGCCGGCGATCCAGGCCGGCTCTTGGGCATTGAAAGGTAACAATCTGGTGGGCTCCGCCCACACCCGCAAAGGGCCGGCCGGCCCTTTGAACCCNNGAGCCTCCTTCGCGGGTGCAGGGCAAGCGCACGATCCCCGGCGCATATGGCGGCTACGCCCCATGGCCGAGCGCGCCAAACAGCGCCAACAGCGCCGTCTGGGGCGGGCGGTCGGTGCGGTGACCGGAAAAGGTCCAGCCGGCGGCCCGGGCCAGTGCCGCGAGACCGTTGCGGTGACGGGCCAGACGCGCGAGATAGGCGGCACGCACCGCCTCGACCCGCGGCACCAGCAGGGAGCCTTCGCCTTCAAAGCCGCTGAACGCCACCCGGCCGGTAAACGGCAGAGTCTCCTCCGCCGGGTCCAGCACTTGCAGAAGGTGGCCCCGCACCCCCTGGCCGGTGAAATGGGCGACCGTCTCCTGAATCCCCGAGAGCGGCGACAGCAGATCGCCGATCAGCACCACCTGGGCATGGCGGGGTAGTCGTTGGGGTTCGGGCAGACCGCGGCACCGCTCCGCAACCGGGGCGGGCGCGGTCAGCCGCTCGGCCAGGCGGCTGAGGACATGCCTGCCGGCATCCGGTCGTTCCCGGCGATCGAGCAGCGCCACCCGTTCGCCACCGCGGACCAGCAGCACCGCCAGCGCCAGCGCNNTCTGCGCCGCCTCCCACTCGGTCTCGCGCACGAACAGCGGCTGGGACCGGGCCGACTGGCGCCAGTCGATCATGCCGGCGCTGTCGCCGCTCTGGTAGCGGCGGAACTGCCAGAAGGTCTCGCCGCTGCCGACCCGGCGCCGCCCATGGCCACCCTGGCAGACGGTCGCCGCAACCCGATCGGCCGCCACCAGCAGCGGCGGCAGCCGAACCGCCAAAGCCTCTGCGCGGTGCCGCACCAGCAGCGCCCGGGCCGTGTCATCGCTGGTCATCGGTCGGGCCCGATCCTTCTCTCCCCGGCCGCGCACCGGTCCCCTGACCGTGCCTTGAGGGCCGGGTTAATGGCCGATCCGGGCACTGACCGTAACATGCTCGCCGCGACGGAGCACGTCCAGACTGACGTCGGTGCCGACGGTCATCAGACCGATGCGGTTGCGCAGGTCGGTGGCGCCCCGCACCGGCGAGCCGTTCAGACCGACCACCACGTCGCCGGTCTTCAGCCCGGCCTGCGCCGCCGCGGATCCCGGCACCACCTTGGAGATCAGCGCCCCTTCCGACACCGCCTTGGTGACGGTCTCGTCGAAGGAATCGGCCAGCTCCGGCGTCAGGTCCTGCACCTCGATCCCGAGCCGGCCGCGCCGCACCTCGCCGTAGTCGGCCAGTTGCCGCAACACCGCCCTGACCATGTTCGACGGCACCGCGAAGCCGATGCCGACATTGCCCCCGGACGGACCGATGATCGCGGTGTTGAGCCCGATCAACTGACCCGCGAAGTTGACCAGCGCGCCGCCGGAATTGCCGGGNNGATTGATCGAGGCGTCGGTCTGGATGAAGTCCTCGTAGCCCTCGATCTCGAGCCCGCTGCGCCCAAGCGCGCTGACGATGCCCGAAGTCACGGTCTGGCCCAGGCCAAAGGGATTGCCGATGGCCGCCACGAAGTCGCCGACCCGCACGGTATCCGAATCGCCGATGGGCAGCGCCGTCAGGCTGCCGGCCTTGATGCGCAGCAGCGCGAGGTCGGTTCCGGCGTCGGTGCCGACCAGGGTGGCCTGAAGCCGGCGGCGGTCCTTCAGCGTCACCATGATCTGGTCGGCGTCCCGGACCACATGGTTGTTGGTCACCACGAGGCCGGCGGCGGCATCGATGATCACCCCCGACCCGGCGCTCATCTGCTCGCGCCGTTCGGGAACGTCCGGCACATTGAAAAACTGACGGAAGAACGGGTCCTGCAACAGCGGGTTATGGACCGAGGTGTGCGACCTGACGGAAATGTTGACCACCGCGGGGGTCACGCGCTCCAGCATCGGCGCAATGGTGGCACCATCGGCGCCGATGGGCAGCGTCGCCCCCGCGGGCAGTGCCGTCAGGCCCACCGCCGCCACCGCCGCCAGCGCCGCCAGTGCCCACAGCCCGGCCGCCAGCCGTCGTTCCGTCCCGTTCCCGCCGCGCCGCCTCATCGCCATCTCCCCCAATGAGTTGCCCCGAATGATCCGCATCGCCTTGTTCGCCACCGCCACCGCCACCGCCGCCGTTGTCCCCCTTGCCGGCGGTGGCCGGAAAGCTGGTAAAGCGCCGCGGGCGGTTCAAGGGCGTGGTACCGGTGCGGTGCCGGCGCTTCGGCACCCGGTCATCCGGGTCCCGTCCCTTGGCACTGCCACCGCCGCCGGCGCTGTGCTAACCAGCAACGACACCCGGGGCTTTTGCCGAGAACCGTTCGCCGCCATGTCCAGCCGTTCCCCCGTTTTCGTTTCCTGTCCGCCGGTGCCGGTCCGTCCGGTGCCGCTCCCGGCCTGCGCGGAGTGCCGTTGATGCCGAAAAAAGAGGGCAGCCTCGCGGTCTGGCCGGGACGGCCGCATCCGCTGGGGGCCACCTGGGATGGCTTCGGGGTCAATTTCGCGCTGTTTTCGGCCCATGCCGAAAAGGTCGAGTTGTGCCTGTTCGACGCCAACGGCCAGCGCGAAACCCACCGCATCGTCCTGCCCGAATACACCGACGAGGTCTGGCATGTCTATCTGCCCGATGTCCGTCCGGGCCAGCTTTACGGCTATCGGGTCTACGGCCCTTACCGGCCGGAACAGGGGCACCGCTTCAACCCGCACAAGTTGCTGGTCGACCCCTACGCCCGGGCACTGGTCGGGCCGTTGAAATGGGCCGACGCCCATTTCGGCTACCGGGTCGGGGGCGTGCGCGAGGACCTTGGCTTCGACCGCCGCGACAGTGCCCGGCTGATGCCCAAATGCCTCGTGGTCGACGACGCCTTCACCTGGGGCAACGACCGCCCGCCCCAGGTGCCGTGGTCGGAGACGGTCCTTTACGAGGCCCATGTCGCCGGCCTGACCCAGCGTCACCCCGAGATTGCCGAAGCCGCACGCGGGACCTTTGCCGGGCTGGCGGCCAAGCCGATGATCGACCACCTGCGGGCGCTCCGCATCACCGCCGTCGAGCTGCTGCCGGTCCATGCCCTGGTCGACGACCGCCTGCTGGTCGCCCGCGGGCTCCAGAACTATTGGGGCTATAACAGCCTCGGCTTCTTCGCCCCCGAACCGCGCTATCTCGGCACCGGCGCCATCAACGAGTTCAAGACCATGGTGGCGCGCCTGCACGAGGCCGGAATCGAAGTGATTCTGGACGTGGTGTACAATCATACCGGGGAAGGCAACCACCTGGGACCGACCCTGAGCTTTCGCGGCATCGACAACGCCTCTTACTATCGCCTGCATCCCGGCGATCGCCGCTATTACATCGACGAGACCGGCACCGGCAACACGCTGAACATCACCCACCCCCGGGTGCTCCAGATGGTCATGGAGTCGCTGCGCTACTGGGTGACCGAGATGCATGTGGACGGCTTCCGGTTCGACCTGACCACCACGCTGGCCCGGGAGGCCGGCGGCTTCGAGCCCGGCAGCGGCTTTCTCGATGCCTGCCGCCAGGACCCGGTGCTGGCACAGGTCAAGCTGATTGCCGAACCCTGGGACGTGGGGCCGGGCGGCTACCGTCTGGGCGGCTTTCCGCCCGGTTGGGCCGAGTGGAACGACCGCTACCGCGACACCGTCCGCCGGTTCTGGCGCGGCGATCCCGGCATGCTGCCCGAACTGGCGGCCCGGCTGACCGGCTCGGCCGACCTGTTCGAGCATCGCGGCCGGCGGCCGTGGGCCAGCATCAACTTCGTGACCGCCCACGACGGCTTTACCCTCACCGATCTGGTCTCGTACAACGGCAAGCACAACCAGGCCAATCTGGAAGGCAACCGGGACGGCACCGACGCCAATTTCAGTTGGAACCACGGGGCCGAAGGCGCGACCGACAACCCGGTGATCCAGGAGTTGCGCGCCCGCCAGAAGCGCAACCTGCTGGCCACGCTGCTGTTGTCCCAGGGCGTGCCGATGCTGCTGGCCGGGGACGAGATCGGCCGGAGTCAGGGCGGCAACAACAATGCCTATTGCCACCACAGCCCGGTGTCGTGGCTGCCCTGGCCCGAAATCGGCGCCGCCGACCGCGAGTTGCTGGCCTTCGTCCGGCTGCTGATCGGCCTGCGCCGCGATCATCCGGTGCTGCGGCGGCCGCGGTTCCTGCACGGCCGGCACCGTTCGGCCCAGGGGATCAAGGATATCCTGTGGTTCACGCCGCGCGGCAGCGAGAAAACCAGCGACGAATGGCGGGACAGTCAGGCGCGCTGCCTCGCTCTCGGCCTCAATGGCATGGCCGGCACTTACCCGATGCTGGACGGCACCCCGTGCCCCGACGACTTTCTGCTGATCCTGGTCAATGCCCATTATGGGGCGCTGGCGGTGACGCTGCCGACGCTGCCCGGCGGCCTGGGCTGGCGCTGTCTGCTCGATACCGTGTTCGGCGACGGCGGCAGCGACGATACCCTCCACCCCATGGGCCACACCCTCACCGTGGCCGGTCGCTCGCTCCGGTTGCTGGCGCTGGCGACTTCGCCCGACAGTGTCGCCCTGGTGCCGCCGTCGCCGCCGCTGGCCTACCAGCCGCCGGAGCCCCCGGAGTCCGAGGGCGACGAGGACGCGCCGACCGAGGCCGGCTGAAACCGGGCCATGGCCGGCCGCCCCGCCGCCCATTGCCGTATTGTCGTGGCCCGGCGGCCGGCTTCATAGTGCGGCCCGCCCCCGACCCCGGACGGTCCCACCGTCGCACGCCCTTTGGATGAAAACACGAGGAACAGGCATGACTGATTGTCCCTGCGGCTCCGGCCGCCTGCTGAGCGACTGTTGCGAGCCCTACCTGACCGGTGCGCTGCCGGCGCCGACCGCCGAGGCGTTGATGCGCGCGCGTTATTCGGCATTCGCCACCGGCCGCATCGAGTATCTGGAAGAGACCCTGCTGCCGGAAACCCGCCACGATTTCGACCGGGACCACGTTACCGGGTGGTCGAAGACCAGCACCTGGACCGGCCTGGAGGTGGTTGAGGTTACCGCCGGCGGCGTCGATGACTACGAAGGGACGGTCGAATTTATCGCCCATTTTGCGGTGGGTAAACAACCACGCAGCCATCACGAAGCGAGCCGCTTCGTCAAACGCGATGGCCAGTGGTGGTACGTCGATGGCTCCATCGTCCTGCCCCGCCCGCGGAGCGTGACCAAGATCGGGCGCAATGAACCCTGCCCGTGTGGCAGCGGCCGCAAGTACAAAAAGTGCTGCGCCGTGGCGGCCTGACCGGGGCCGGCTGGCTGCCGATTTGGCTCTAAATTCCCAAGTATTTTTCCGAACCTGCCGGCCAGCCGAACATTCAATTCAATGAAGGCTAATCTATGTTGCAGATGCCAGCTACTACAAATGGATATATCCGATCGCTTAAGCCAAATGGCCACTTGCTGATCTGCCGGCTCAGGGGATATAACCCCCGAGTGCAATTAAAATCGGCAGGGTACGGTGCGGATGGGTCGGTATCCGCAAAATGAGCGCAAGCGAGGATTATCATGGCAAGTGAGACAAATTCTTATGACCTTCCCCGCACGATGGTCAGGACGATACGCGCCGCCGACGTTCTGACCGGCGAATTTCTCCGGCCGGTACCGGAAGACTCCCTGACCGAATTGCGCCGGCTGGGTCTGGCGCTGTCCGATCAGCCGGCCCTGAGCCGGTCCGGGCTGGCCATCCGCTCCTGGCTGATGCGGGGCGCACCCTCGGCGCCCCAGCAGATCGCCGCCCTGCTGCGCGGCACCACGGTCCGTCCCGCCGCGGACGAGGCCGAGGATTGGCGCAGCCCGCGGCTGACCGGCCCCGAGATGGCCTTTTCCGGCGCGACCGCTGCCGCGAACCGACGCCCGGTGTGAGGGGCGGCGCCCCGATGTGCCGAAGCGACGCTGTGGGTCCCCCGCTCGCTTTGGATCGGGGTGCAACCAGGGGTACCACAACCCGCGGCGCGCCCGCCGCCGCGTGAGAACCGCTTCCGAACCGCCACCCTATCGGCTAGACTGACTCCCGCGTGCGCCCGCCCGCCCCACATCGCCGGGGCGGGCGTGGACGCATCCCCGCACCGGTGGGACCAACGCGCAGGGAGCGGTCATGACGGGAGATGTCGGCAAGGCTCTGGACCCATCGGCCCGCCCGGCGGCGCTTGGCCGCATGACTGTCCGATCACGGGAGGAGTTTCGGCGCTGGCTGGCGGACAAGCCGCCGGCGTGGGGGCGGGCGATCGCGGCGCGGGCGGCGTTGCGCGTCCTGCCGCTGGCGCTCTCGGAGCGAGCGAGAGACCGACTGGCCGTTCCGGTCTTTCGCGCGGTGTTGTTTGCGTGGTGCCGGTGCCGCTACTCTGCTCATGATCTTACAAGAGCCGCCGCCGACGCCGC
>PLTC01000299.1 GCA_003165295.1 Rhodospirillales bacterium | reverse complement strand
GGCGCGCCTCCTTGCGGGTGCAGGGCAGAGCCCTGCAAAATCAAGGCAACATCTAAAGGCCGCTGTCCTTGACCCGGAAGTTGTGGTGGGCCTCGACGTAGCGCACGGTGCCGGTGGTCGAGCGCATCACCACCGAGTGGGTGTAGGCGCCGCCGGCAAAGCGACGAACGCCCTTCAGCAGGTTGCCGGTGGTCACCCCCGTTGCCGCGAACATGACGTTGCCATGGGCCAGATCGTGGATACCGTACTTGCGGTTGAGGTCCTTGATGCCCCAACGGACCGCCCGGTTCCGCTCGTCATCGTTGCGGAACAGCAGGCGGCCTTGCATCTGCCCGCCGATGCATTGAAGCGCGGCCGCGGCCAGCACGCCCTCGGGGGCGCCGCCCGAGCCCACATACATGTCCACGCCGCTTTCCGGTTGGGAGGTGGCGATCACCCCGCTCACGTCGCCGTCGGTAATCAGCATGATCCGGGCGCCGGCCTCGCGCACCTTGGCGATCAGTTCGGTATGGCGCGGCCGGTCCAGAATGCACACCAGCAGGTCGGAGACCTCGGCGCCTTTGGCGTTGGCCAGGTTGCGCAGGTTGACCGCGGGCGCCTCGTCCAGGTCGACCACACCGTCGGGCAGACCGCCGCCCACCGCGATCTTGTCCATGTAAACGTCGGGCGCGTTGAGAAAGCCCCCCTGGTCGGCAAAGGCGATCACCGCCAGTGCATTGGGGCCGCCCTTGGCGGTGATGGTGGTGCCTTCCAGCGGGTCAAGGGCGATGTCGACCTTCGGTCCCTTACCGGTCCCGACCTTCTCGCCGATATACAGCATCGGCGCCTCGTCGCGCTCGCCCTCGCCGATCACCACGGTTCCGTCGATGACCAGGCTGTTCAGCGCCTGACGCATGGCATCCACCGCGGCCTGATCGGCCTGCTTCTCGTCACCCCGGCCCATCAGCAGGGAGGCCCGCAACGCGGCCGCCTCGGTGACGCGAACCGCCTCCAACGCGAGGTTGCGGTCCATTCTCAGATTTTCGGCTTGCGGCATTGATAGTCCCCGATTGTTACAGGCTTTAAAACGGCTCGATTCTGATCCGGCGCGGCGGTTCCATCACCGGCCCCAGCCCGGCGATGCGATCGAGCGCGCGCTGCATGGACGCTTCGTCGGTATCGTGGGTGGTCAGCACCACCGGCACCTTTTCCCCGGGATCGCGCCGGTCCTGAAAGAACTGGGCGATGGAAACGCCGCTGGCCGCCAGCGCCCCGGCCACCGCGGCCAACACGCCCACCTCGTCGCGCACCATCAGCCGCAGATAGTAGGCCCCGACCCGGGCCGAGAGCGGCAGCGGCTCGATGGGGTCCAGGCTGGCCACCGGGACCCCGAAGGTCCGGGCGTGCCGGCCGGCGGCGATGTCGATCAGGTCGGCCACCACCGCCGAAGCGGTAGGCCCGGCCCCGGCGCCCCGCCCGACCAGCACCACCCGGTCGACGAAATCGCCGACGATGATCACCGCATTGAACACGTCTTCCACCACGGCGATGGGCGTACCCACCGGCACCAGACAGGGGTGTACCCGTTGTTCCAGAATGTCCCCGGAACGCCGGGTGATCCCGAGCAGCTTGATCCGGTAGCCGAGTTGCTCGGCATACTTGATATCGATGGCGGTGACGTGACGGATACCCTCGACATTGTCGGGGACCAGCCGGACCGGACCGCCGAACGCCACCGAGGCCAGGATGGCCAGCTTGTGGGCGGCGTCGATGCCGTCGATGTCAAAGGAGGGATCAGCCTCGGCGTAACCCAGCCGCTGGGCGTCGGCCAGCACCGCCTCGAACTCCAACCCCTCCTGCCGCATCCGCGACAGGATGTAGTTGCAGGTGCCGTTGAGGATGCCGTGAATTTCCAGGATGCGGTTGGCCGCCAGCCCCTCGCGCAGGGTCTTGATCACAGGGATGCCGCCGGCCACCGCGGCCTCGAAACCCAGCGACAGGCCACGCTCCTCGGCCTGTTCGGCCAGCGCCGTGCCGTGATGGGCCAGCATCGCCTTGTTGGCCGTCACCACATGGCGGCCGTGGGCCAGCGCGGTTTCGCACACCCGCAAGGCCACCCCGTGGGCACCGCCGATCAACTCCACCACCACATCGGCGGTGGCGTCGCGGGCCATGGTCACGGCGTCGTCGAACCAGCGCACCCCGGCCAGTTCGGCCTCCAACTCCGGGGGACGCACCAGCGCGGCGGCTGCCACCAGTTCGATGGCGCGACCGCAGCGGCGGCGGATCAGCTCGCTTTGCTGCCGGAGCAACCGGACGGTGCCGCCGCCGACGGTGCCGAGACCGGCAATGGCAACCCTGAGCGGCTCAGTCATGACTCCACCCTTGTCCGTGGATCCGAAATCAGCCGTGCCCGAGTCGCCGGGTCGGCCCCGGCCAGCGCACCGGCGACGTTGCTGGCGAAGAACGCCTTGATGCTGCGACAGGCCTGGCGGATGCGCTGCTGGTTTTCGACCAGCGCCAGCCGGACATGGCCGTCGCCGTACTCGCCAAAGCCGATGCCGGGCGACACCGCGACCCGGGCGTACTGAAGCAGCATCTTGGCGAAGTCGAGGGAGCCGAAATGGGCGAACGGCTCGGGAATCGGCGCCCAGGCAAACATGCTGGCCGGCGGTGACGGCACCTTCCAGCCGGCCGCGGCCAGACCCTCGATCAACACGTCCCGGCGGACCTTGTAGAGCGCCCGAATCTCGTCGACACAGTCCTGGGGACCGTTCAGGGCCGCGGCCGCCGCCACCTGTATCGGGGTGAAGGCGCCATAGTCGAGGTAGCTCTTGATCCGCGCCAGCGCCCCGATCAGCTTGCTGTTGCCCACGGCAAAACCGATGCGCCAGCCCGGCATGCTGTAGGTCTTGCTCATGGATGTGAACTCGACCGTGATGTCCCGGGCCTCGGGAATCTCCAGCACCGACGGCGGTGGCGAGCCCTCGAAGTAGATTTCGGCGTAGGCCAGGTCCGACAGGATGAAGATTTCATGTTTGCGACAGAACTCGACGATCGGGCGGTAAAAGTCGAGATCGACGACCTGGGCCGTCGGATTCGACGGATAGTTCAGCACCAGCGCCGAAGGCTTGGGCACGCTGTGCCGGACCGCCCGCTCCAGTTGCTCCATGAACGAAAAATCCTGGCCCACCGGCAAGTGGCGGATCGCCGCACCGGCCAGAATGAAGCCGAACGGGTGGATCGGATAGCTGGGATTGGGCACCAGNNCCTCCTTGGAGCCGATGGTGACGATCGCCTCGGTTTCGAAGTCGATGGCCACGTTGAAGCGGCGCCGGTAATAGGCCGATACCGCCCGGCGCAAACCCGGGATGCCGCGGGAGTTGGAGTAGCGGTGAGTCTTGGGATTGTGGACCGCTTCGACCAGCTTTTCGACGATGTGGG
>PLTC01000285.1 GCA_003165295.1 Rhodospirillales bacterium | reverse complement strand
TGATGTCGGAGAGCCTCATGCAGGTTGCCGCGCGGGTGATCGGCAACGACGCGACGATCGCCTTGTGCGGGGCCGCGGGCAGCCAGTTCCAGTTGAACGTCATGATGCCCGTGATGGGACACGCGACCTTGGAGAGCATTCGCCTGCTGGCAGGCGCGGTCTTGGCATTCACCCGCCGCTGCCTGGTGGGCATGACGGCGAACGTGCAGACGTGCAATGGNNGCCAAGCTGGCCAAGGAATCGATCGCCACCGGCAAGACGGTCCGCGAGCTTTGCCGCGAAAAGAATATCCTCCCCGAGGACGTGCTGGAAAAGGCCCTGGACCCCTGGAAAATGATTCAGCCGGGGTAAATTTGCGGACCGGAGCGTTGACCTTGGAATCAACTCGATTCCGCTGGGCTTTGTTGCACAGCTTGAATCCTCGGCCGTACTTCGCCCCACCACTTCCATAAGGCGTAGATTACGGGATAGACGAGCAATTCCATAATGAAGCTCGTGACCAGCCCGGCGATCATTGGCGCGGCGATGCGTTTCATCATGTCGGCCCCGGTGCCCATCGACCACATGATCGGCAGCAGGCCCATCATCGCAGCCATCACGGTCATGGCCTTGGGCCGCACTCGTTTGACCGCCCCGTGGATGATCGCCGCGCGAAGGTCTTCATAACTATTCATCTTGCCCTTGCGAACCGCGTCGTCATAGGAGAGGTCCAGGAACAGGAGCATGAAGACGCCCGTTTCGGCATCCAGTCCCATCAGCACATGATCGATGAGGGTAAACACGGGCAGGAACGCCACGGCAACGACCAGGAGCGAGAAGAAGACCGAAGGGCCGACTTCCTTGAGTGCCCGCAGGCGGACTTCGTGAAAATCCCCTTTCCGTCCTCCGACAATCCATTCGTCCAACCGCTTATAGGCGTTCTCGACTTCCACGATCGCGCCGTCCACGAGCACGCCGATGGAAATGGCGATTCCGGTGAGCGACATGATGTTCGAGGTCAGCCCCATGAAGTAGAGCGGGATGAACACCAACACCACGGAAACTGGGATCGTCAGGATGGGAATGATTGCCGAGGGGATGTGCCAGAGGAAAATCAGGATGACCAGGCTGACGATGGCGATTTCCATCAGCAGTTCCTCCTTGAGGGTGTCGATCGATCGTTTGATCAGTACCGAGCGGTCGTAGGTGGTGACGATCTTGGCCCCTTTAGGCAACGAGGGCTTGATTTCCTCCAACTTCGCCTTGACTCGTTCGATGACATTCAGGGCGTTCTCGCCGGCCCGCATGATGACAATGCCGCCTACCGTGTCCCCCTCGCCGTCGAGGTCAGCGACTCCCCGGCGGATTTCTGGCCCGAGGGTCACTGAGCCGAGGTTGTTGACCAAGACGGGCGTTCCCTGCTTATCCGTGCCAACGACGATCTTCTCGATGTCTTGGACGCTCTTGGCGTAGCCCCGTCCGCGGACCATGTATTCTGCGCCGCTGAACTCGACCAACCGCCCCCCTACGTCGTTGTTGCCGTCGCGAATCGCCTGGACCACCGTGGAGATCGGGATGTTGAAGGCCAGCAGCTTGTTGGGGTCGATGTTGACCTGGTACTGCTTCTGGAATCCGCCGATGGACGCCACTTCCGCCACGCCATGCACTGACTGGAGTTGATAGCGAAGGTTCCAGTCCTGAAAACTCCGTAGTTGGGCAAGATCGTTCTGGCCACTCTTATCCACAAGACTATACTCGTACACCCAGCCTACCGCAGTGGCGTCCGGGCCCAATTCCGTGTTGACGCCCTGGGGCAATCGCGGCAGGATTTTCGAGAGGTACTCCAGCGTGCGGCTCCGCGCCCAGTAGATGTCGGTGCCGTCCTCGAAGATGATGTAGACGAACGAGGTTCCGAAGAACGAGAAGCCGCGCACCAGCTTCGAGCGCGGCACGCTGAGCATGGCGGTGGTCAGCGGATAGGTGACCTGATCCTCGACCACCTGGGGTGCCTGGCCGGGATAGTCGGTCATGAGGATGACTTGGACATCCGAGAGATCCGGCAGGGCGTCGAGCGGGATTTTCTCGACCGCCAGCACCCCGGCCGCAATCACGGCCAGCGTGCCCAGCAGCACCAGGAAGACGTTGCGGGCGGACCAGCGGATGACGGCGGCAATCATGGACGGACGACCCTTGGTAAAAGTCCCGGGTTCCAAGGGCCGGCCGGCCCTTGGCGAGGGGGTCCGGGGGCGCCGCGCGCCCCCGAATGTGTTCTTACGGTTTGGCCGAGAAGCCACCCAGCGCGGCCCGCAGGTTGCTTTCGGCGTCGATCAGGAAGTTGGCCCGGATCACCACCTTTTCGCCGGCGGTGACGCCGTCGAGCACCTGGACGTAGCCGTCGGCCTTGACGCCGAGGCGAACCGGCCGCGGCTCGAACTGGCCCTCGCCGCGCTCGACCAGCACCACCTGCCGGCTGCCGGTGTCGAGCACCGCCGAGTCCGGGACCGCCAGCACCGGGCTTGCCGCCACCGGCGCCGCCAACTCCACGGTTGCCGACATCGCCGGCCGCAGCGCCCCGGTGGGGTTGGGCAGTTCCAGATGGACCTTCACCGTGCGGTTTTCCGCGGTCATGGTCGGGTGGATCATGGTCACGGTGCCGGTGAAGGTCTGGCCGGGGAAGGCGTTGAGCATGACCCGGGCGGTCTGGCCGACCGCGACCAGGCTGACATCCTGCTCGAAGACGTCAGCCAGCACCCAGACCTTGGACAGGTCGGCGAGGCTGAAGAGCTGCTCGCCCGCCATGAAGCGCATACCCTTGATCGCCTTGCGTTCGGTGACGACCCCGGTGATCGGCGAGCGGACACTGATGGTGTGGCTGGCCTTGCCCCGCTTGCGCAAGGCGGCGATCTCGTCCTCGGGAACATCGAGGTTGCGGAGTTTCTGGAGCGCGCCTTCGGCCAGGCCGGGCACGGCGCCGCCGCTGGCCAGCAGATATTCTTCCTGAGCCAGCACCAGGGCGGGGCTGTAGACCTCCATCAGCGACTGGCCGCGGGTGACCGGCTGGCCGGTGGTGTTGACATGGAGAATCTCGATCCAGGCATCGAATTTGGGCGCGACCACCACCTCGTTCTGTTCGATCGGCTGGACGGTGCCGAGAGCCCGGACCGTGCGGGCCAGAGGACGCAGGGCCGCCGCCTCGGTGCGCACACCCAGCTTCTGGACCTTGTCCGGGCTGATCCTGACCGTGCCCGGCGCGACGCCGGCCACCTCGTCTTCATAGACCGGCACATAGTCCATGCCCATCCCGTCCTTCTTTGGCACCGGCGAGGTGTCGGGCAGGCCCATGGCGTTGCGGTAATAGAGAATCTTCCGTTCGCCGGTCGGAAGCGCGGGCGCCGCCTCGTGGCCGGCATGGGCCGCTGCCGGGGCCGCCGACTCTGCGGCGCGGCCGGACCCTGGGACAGCGGCAACGACCAGGGCAAAACCAAGAAAGAGAGGGGCGTGCTTCATCACAAGTCCTCGCCGATCAGACGCTCGATTTCGGCCAGGCGCATCTGCTGGTCGAGTTGAACCTTGAGGTGGTCGATATGAACCTTCTGAAGCCGGCGTTCGGCCTCAAGTACCGCCGTGAATTCGCTGAGGCCGGACTCGTAGCCCTTGAGCGCGGCTTGCAAGCCGGCCTCGGCCTGGGGCACGAGGCCGCTGTCGATCAGCCGTTCCAACTCGCGTGCGGACGCCAGCCCCTGCACCGCTTCGGCGAGGTCGCCTTCGAGCTGGCGATCCATCTGTGCCAAACGCTGGCGCGCCCCCGAGGCCATGGCCGTGGCCTCGGCCTGCTGGGCGCGGCGCAGGCCCCATTGCAGCGGGAGATTGACTTCGACCATTGCCTGGTAGCTGTCAAGCCCGCGGTCGGTCTGGTTCACGCCGACCCCGACGCCGATGTCGGGATACCAGTTACGGTCGGCGAGGTCGCGACCGCGGTCGGCGGCATCGATCCGCGCCTGTTGGGCGCGGAGTTGCGGGTTGGTATGGCGCGCCCGCTCGGTCAGCGCCACCGGGTCGAGGGCCGGGGCCGGCGGCAACGGGCGCAAGCCGCCCCCGGCCGGCAGTGGCGCCTCCGAGGCCCGGTTGAGCAGGGTATTGATGCGGATGCCGGCCTGGCGGCGCTCGTACTCCAGCCTCACCAACTCCGACTCCAGGTCCTTACGCTCGATTTCGGCCTGGATGGCGTCGACCTGGGTGCCGACGCCCTGGCCATAGCGGAGCCGGACCTGGTCGGCGATCGACTTCAGGATGGTCAAGGTCGCCTGGGTCCGTTCGATCGCCCGCCCGGCCTGAACGTACTCGGCGAATACGGTCTTGACCCGCGCCACCAACTCGGTTTCGGCGTTCTCCCGGTCGATCGCGACCGCGCGGCTCTCGGCCAGCGCCTGCTCACGTTTGCTGTCGAGCTTGCCACCCAGCGGAAACTCCTGAACGACCATGTACTTGACAAATCCCAGGCGGGTCAGGCTGGGGGCCGCGCCGGGGCTCGCCAGCGGCCACTGGTCGTAGGTCACCGAGAGCTTGGGATCGGGCAACTTGTCCGCGGCGTCGGCCCGGGCCTCTGCCGCCTCGGTTTCGAGCGCCCTGGCCGCGAGTTCGGGACTCATCCGCCGGGCGATCCCCAGCAACTCGTCGAGGGTGTGGCCCGTCGCCGACACGGTCGCCATCGTCCGATTTGCGGGCTGGTCGGCGGCGTTCGCCGGCATTGCGGCGAGCAGCGCGCCGATGCCGGCCAGCAACACCGCACCGATCGCAGCCCGGCGGGCGCAAGGCCGCCAACGTTTACGGTGTCTCACCATCATGATTGTTCTCGAAGGCAGAGGGACAAGGTCGGTCGGGTACGGTTCCGCAGCCCCCGTCTGCCAGAAAGATGTCACAGAAGTATGACCGGGTGGGCGGGATCGATCGAAATCCGAAACGCCGTCAAGGTCGGGCGGAACCGCCGGCCTTGAAAGGTCAGACAAAGTCACGCTGCCAGCCGTGTCATACCGGCAAGCGCGGAAGACGGCCTGTTGGGGGCCTTGCCCGCTATGCGCCAGGATGCAATTTTGTGGGCTCTGCCCACACCCGCAAAGGGCCGGTCGGCCCTTTGAACCCATGAGTTCTGGAGGTCAGGGAGGCGAGCCTCCTTCGCGGGTGCAGNNGCCCTGCAAAATCAAGACAAGTGCATTATCCACGCGCATATGGGACGAAGCCCCCCAACGGACTATGGGCCATTCTCAACGCGCGCTGCTCCCCTGGTGCCGTTCAGCGAAGGAATCGCTGCTTGCCCGTGGGCGTGCATAATTGCAACCGCCCGGTGGCGGCGTCCTGGTGAACCCTGTAGGAGATGCCACCCTGGCGGACCGTGGTCATCGATTCATGTTGGGTGCTCACCGTGGCCTCGGCGACTTGTTCCGGACTTGCCGCGACCGGGGCGGCGCCTGCGTCGCGGGCCGTCATGACGCCGGATACGGCCACGATCATGCCGGTTGCCAGGGCCAAAAGGGTCCAATCGATCTTGCGCGTCATCTTGATCTCCATCAACTTGGATCGCTGTCTGCTTGGATCGCTGTCTGCGATGGGACCTATCAAAACAGATCGTTGTCACCGGTTGATGGCAGCGAAGGGTCAGGTTGTCACGAGATTCGACGGAGCCTGCTCTGGTGACACTTTGTGACAACATTTTTGGCCGCCGCCGGTCGGCATTTGTTATCCTCGTTGCCATGGAACGATTGCCGCATATTCTGGTTGTTGACGACCACCGCGAAATTCGCGACCTGTTGGCGCGGTTTCTTGGCGCGCAAGGCTTTCGGGTCAGTACCGCCGTCGATGGCCGAGCCATGCGCAAGGCGCTGGAGGAGGCTCGCATCGATCTGATCGTGCTCGACCGCATGCTACCTGGAGAGGACGGTCTCGCCCTCTGCCGTCAGTTGCGGGCCTCCTCGACCATTCCGATCATCATGCTGACGGCAATGGGCGAGCCGGTCGATCGCACCATCGGCCTCGAAATCGGCGCCGACGACTATGTGACAAAGCCGTTTTCCCCGCGCGAACTGATCGCGCGCGTCGGCGCCGTGCTGCGCCGCGTGCGCCCCGCATTGGCGGGCGAAACGATCACCGTCGGTGACCTGTCGCTCGACCCCACCGCACACCGTGTCACCCGCCGCAGCGAATCGATCAAGATCGGCCCGACCGAATTCCGTCTGCTGCGCCATTTCATGGAACACCCGGGCCGCGTCTTTTCGCGGGGGCAACTGCTCGACGCCGTCTGGGGCAGCGGCAGCGACATCGAACTGCGCACCGTCGACGTCCACATCCGTCGCCTGCGCCAGGCCATCGCAGTGCCCGGCGCACCCGACCCGGTCCGCACCGTGCGCTCGGCAGGATACGCGCTCGAAGGGGTCTAATACCAAACTGCGGTGACCCTGACCCATGAGGATTTCCATTCCCGTTCGCTGGCGAGAAGGAGCGGCGAAGGCGATGTGGTTCATCGTCGAGCCGTTCCGCCGAAGTCCAGCGGACGGGAATGGAAACCCTGCGGGCGGCTTCTGGCGGCCCACAGCAGCGTCGTGGGCTCGGAACGATGAACCACATCGCCCCTTCGCCCACTTCTCGCTGTGAACCGCCAGAAGCCGTCCTCATGGGTCAGGGTCACCGCAGTTTGGTATGAGAGCCCGTCCCGATCATTTCGACAGACCAAGCCATGGCGTGATGTCGATGTCGTCGAGCGTGATCCACTGGTGCACGTAATTGGCATAGTAGAGCCCGAAAAGCACCACCGCGAGTCCCGTGCCGCGCAGCATGATCAGCCGGGGGCGGAAATTGGCGGGCGCGCTGTGGGCCTGGCCCGCGATCTTGTCCAGCCCGAGCTCTTCATGCGTGCGAATGCCAAAGGGCATGACCAGGAATGCCGACAGCACCCAGAACAGCGTAAAGATCGCCACGATCGAGGTCCAGCGCACACCCGGTCTCCCTGATATCCCCCCGCGCGCGCTCAGTGCGCGCGCAGCATGACCTGCACCATCGGCTTGCGGCCGATCCACCGTTGCCCGCAGCGGCGCGTCGCCAGCCGGACCGCCTCGGCAATCGCGCCGCGATCGCGGCGGCGGTCGCCCTTGAGCTTGGCGACGGCTTCGGCCGCGTCAACTTGCGCTTCGGCGACAAAGCCTTCCATGTCCTCGTCGAGCGGGATGCCGATCGTCGCAACTTCGACGGGCGAGACCTGCTTGCCCTCGGCATTGACTGCCAGGGCGACCGTGACCAGGCCCATCTGCCCCAGCTTGCGCCGCGCAGCCATCGCTTCGCCATCGGCGGGCGCGATGATGTCACCATCGAGCACGAACCGTCCTGCACGCACTTCGGACAGCTTGTGCGGCCCCTTGGGCGCGAGCCGGATCAGATCGCCGTTCTTTTGCAGGATCGAGCGCGGAATGCCTTCCGCCAGGCCCAACCGCGCCTGTTCGTCCATATGGCGCAGTTCGCCATGCACGGGCACGAGGATTTCGGGGCGGA
>PLTC01000192.1 GCA_003165295.1 Rhodospirillales bacterium | reverse complement strand
GCCGCAACCGGGGCGTCCTCCCTGGTTCTGACGGTGCCGGCGTGGCTGCGTGACGGGGTGGTGGGCGTGATCGCGGCCGTCATCGGCGGCTTTGCGCTGTTGTGGTGGTGGAGCGGCCGGCGGCCGGCCCGGGGTGGCCCGCCGTTGAGCGTCGAGGCCGACGCCCCGATGCGGATCGAACCGCGATTCGGCCCGCCCGGGCATGGCCAGGGCGGTGGCGGAGGCCAACTGCGGGCCGAGCGATTCCGTTGAGGCGTGACGCGCCTGGACCCGCATGACCTTAAGTCCAGGGTTCTGCCGTGCCACTGCTCCCCCTGGCGGGTCCGGCACGGCCCCGCCAGGGGCAAGGATGTGGACGCGCCGACATCGCAATGGCGCAGAGCGCCTGACATTGAGTCAGGACTTCAACAGGAGCCTATGATACCAGTATGGCCCGAATCCGATATGGAGTGTTGGTGATGACAGGCGTCCGGTTTTCCCTTGTTGCGATCCTGGGGCTGATGGTGGCCCTGCTGACGGGATCGCCCGTCCGGGCCGAGACGCCCGTGTTCAGCGAAGCCCAGAAGACGGAGATCGAAAAGCTGGTCCACGATTATCTGGTCAAACATCCCGAGGTGCTGGTCGAGGCGGCCAACGCCCTGCACGAGCAGCAGGATCAGGCCGAGGCCGAAGATCGGCGCAAGGCGTTGCGGGAAAACCATGCCGCCCTGTTCGACGACGCCGAAACGCCGGTGATCGGCAACCCCAAGGGTGACGTGACGGTGGTCGAGTTTTTTGACTACGCCTGTCCCTACTGCAAATCGGTGGACGGCAGTCTTCGGGCGCTGCTCAAGGAAGATGGCAACATCCGGCTGGTGCTCAAGGAATTTCCGGTACTCGGGCCGGGTTCGGTGGTGGCGTCCGAAGCGGCGCTGGCCGCGCGTGCCCAGGGTAAGTACGAGCCGTTTCACGACGCGCTGCTGGCCACCCGTGGCCAACTCAGCGAAGAGGTGGTGCTGAACGTGGCGCGTTCGGTGGGGCTGGACGTTGACCGGCTGAAGGCCGACATGGCGAAGCCGGACATTACCGCCATCCTCAAGGCCGCCCATGAACTGGCCGAAAGCCTGGCGATCCGTGGCACCCCGGCCTTCGTGGTCGGTGACGAGGTCTACCCCGGCGCCCTGGATCTGCCGACGCTCAAGCGGATGGTCGAACAGGCGCGCAAGGGATAGCCGCCGCCTTCTTTTTCGGGTGGGACCGGTGAGCGCCGGCTATGTCGTCGTTGGCGTCAGCCACCGTACCTGGACCGGTGCGGTGCGCGACGCCCTGTCTGCCGAGCCGGCCGAGGTGCCGGAGCTGCTGGCGCGGCTGCGCCTGGCCGGGCTCGGGCAGGCGGTATGGCTTGCCACCTGCGACCGGGTCGAGGTGATTGCCGCCGATCCCGAGCCCGAGCCGGCGGCGGCGGCGGTGGCGGCGGTGCTGGCGGGGCGGGTCGGCCTGCCGGTGGCCGGGCTGGCCGACCAGCTCCGCATTCTGACCGGGCCGGCGGCGGTCCGTCATCTGTTCGCGGTGGCGGCGTCCCTGGACAGTCAGGTGGTGGGTGAGCCGGAGGTGCTGGGGCAGGTCAAGGCGGCCTATCGCCAGGGGGTGGCGGCGGGCATGGTCGGGTCCGAGTTGGACGCGGTGATGCGGGCGGCGTTCGCGGTGGCCAAGCGGGTCAGGGCCGGAACCGCGCTGTCCGAGGGTCCGACCTCCATTGCCGCGGCGGCGGTGGACATCGCCCGGGATCTCCATGGTGACCTTGGGCGGCGCCAGGGGCTGCTGCTCGGCCTTGGCGACATGGGCCAGTTGATGGTTCAACGGCTGCGCAGCGCCGGCCTGGGCGGGTTGACCGTGATGACGCCGGCGGACGCCCGGGCCGAGGCCGCGGCACGGCGGCTCGGCTGCCACTATGCGCCGTTCGCGACACTGGACACGGTCCTGGCCGGGGCCGATATCGTGGTGACGGCGGTCGGGCTGGGGCGCTATATCCTGAGCGCCGAGTCGGTGGCGGTGGCGTTGCGGCGGCGGCGACAGCCGGTGTTCATCATCGACGCCGCTCTGCCCACCGATGTCGAGCCTGCGGTCGGCGAGATGGAGATCGCCTTCGTCTATGATCTCGGCGATCTGGAGCGGGTGGCGTTGCGGGGGCGGGGCAGCCGGGAGGCCGCGGCGGCGGCGGCCTGGACCCTGGTGGATCAGGCGGTGGCGGGGTTCTGCCGCGAGCGGGCCGAACGGGCCGCGACGCCGGCGGTGGCGGCACTGCGCGGTCACTTCGAGGCGGTCCGCCGCCGGGTCCTGGCCGAGGCGGGCGGTGCCGGTGCCGAAGAGGCGACCCGCCGGCTGGTCAACCGGCTGCTGCACCAGCCCTGCGAGGCGTTGCGGCGGCTGGCCGCCGGGACGGACGGCGCCGGTCGGGCCGAGCGGGCGGCGGCGGAGCGGCTGCTGGGCACGCTGTTTGCCCTGGAGCCGGCCGCCGGAGACGACGACGGGGACAACAGGGGTGGTGACCGGTCGAGTCCGGTGCCGCCGGCGCCAGAGGATGATGAACAGTGGGCAGGGTACCATGAACCTGGATGAGAAATTCGACCGGCTCTCTGCCCGTTACGACGAGTTGCGCGACACGCTTGCCCGCGGCGTCACCGACGCCCCGGCGTTCGCGCGCCTGTCGAAGGAATACGCCGATCTGACGCCCATTGCCGAGGCAATCGCCCGGGTGCGCGGGGCGCGTGCCGAGGCCGGCGATCTGGCGGCGCTGATCGCCGACCCGGCCACCGATCCCGAGATGCGGGCGCTGGCCGAGGAGGAGTTTCAGGTGCTGACCCGGGCCATGCCGGCGCTGGAGCGGCGGACCCTGGTGCTGCTGCTGCCCAAGGACGAGGCCGACGAGAAGAACGCCATCCTCGAAGTGCGGGCCGGCACCGGCGGCGAGGAGGCGGCGCTGTTCGCGGCCTCGCTGTTCGAGATGTACCGCCGCTTTGCCGGGCTGCATGGCTGGCGCTTCGAGACCATGGATGTCTCGGAGACCGGGATCGGCGGCTACAAGGAGGCCACCGCGTCCATCACCGGGCGCAGCGTGTTTGCCCGGCTCAAGTTCGAGTCCGGGGTTCACCGGGTTCAGCGGGTACCCCAGACCGAGGCCGGTGGCCGCATTCATACCTCGGCGGCGACGGTGGCGGTGCTGCCCGAGGCCGAAGAGGTGGACATCCAGATCGACGAAAGGGACCTGCGCATCGACGTGTTCCGCTCCAGCGGTCCCGGCGGCCAGTCGGTCAACACCACCGACAGCGCGGTGCGTATCACCCATCTGCCCACCGGGCTGGTGGTGTCGCAGCAGGACGAAAAGTCGCAGCACAAGAACAAGGCCAAGGCCATGAAGGTGCTGCGCGCCCGGCTGTACGACCGGGAGCGCGCCGCCCTGGATGCCGAACGCGCCGCCGACCGCAAGAGTCAGGTGGGCTCGGGGGACCGCTCGGAACGCATCCGCACCTACAACTTCCCGCAGGGGCGGGTCACCGATCACCGGATCAACCTGACCCTGTACAAGATCGACAAGGTGATGGCCGGCGAAGCCCTTGACGAGCTGATCGACGCCCTGACCGCCGAAGACGAGGCCAGCCGGCTGGCGGAATTGCAGTAAACCGCGGCGGCCCCGGACCTGCCGATGTCATGGGTTCCGCAGTGCCATCGGCGAGGATCTTCGGTAGAGATGCATGGGCATC
>PLTC01000300.1 GCA_003165295.1 Rhodospirillales bacterium | reverse complement strand
GAGAGGAAGGCTCTGGCGGTCGGCGCAAAGCCGGTCGTGAAACCAGCCTCGAAGAAGCAGGAACCGAACGCCGTTTATCTCTTGGGATAAATGGGTAGGTTTCGGAGAACGGCCTTCGGAAATTTTACCGGACCCGATCCCTGCCCGGCGCGACGCTGCCATTCCGAAGCATTGCCGCCTTGACTCTTGTTACCAAAGCTTACACTTCTCACCGTGGTTACGACTGGAATGGGTTGTGACCGGCGTGACTCCGCTCCACCGACCCGCAGGCTTCCAGGGGGTTCGGGGCATCGGCAGGGAGGGTCCTGGTTTCCATGGACAGGCGCGAAACAGGGTCGGACCAGGACGATACCGCGCCGCCGCGCGGACGCGGGTACCGCTGGCTGCTCGGCGTGTTGCTGGTGGCGATGCTGGCCGCAGTCGGCGGCTATTGGCGCTGGGCCGGCAACGACAGCGATGCCGCGCCGACGCCTGGGGCCCCCCCACCGCCCCCGGTGACCGTGAGCCATCCGCTGGTTCAGGACATCACCGAATGGAACGACTACACCGGACAGTTCTCGGCGGTTGAATACGTTGAGCTGCGCGCCCGGGTCAGCGGCGCGCTGACCGAGATTCACTTCCAGGACGGGGCTTTCATCCACAAGGGCGACCTGCTGTTCGTGATCGACCCGCGGCCGTTCCAGGCGGATCTGGCCCAGGCCGAGGCCAACCTGGAACGCGACCGGGCGCAACAGGTGCGCACCGCCCTGGATCTCAAACGCTATGAGGCCCTGGCCCGCAAGGACTACGCCACCCAACAGCAGTTCGAGCAGGCCCGTGCCGCCGACCTTGGCGCCGCGGCCACGGTCAAGGCCGACGAAGCCGCCATCGTTCAGGCCCGGCTGAACCTGGAGTTCACCCATATCACGGCGCCCACCGCCGGCCGGATCGGCGCCCATCAGGTCAGCATCGGCAATCTGGTGACCGGCGGGGCGACCGGGACCACCACGCTGCTGGCCACCATCGTCTCTCTCGACCCCATCTACTTTACCTTTGACGTGAGCGAAGCCGACCAACTGGCCTACAAGCGTGGTATCGCCACGGGCGAACTCAGGTCGGCCCGCGATGCCGTGGTGCCGGTTCAGGCGCGGCTGACCGACGAGCACGGCTGGCCCCACGAGGGGCGAATCGACTTCATCGACAACCAGATCAACCGTGGCGCCGGTACCCTGCGCCTGCGCGCGGTGTTTCCCAACGCCGACCTGTTCCTGACCCCGGGAGAGTTCGCGCGGGTTCGGGTGGCGGGTTCGCCCCCCCATCGGGCATTGCTGGTTCCCGACAGTGCCATCATGACCGACCAGGCGCGGCAGGAGGTCATGGCCGTCGCCGCGGACGGCACCGTGGAGGTCCGGGTGGTGGTGCCGGGGCCGACCAGCAGCGGGCTGCGGGTGGTTCGCGAGGGTCTTTCAGCCGACGATACCATCATCATCACCGGTCTGTCGCGGGCGCGGCCGGGGGCGAAGGTGACGCCTCAACCGGGCCGGATCGAGCCCGACCCCCAAGCCGACTGAACCGGATCGGACCGGCCGCCATGAAACTCTCCCATTTCTTCATCGAGCGGCCGATCTTTGCGGCGGTGGTGGCGATTCTGATCACGCTGATCGGCGGTTTTGCCTTTCTGACCCTGGCCATCGCCCAGTATCCCGAGATTGCCCCGCCGACCATCGTGGTCAGCACCAGCTACCCCGGGGCCTCGGCCCAGGTGGTGAGCGACACCGTCGCGGCGCCGCTGGAGGAGCAGATCAACGGCGTCGAAAACATGCTGTACATGACGTCCCAGTCCACCGGCGACGGCAATGTCTCCGTGACCATCAGTTTCGCGCTCGGTACCGATCTGGATGTCGCGCAGGTGCAGGTGCAAAACCGGGTGGCCATCGCCAATCCGCGCCTGCCTCCCGAGGTTCAGCAGATCGGGGTCACGGTCAAGAAGAACTCGCCCGACCTGCTGCTGGTGGTCCACCTCTTTTCTCCCGACAACTCGCGGGATCAGCTTTATCTCTCGAACTACGCGACGCTTCAGGTCTCCGAGGTGCTGGCCCGGCTCCAGGGGGTGGGCGATGTTCGGGTGTTCGGCGCCCGCGACTATTCCATGCGGGTCTGGCTTGACCCCGAGCGGATGGCGGCCCGCGGCCTGACCGCGGAAGACGTGGTGACGGCCCTCCAGGGGCAGAACGTACAGGTGGCGGCGGGTGTGCTCGACCAGCCGCCGGTGACAAAGCAAGGCGCGTTCCAGCTCAATATCGAGACTCTCGGCCGGTTGCAGGACCCGCAGCAGTTCGAGGCCATCGTGGTCAGGGCCGATCCCGACGGCCGGGTCACCCGGATCCGGGACATCGGCCGGGTTGAACTCGGCGCCCAGGACTACGGCACCAATGGTTATCTCGACCTGCGGCCGGCGATCCCCATGGGCATCTTCCAATTGCCGGGCGCCAATGCGCTGGCCACGGCCGAGCGGATACGCTCCACCATGGACCAGCTTTCCCGGTCGTTTCCCCCGGGTGTCCGCTACGATATCGTCTACGATCCCACCGTCTTCATCTCGCAGTCGATCCGTGAGGTGTTCAAGACCATCGGTCAGGCTGTGGTCCTGGTGGTGCTGGTGGTGATTCTGTTTCTGCAAAACTGGCGGGCCGCGGTGATTCCGCTCGTGGCCATCCCGGTGTCGCTGATCGGGACCTTCTCGATTCTGTCGGCTCTCCACTACTCGCTCAATAACCTGTCGCTGTTCGGGCTGGTGCTGGCGGTGGGGGTTGTGGTCGATGACGCTATCGTGGTGGTGGAAAATGTCGAACGCACCATCGCCCGCGGCCTGAGTCCTCGAGAGGCGGCCCACCGGACCATGGACGAGGTCGGCGGCGCGCTGATTGCCATCGCGCTGGTGCTGACCGCGGTGTTCGTGCCGTCGATTTTCATTCCCGGCATCTCGGGCCAGTTCTTCCGCCAGTTCGCGGTGACCATCGCGTCGGCCACGGTGATTTCCCTGGTGGTGTCTCTGACCCTGAGCCCGGCGCTGTGTGCCCTGCTGTTGCGGCCCGAGCCGGGCGAAGGCGCGCGGCGCCGGGCGCCGCTGCTGGTTCGGCCGCTGCTGGCGTTTTTCCGGGGCTTCAACGTCGTCTTCGGTCGGCTGACCTCGGGCTACGCCGCGCTTACCGGCCGGCTGGTGCGGGTGGCGGTGCTGATGCTGGTGGTCTATGCCGGCCTGATCGGGCTGGCCGGCTGGCAGTTCGGACGGGCGCCCACCGGCTTCATTCCGCAGCTTGACCAGGGCTATCTGATCACGGTGCTCCAACTGCCGCCGGGCGCGTCGCTTTCCCGCACCGATGCGGTGATGCAAAGGGCCACCGGAATCATCCTCGGCACCCCGGGGGTGGCGCATGCCATACCGATTACCGGTCTCGACGGCGCCACCTTCACCAATGCCTCCAATGCCGGCGCGATCTTTACGCCGCTCACCCCCTTTGCCGAACGGGCGGCCCGGGGCCTCAGTGCCGACAGCATCCTGGTCGACCTGCGCCAGCGCCTCAGTGTCATCCAGGACGCCTTCATCATCGTGGTGCCGCCGCCGCCGGTGCGCGGCATCGGCACCGCCGGCGGCTTCAAGATGATGATTCAGGACAAGGAGGGACGCGGGCTGCCGGCGCTGGAGGCCACGCTTCAGGAGATGGTGGCGGCGGCCAACCGGGCGCCCGAGCTGGTCGGGGTCTTTTCGCTGTTCAACACCCGCACCCCCAAGGTCTTTGCCGATATCGACCGGGTCAAGGCCGAGATGCTGGGGGTGTCGGCGGACAAGGTGTTCGAGGCGCTCCAGGTCTATGTCGGCTCGACCTTCGTCAACGAGTTCAACTTCCTTGGCCATACCTTCCGGGTGATTGTCCAGGCCGATGCCCCGTTCCGCGAGACCATCCGCGACGTCGCCAATCTCAAGACCCGCAATGCCGCCGGCGACATGGTTCCGATCGGCTCGGTGGCCACCTTCCGCACCCTTACCGGCGCCTACCGGGTGCCGCGCTATAACCTGTATCCGGCGGCGGAGATTCAGGGCAACACCGCTCCGGGCTTCTCCACCGGCCAGTCGCTGGCCGCCATGGAGCGGCTGGCGGCGCAGTTGCTGCCCTTGGGCTTTGGCAGCGAATGGACCGAACTGGCTTATCAGGAAAAGACCGCCGGCGACACCACCTTGATCGTGTTCGGGGCCTCGGTGGTCTTCGTGTTCCTGGTGCTGGCCGCCCAATATGAAAGTTGGGCGCTGCCGTTGTCGGTGATTCTGATCGTTCCCATGTGCCTGCTGGCGGCCGTTACCGGGCTGCTGGCGCGTGGCCTCGACGTGAACATTCTGGCCCAGGTCGGTTTCGTGGTGCTGATCGGCCTTGCCGCCAAGAACGCGATTCTGATCGTCGAGTTCGCCCGTCAGGCCGAAGTCGCGGGCATGAGCCGGTTCGAGGCCGCGGTGCATGCCGCCCGGACCCGGCTGCGGCCGATCGTGATGACGTCTCTTGCCTTCGTGCTCGGCGTGCTGCCGCTGGCGCTGGCGGTCGGGGCCGGTGCCGAGATGCGCCGGTCGCTGGGGACCACGGTGCTGTTCGGGATGCTTGGCGTTACCCTGTTCGGTCTGGTGTTCACGCCGATTCTCGGGCGTGGTGCAGGCGGGCGAACAGGGCAGCATGGGTGTGGCGCCGGAACCGGAGGAGGGGGAGAAAAAGACGAAATCTTCGGTTACAAAATTGACTGCACCGAAACATGCTTTCAAGGCCGGGCCATGATATAAAGAACCGTCGGCAGGCACCAGAGATACCCGGAGATCGAAACAATCGGGGTTTGCGCCGGGGTGTCTGGCGGTGAGAACAAGAAAAATATCGGTCCCCGAGAGACGACGGCAGGCGTGGCGTGGACGGCGGCGGGGATGGCGCCGTCCCGTGGCAGAAGCCGGTCAAACACGTTGAAGCCTTTAGAAAAGTGGAGCAAGCCATGTCGATCAGCGGTATTTCCAGTTCGCCTCTTTCGTCCCAGCCCCTGTCTCAGACAACGGCGACGACAGCGGCCCAAACCGGGCAGACGGCCAGCCAGACCCAGGCCGGCCAGACCCAATCCGGTCAGGCGGGCCAGGCCGGCCAGACTGCCGTGCATCACGGCCGTCACGGCGGCCATCATCGCCCCGAAGCCGCGGCAAGCACAACCGATACCAGTGGCACCACCGCCACCGGATCGGCGGCGACGTCCACGACCTCGTCGTCCTCGTCGTCCGGCACCAATCTGCTGGTCTGATCCGGTAGCGTCCGGGGGCTTTTGGCGGTCAGGGGCCGGAACCCGCCGCGGCGGGCCGCAATGCCCCCGGAACAGTACCGTTCAAGCGCGAGCGGAGGATGAAGCGACGGGGAAGCTGCTTTGGCAGCAGGCGACGTTGCCACCGTTTCGGACGTTGAGGTGTGCCTTCGGCGGCGCGTTGGATATCAGATCGCTGAAGCAATTTTTTCTATGAGCCGAACAATTTTGTCCGTTCCCTCGAGTATTGTTCCGCTGGTAGTGACCATGCTCGTGATACGTGAAAGCACTCTTGACGTTATTGTCCGGTCAGGATTCTTCTTCTTTAGCTCATTGCTAATTGCGTTTAATGAAGAATTTATTTCCGCAACTAATTTCCCATCGCCACACTTTTCTGATATCAAAGCCCGAAGCGTTGTAATATCAGCGATCTGCGTAGGAATATTGTCGCCATAAATGGATACGCTTGCATTGTCTCCAACTACAAGGTTAGTGGCATTCAGATTCCCATTTTTTATCTGAATCCCGACGTTTTTTGAGAAAGTTTTTGCCACTCACGCCTCCTTTGTTTTAAGTCCGACTTTATTTGCGATATTAGTGAATACTGAATTTGCTCCTGACACTATATTATTTGCATTAATATTGCCGTTTTGGACGATAATTCCTTGATTTAACACAGTGTTGCGCTGATTGCTCAGTTCTGAGGTATCAATATTGCACTCATCGAGATAATCGATAATAGTACGCAATATGCGTGCGGTCCAGGCAATCTCGGAACTGCGTCTGTCCATAGTTTGGAAATAATGCATGATCGCGGGATCTGCCACAGATCGCCGCAATCCCATTGGCGCACCGAAATCATGCAATAAATTGGATTCGGTATTGCGTCGCATGACCTTTTTCTTGTCATTGATCAAATTTGATATGCCTTCATGTAATTTCCCGTATAGATAGAGAGTCGATATAATCGGCATAATGGCAGCCCAAAATAGCGCATAACCTACGTCGCCGACGTCACGCCGGAAGGTGCGGGGAGGAATGTTATCCACCCAACGATACGCCGAGCCAACGGGTGGCATGAAGACACCAGTAATCTCGATGTTGAGATCAGACTTATTACGGGTGAGGCGGACGAAATAAGACAAAGATATCTCGTTATTCCAAGCACGTTTACGAAGCCATAGATAGCGTCTGACTCGACTATCGGGATCATTTTTAAATAAATATTTCATGTCACGCGAAAGTCCAATCGGCGGCTTGACGGCCCCTGGCTGTTTAATTTCAGCAGGGATGTTAGCCCCTTGTACAAAATACAGCGACATGCAATCATCTTCCAGTAATCCAGACTTGCTAAGATTATCGATTAGATATTGCTCGATCACAGCGATATCAACAGGTTTGACATCGTCGCTGCCATCAACAGATGAAGAATTTTTTCTAGTTATATCTATTGATAAATTCCAGCTATTAAACCTAAATCCAAAATTTACAAACGGATCGTAGCCAGCATAGACAACCAAATTCTGCGCTTCTTGATAAGATACATTTGAATGAAAAGCTTTATGATTAAATTTATTTGATGAATACTTTGGCGCAATTACGTACTTATCAATCTGGAGACGTCTAAAAACGAAAAACGCCGCTATAACGGCAGCTATAAACAATGGAAATACATTGTTAAGAATGAACGCCATCACGACCCCGCTGATGCCGAGGGCTGTGTACATGAAATGATATGCATAATCATCTTCAATGCGCTTTTTTGCAATTGCAACAATATGTTCTTCATTGATATCAACGGGAAATGAATCGGCCTGATATTGGTGCTCTGCGTTTTCGACGAGTGCGGCTGCTCCAGGAAGACGGCCCGTGGCGGCACTCGCCATCAAAAGACGAAGAGGCTCGTTAATCGATTTTTTGAATAACATGGGGAGGTTACCTCCGAAACAAGGTGCCGAGGCTCGGATTATCGGTCAAATCGTATATGACGTCAACATTATTTCCGCTTGGACTCTATCAGGCGCATCGCACTGTTACCTTATTAACACTATTAGCGGAGAATTGAGGCCATAATAATAGTTAAAGCCAATGATGTAAAATTTGGAAAAAGTTTACGTTAAACATCAAGTGCATAACAACGGGTAAAGTTGATATGGGTTTGCCATTAATAAATGGTTCCGGGTGTCGACGGCTGTAAGCGGGCATTTACGGTGCCGGATCCTTAGAAATAAAGGTATGAACGGTCATCGGCCGGCTTGCCCCGCGCTATTGGGACCGATATAAGCGAAGGTATGATCGCTCTTCCTTCCCCGCCATCGCCGCCCCCGGTCGCTGGCAGCGACCGGGGCGCGCTGATCGCCTTACTGGCCGGAGGTGTGGCCATCGGCTTTGCCCCGATCTTCTTCCGCTCGGGAGAGCTTGGACCGGTGGCCAGCGCCTTCTGGCGGTTGGCGCTGGCCTTTCCGGTGCTGGCGCTGTGGCTGCTGGCCGAGCGACGCCGGCATCCGCAGGCGCCCCGACCGTCGTCACTCCGGGATGTGTTTGACCTGGCGCTTGCGGGTTTCTGCTTTGCCGGCGACCTCTCGGCCTGGCACTGGTCGCTGGAATGGACCTCGGTGGCCAATGGCACCCTGTTATGCAACTTCGCGCCGATCTTCGTCACCCTCTACGCCTGGCTGCTGTTCCGGGAACGCTTCTCCCTGACCTTTCTGGCCGGGCTGGCGCTGGCCGTGGCCGGTGCCACGATGCTGATCGGCGCCAGCCTGTCGTTCAGCCCGACCCATTCGGTGGGGGACGGCCTTGCTCTGGTCAGCGCGCAGCTTTATGCCGGCTATCTGATGGCAGTGGGGCGTTTGCGGCAGCGATTTTCCACCGCCACCATCATGACCTGGAGCGGTCTGGCCGCGGTCCTGGCCTTGCTGGTTCTCACCCTGGCCACCGGCGAGCGGCTGTTCGCCACCACCTGGCAGGGCTGGCTGATGCTGGCCGGACTGGGACTGTTCAGCCAGGCCGCAGGCCAAAGCCTGATCGCCTACGCCCTGGCCCATCTGCCGGCCGCCTTCGGCGCGGTCGGCCTGCTGATCCAACCCGCCACCGCCGCGGTGCTGGCCTGGGTCCTGCTGGGTGAAGCCCTGGGACCCTGGCAGGCCGCCGGTGCCGCCGTGGTCGCGGCGGGAATTGTGCTGGCCCGGCGGGGCAGCGGGTGAGGGCGGAGGTTTTGTGGGCTCCGCCCACACCCGCAAAGGGCCGGTCGGCCCTTTGAACCCATGACGCGAATGAGGTCAAGGAGGCGAGCCTCCTTAGCGGGTGCAGGGCAGAGCCCTGCGAAATCGTGACCGCGGCGACACGGCGACCGGAGATTCGCAGCCGGCTCGCCCGGCCTTGCCCGCCGAAGTGCCTGATTATCCCCGAACCCGGTTCCGGTATGATGAGACAGCGCATCAAAATTCTTCTTGAACTGATTGATTCTTATCAACTAAGCTGCTTTGGCGCGCCGGGTCGGGGCCGGTTGTGCAAAAGGAGTGACCGGGCCATGCTTGACAGACTCATCGACAGCAGCCAAAGAGACGATCCCGGGGAAAGCGGCCGGGTCCGCCTGTTGGGTGAGACCTTCGAGCGCCGGTTGTGGATCGCGGCGCACCCGGCCCGGACCGGCCGCGTGGCCAGCCTGTGCCTGCAAGGCGGGGCGCTGGGCGGCACCGCGCTGATCGCCGCTCCGGTGCGCCGGCTGTCGGGATGGGTGGCCGACGTGATCGGGCAGAGCTGAGCCGGTCCGCCGGCAAGGACCGCGAAGGTCAGGACGCGGCGTTCAAGGACTTCAGTGTCCGGTACAAACCGTCGCGCAGGCTGGTGTCGCAGGCAAAGCCAAAGGCCCTCATCAGCCGCCTGGGGTCGCCCACCGAAACCCGGATTTCGCCCTCCGGCGCCGCCGGCAGGCTTTCCAGGACCGGCTCACGGCCCAGCAACTCGCCCAGCAGGTGTGCCAACTGGATGACCGAGGTGGCACGGCCGGTACAGACGTTGAACAGCCGGGCGCCCGGCGCCGGTTGGGCCATGGCCGCCATCAGATACTGGATCAGATCGCCAATATAGACGAAGTCCCGCACCAGTTCGCCGTCGCCGAAGACCGTGACCGGCTCGCCCCGGGCGATGCGGCCGGCAAACAGCGAGATCGCCCCGGAATAGGGCGAAGACGGGTGCTGGCGCGGGCCGTAGATGTTGAAGAGTCGGAAGCCGGTGACGGGCACGCCGTGAACCCGGTCGGCGATGCCGGCGTAATACTCGCCGGCCAGCTTGTCGACGCAATAGGCGGTGAGCGGCCGGGGCGCGGCGTCCTCGGCCAGCGGAACCGCCGGATTATCACCGTAAACCGCCGCCGATGAGGCGTAGACCACCGGAATCGGCGCGCCGTCGGCCGCCCGCCGGGCGGCGTCGAAGACGGCGACGGTGCCGCCCAGATTGACCTGATGGGTGCGCGTCCACTCCTCGCGCGACCGCTCGGCGGAGGCGATGGCCGCCAGATGGAAACAGCCGTCCTGGCCGGCCATGGCTTCGGCCACCGTCAGGGGATCGGCGACATCACCATAGATCAGGGCGACGGCGGCCGGAATCCGGTCGGCCTGACCCGAGGACAGGTCATCGAGCACCGTAATCTCGTGGCCGTCGTCCAGCAGGTGCTCGATCAGATGCGACCCAATGAAACCACATCCGCCAGTCACCAGATACCGGGCCATGTCCTGTCCCTCATTGCCGCATTCCGTGGTCCGCCATACCACCCGAGTTTGGCCGGCGTGTAAAGGGTCCAGACGGCAACGGCCGGCCTGAACGGCACTGCCCCTCCGCCTTGCGGCACATTTTGCCGGGCAGCCCCTGCTGCCTGGGCCGGGGCTGGCCCCGGCGGCGGCCGGGACGGCGGCGCCGACCGCCCCACAACTTATGCAACTCATTGATATTATTATGACTCAAGGACATGGCACGGTGTCTGCATTGCCTTGTCCGTACCCGATGCACCCCCGGTGCCCGGAAATCCGGTCGAGAGTGAACGAGGCAGCACGATGGAAAACCCGATCTACATCTCGCTATCGCGCATGGTCGCCTTGCAGCGTCAGATGGATGTGGTGGCCAACAACGTCGCCAACGCCACCTCCACCGGCTTCAAGCGCGAGCGGGTGATGTTTTCCGAATACCTCGAACATCCGACCATGAACGAGCGGCTCTCCATGGTCCAGGACCGCGCCACCACCCGCGACATGAGCCCGGGTCCGATGTCGGCCACCAGCAACCCTCTTGATGTCGCCATCCGGGGCAGCGGGTACTTCGTGGTCGATACCCTCAATGGCCCGCACTACACCCGGGCCGGCCGCTTCCAGTTGGATCCCAAGGGCCAGATCGTCGACAACAACGGCCTGCCGGTGCTCGGCACCGACATGAAGCCGATCATCCTGCCGACCGGGGCCGGCGATATCCACATCCAGGGCGACGGGTCGGTCTTCACCAACCTCAACCCGCGGACACCGGTGGGCAAGATCAACGTCGTGACCTTCGACAAGGAACAGCAGATGACCGAAGTCGGCAGCGGCCTGTTCCTCACCGACGAAACCCCCAAGCCGGCCTCCAAGGATACCCGGGTCGCCCAAGGGGTAATCGAGGAGTCCAACGTCCAGCCGGTGGTCGAGATGACCAACATGATGAACGTTCTGCGCCAGTATCAAGGCATTCAGAAAATCGTCGATTCAGAGCACAAGAGCCAGGAATCGATGATCCAAAAACTCGGCCGGCAAGCATAAGGCCCAAAATCAAACAGGGGAATTGCAACCATGCGCAGTCTTGCAATCGGGGCCACGGGCATGCAGGCCCAACAGCTCAACGTCGAAGTGATCTCCAACAACATCGCCAACAGTGCGACCAACGGCTTCAAGGCCCAGCGCGCCGAGTTTCAGGATCTGTTGTACCAGAACATGCGACGGGTCGGCTCGACCTCGTCCGACGCCGGAACCATCGTGCCGTCGGGGGTGCAGATCGGCGCCGGCGTCAGGACCTCGTCGGTCTATCGGATCATGTCCCAGGGCAACCTGACCGTCACCGAGAACCAGCTCGATCTTGCGGTCAACGGCAACGGCTTCTTTCAGATTCAGTTGCCCACCGGCGAGACCGCCTACACCCGCGACGGCACCTTTTCCCTCAACCCCCAGGGCCAGATCGTGACCAGCAACGGTTACGCGCTCAATCCCGCCATCACCATTCCGCCCAACGTCCAAAGCATCACGGTCAGCGCCACCGGGCAGGTCCAGGCCAAGATCGCCGGCACCGTCACGCCGGCGATCGTGGGCCAGATCACCCTGGCCGCCTTTCCCAACGACGCCGGCCTCGAGGCCACCGGCGACAACCTGTTCCTGGAAACCCCGGCCTCGGGAACCGCAGTGACCGGCAATCCCGGAGTCCAGGGCTTCGGCTCGCTGGTCCAGGGCTCGCTGGAAACCTCGAACGTCAACGTCGTCCAGGAAATCACCAATCTGATCACGGCCCAACGCGCCTACGAAATGAATTCCAAGGTGATCAAGACCACCGACGAAATGATGCAGACCGTCGGCCAGATGCAGTAGGGCCAGATGCAGTAAAGAAGAGGTAAGCCATGAAGCCGATCATCACCCTTGGCCTCGGTGCCGCGCTCTCGTTCTCGGCCTTCGCCGCCGACGCCGCCCAGTTGCGCCCTATGGTCACCGTCACCGACGATCAGATCCGGCTCGGCGACCTGTTCGACGGCGTGACCGATCAGCCCGACCGCCAGATCGCCCCGGCCCCGGCCCCCGGCCGACAGACGGTGTTCGACGCCGAGTTCCTGCAACGGCTGGCCCAATCCTACCATGTGGACTGGCAGCCCGGTGGCGCCGACGCCCGGGTGATCGTGACCCGCACCAGCCGCACCGTCGGAATCGAGGAGCTGCGCGGCCCGGTGATCGAGGCGCTCAACCATCGCGCGGTCGGCGGCCGGCTTCAGGTGGACTTCGAAAACCCGACGCTGCGGGTGGTGGTGGCGAGCAATCAGCCGGATACCGTGACCGTGGACAGCCTTTATTACAATCAGATCATGAACCACTTCAATGCCGAACTGGTGATCGGCGCCGGCGGTTCCGCACCCCAGCGGGTGACGGTGGCCGGTCATGCCACCCTGATGGTCGAAATGCCGGTTCTGGTGCGCCGGGTCAACCCGGGAGAAGTCATCAGCCATGCCGATATCGGCTGGGTCGAGATCAGCGCCAGCCAGTTGGTGGGCAACATCGCCGCCAGCGAGACCGATCTGGTCAACCGGACGCCCCGCCGCAGCCTGCCGGTCAATGCCCCGATTTTCCTCTACGACGTGGTGCCGCTGCGGTTGGTGACCAAGGGTCAGTTGGTGACCATGGTCCTCCAGACCTCCAACATGGTGCTCTCGACCCAGGGCAAAGCGGTCCAGGATGGCGCCAAGGGTGAGGTCATCCGGGTCCAGAATATCGAAAGCAACCGAATCGTCGACGCCACCGTCGTCGGCTCAAACCAGGTCGCCGTGACCGTCCCCGGCGCCGTGATGAACTGAGGACTCTGCCATGAACATCCCCTCCACCTCCCGTCGCGCCGCCGCCCGCCGTGCCATCAATGCCGCCGCCCTCGGCGCCCTGGTCCTGGCCCTGCCCGCCTGCAACACCTTTGACCGGTTGTCCAATGTCGGCGACGGCCCCTCTCTTACCGCGATCAAGGACCCGCAGGCGCAACCCGGATACAAGCCGGTGAGCATGCCGATGCCCACCCCGCAACCGTCCCAGCGCAACCCCAACTCCTTGTGGCGCAATGGCGCGCGGGCCTTCTTCAAGGACCAGCGGGCGGCCCAGGTCGGCGACCTGCTGACCGTCACGGTGTCGATTGCCGACAACGCCACGGTGAACAGCACGCTGGCCCGCACCCGCGGCACCTCGTCCAACCCCAACGGCGAGAGCATTGGCCTGCCCAACCTCGCCAACTACATCGGTGCCGGTGCCTTTGCCGCCACCCTGGGCGCCGCCAACCCCAGTGCTCTGGCCAGCACCTCCAGCAGCAGCCAGGTTAACAATGCCGGCGCCATCGCCCGGAACGAGACCATCAACCTCAAGCTGGCGGCGGTGGTGATCCAGACCCTGCCCAACGGCAATCTGGTGATCGAAGGCAAGCAGCAGGTCAAGGTCAACGCCGAGATGCGGGAACTCACCATCACCGGCATCGTCCGCCCCGAGGACATCGATTCGACCAACCAGATCAGCTACGAGAAGATCGCCGAAGCCCGCATCTCCTACGGCGGCCAGGGCACCGTCAGCGACGTGCAGACCCCGCGCTACGGTCAGGAACTGCTCGACATCCTGCTGCCCTTCTAACCGCCACCCCAACCACCACGCCCTGGCACGGGCCGGCAGAAATTGCCGGCCCGTTGCCTGTTGCCGGCATCCCGGGTGGGGGCATTTTGGCCCGGCCAACCCCCGACCCGTGACCGTGACGGCCCTGGACCCACCAAAGGCCAATGGCCCCTGGAACCCAAGACGTTATGTGGGTCGGAGGGCGTCCCGCTCCTGGAGGGGGTCGAATCGCCGCAGGCCCTCGCCGTCGAGGCGGTAGGGCTGCCATTCCACCAGGGACACGAAGCCCAGGCCCTCATAGAACCGTCGGGCCGCCCGGTTCCACGACAGGACATTGACATCCAGGCGACAGCAGCCGCGCGCCCGCGCCAGACCGGCGGCAGCGGCCAACAGCGCCCGGCCAATGCCGTGACCGCGTGCCGCCTCGTCCACATACAGGTCATGGACGATCAGGGTCGGCGCGCCCGCCCAGCTCGAATAGCTCTGGAGCAGCACCACCCCGCCACGAACGTTACCGCCGTCTTCGGCCAACAGCACCTCGAAGCGGCGTCGGGGGCCGAAGCCGTCGCGACGCACAGTCTCCTCGGTCAGCGCAACCGCATCGGCCCCACCCTCGAAAGCGGCCAGCCGCCGGATCAGCGCGACGATCTCCGCCGCGTCGTCGGGGGCGGCCGGGCGAACCACCGGAGCCATGGGCATCCTCACTCCTGACTGAGAAAGCGCGCGCGAATCCGGGCCCCGACGATGGTGATTCCCGTGACCAGCCCGAGCAGGACCAGAATCAGCGCCAACGCCTCGCGATACTCGAACAGATGAAACGCCGTGATGATTTCCAGCCCGAGCCCTCCGGCCCCGACCACGCCGAGCACCGTCGCGGCGCGAACATTGTGTTCCCAGCGATAGAGCGTGACATCCACCAGCCGGGGCAGAATCTGCGGCAGCACGCTGAAGCGCAGCACCCCCAGCCGCGACACCCCATGGCTGCGCAGGGCGTTGCCGGGGCCGGGATCCACATGTTCCAGGATTTCGGCGTAGAATTTGCCGAGCATGCCGGTGGAATGACAGGCCAGCGCGAAGACCCCGGGCAGCGGCCCGAAGCCGACCGCGGCCACAAACATTACGCCCCAGACCAGCCCGGGAATCGAGCGCAGGGTGTTCAGCAGCATGCGGACCGGCGCGCCGCACCACGCCGGCCCGATGGTGCGCGCCGCCAGAATGCCAAGCGGCAGGGCGGCAAGGCAGGCCAGCACCGTCCCGGCGATGCTCATGGCCAGGGTTTCCAGCAACGGACGGCCCCAAAGCGGCCAGCGGCTGAAATCCGGGGGAAAAGAGTCGCCGGCCAGGGTCAGAATCGTCGTCACGGCACCGCCATAGCGTGCCATGTCAAACGCCCCGGAATAGGCGAAGGCCCCGGCAATCACCGCCGCCAGGACGGCCAGGGTCACGACGCCGTTCAGGGTGCGGCGGCGGCCGTCCGCCAGGACGGCCGCCAGTTCCGCGTCTTTGGACGGAAACCGGTCCGGGTTCACGGCCCCGGAACCGCATCCGGGTTGGCGCGGCCGATGGCCTCGATCCAGTTCCGCACCCGGTCCACGTCGGAATCGACGCAGGGGATGAACGCCTCGGCACGAAACACCTTCAGCGTCCCGGGATCGCTGACGTGGATGAACGCTTCACGGATTTCCTCCTTGAACGCCGGGTCCAGCCCGTCGCGGAAGGTCCACATGTATTCCGGAATGGCGGGCGACGCCGCCAGCACCCGCACCGATTTGGGGTCGATCTTGCCTTCCTGGAGCAGGCGTTCGTAAATCGGCAGCGACAGGCCGCCGGCGGCAACCTTGTGGTTCGAGACGGCCAGCGCCACCGCGTCATGGGCGCCCAGAACCCGCAAGGTGTAGTCGCGTCCCGAGATCAGACCTGCTTCGAGCAACTGGTAGCGCGGAACCCAGGTGCCCGAGGTCGAGGCCGGATCGCCGAACGCCACCTCGCCGCCCTTGAGGTCGGCCAGGGTCCGGGCCGGGCTGTCGGCGGGAACGATGATCGCCGCCTGAAAGGTCGGTCCCACCCCCTGGTGGGAGGGTCTGGCAAAGGGCTCCAGCCTGGCGCTGCGCGAGCGCAGGATGTAGGTCACCGGCCCCAGATAGGCGATGTCAAGCCGGCCGAAACGCAGCGCCTCGCCGGTGGCGGCATAGTTGGCGCCGACCACCAGTTCCACCGGCAGACCCAGCCGCTGTTCCAGATAGGCCCGCAACGGCTCGTTCAGCCGCATGACGGTGGGCGCGGATTCGCCCGGCAGCAGCCCGACCACCAGCTTCGACGGCCGGCTCTGGGCCGCCGCCGCGGTGACCTGAAGCATGAGGCCGCAGGCCAGCAGGGCGACGGCCAGAACAAAGCGTTTCAAATGACGGTGCATGGGAGTTCCTTTCCTTTAGCAAGCAGACCCTTTAACACGCAGAGACGCCCTGCCCGCCGGACACGGCAGGGGCGGGAAAGATGCGGCGTTCGGCGACGTCGTCGAACGCGGCGGCGGGGCCGTCGAAGGCAACCCGGCCATCGGTCAGGCCGACGATGCGGTCGGCAAGCGTCCGGGCCATCTGGAGTTGATGGAGCACCAGGATCACGGTGAGGCCGCCCTGCGCCACCAGCCGGCGGAACTCTTCGGCCAGTTGCCGGGCCAGCGCCGGATCCACCGAGGCGAAGGGTTCGTCGCCCAGCAGCAGGCGCGGACGCCGGACCAACGCCCGGGCGATGCCCACCCGCTGGCGCTCGCCGCCCGAAAGCCGGTCGGTGCGGGTGGTGGCCCGGCCGAGCAGGCCAACCTCGTCCAAGGCCCGCGCCGCCCGTTCGCGCAGGACGCGCGGCCACGGCAGCGGCGACAGCGGATGGCGGCAGTCGGCCAGCCCCAGCAGCACGTTGTCGATGGCCGGCAACCGGTCGATCAGGGCATGGTCCTGAAACACCGTCGCCGTGCGGCGGCGCGCCTCGCGCAGGGCGCCGGCATCGTCCAGACGGCCGGCACCGGCCATCGAAACCGTTCCGGCCGACGGCCGCAACAGCCCGTTCAGGACCCCGATCAGGGTGGTCTTGCCGACCCCCGAGGGACCGACCACGGCGGTAATGCTGCCCCCGGCAAAGGCCAGCGACACCTCGCGCAGAACCTCCCGGGCGCCGCGCCGGACGGTCAGCCGCTCCACCCTGACGGCGGCGGGCGGGGAAGATGCAACGGGAAACGGCATACCGGCCTCCATCGGCTCCGGGCACACGTCAAGACGACGTCAACCAGGGGCAACGAGTTCAGAACCGGCTCAGGCCGTGTCGGACACCGCTGATCGCCAATCTCCGGTTGGAAGCCGGAGGGACTCGCGGTGCCTGGTACCGATGGCGGGCTGTCACCGCCCCGGCGGGGAGGACTATTCCCCACCGGCCCGGACCGGTCAATAAAAAAACCATCGAGCGCCGGATATTCCCGACTGTTCAACAAATTCCCGACTGTTCAACAAACTCGCGCACTGTTCAACAAACTCGCGCATGGAATCCGCGCGCGCACAAGCCACCGCCCATCATTTCCCCGAAATGGTGCGGCCAGCCTGATAATGTAGTGTTCTCGTGCGGTGTACAGGTCGATCTATATTACCTACATCTCCTGATCGGCAAGGCGGCTGCGGGTGCGGTGGACGAAGCGTCCGAACCGCCCGAACTCCCGGGGCAAGGCGCCGGCCCGGATGGCCGAGGCCAGACCGGTGGGGTTGTCCACCACCAGACCACCCAGCACCTCGATCCCGTAGTCGTGCAGCCGCGGCGTCATCGGCGTCGCCGGACCGATCAGGGCAACACGGCCATTGCGGGCAAGCCGGAGAATGCGCGGCAGGCTGCGGTTGATCAGGGCCGAGGCATTGACGATGGCGGCGCCGCAGCCCGGCAGCAGGGTGTCCATGGCCACGGTGGGAAACTCCCCCGGCCGGGGGTCGGTCTCGATCACCGCGCAGTTGGGCAGGATGCCGTCGATCCCGGGAAAGGCGCCGATCACCACCACCCGCCCCGCGACCTTGCGAAAGGTCTTGACGCCATTGCCGGAAGCACCGTCCAGATCGTAACGGTTGTAGTGGGCATTGATGGCGGCGATGCCGAGCGCGGTCTCCAGCGGGTCCCAGGACCGCGACAGCCCGGCGAGGCTGCGCAGACTCTGGCCGGCATAACCGGGCAGCCGGGGCAGCAGATCGCGGGGATGCCGGGGCAGATAGGCCAGCCCGGTGCCGTAGGGTCCTTCGACCATGATCCAGCGCTGGCCACAGGCGATCTGGCACACCTCGTGTTCGGCAACGCCCAGGGCGAGATCCCGGTACAGCCGCTCCGGCCCCCACCACGACCACAGCGAGGCAAGGTCGGGCGAGATCATGGCGCCGTCCTGACGAACATAACTGTGCCACTTATGGATGCACTGGCCGGCGATTGAGGTCAGCAGCGGCATGCCCTGGGAACTGTCGGCCCCGATCGGCGTCCTGACGCTTTCGGTGGCCTCCAGGCAGGCGGCAAAGCGGCTGATCACCAGCAGATCGGCATCCTCGCGCATGGCCTGCCGCAGATACCGGATGGCCGCACCCTGTTCCACCGACAGGGTGGCGGAGGTGCTGAGGTCGAAATACTCGATGCGCGGGGCGCAGCCCTGGCCCTTGTCGGCGCAGCCCCGGTTGTTGCGCTGGACATAGCCCGCGACATTGAAGCCCCGGCCGCGCAAGCCCAGGGCAAATTCCGCCAGCAGGCCGTCGATGGGCTCCGCCGGATCGTGGACCACCACGCCGGGGCGGATCCACGGCGCCTGAACCGGCTCGAACACGCCCACCGATGCGCGCATCGGGCTGGCGATACGGTCCTGGTCCACCTCGAGTCTTCGATTTCTGCCGATCATGTCCGCCACGGGTCGGGGAAGGGAGTGGTCGCGGCCAAGCAAAGCGCGGGCCAGACCCGCCGGTGCCGGAAGCCGGCGGGGGCCGGGGGAGCGATCGCACCGGAACGGACATCGGCGCCGGGACTTTGTACATGCCGGTACGATTTCGACGCCGAGGCCGTTGCTGGACGCCGCGCCGGGTCTTTGGCGCGTCTTTTGCTGAGAGGAAGCTCAGGCGGCCGACAACGGGGGGGCTTCGCCCCTTGCCCCCGACCAGGGCGTTGCCCTGGACCCACCAAGGGCGGTGGCCCTTGAAACCCTGGACTCACGTTGAAGGGGGCGAGGGGTAAAGCCCCCCCGTGTCATGTACCGCCAGCCAAACGCCAGCCGGGAGGCCCGCCCATGGGAGTCATCACCGCCAGGTCGAGGATCGTCCTTGATCTCGTGCCACCGAACGAACCGGCAAACCGCCCGTTCGGCGACGCCGCCGCCCAACGCGGCGCACCGCGGGGCTGGGACCTGCTCGGCACGGTTCCGGTGCCGCTGCGCCATTGCGTCCGCGACGGCATCGCCGATCTGGTGGCGCGCCACCGCACCGGGACCGGCCTGCCGCTGAAATGCTGCTTCCCCATGGGCCAGGGCGGGCACACGCCGTTCGAGCGGCTGCGGTTCATCCGCGCCCTCGACGACTATCCCAACATGCTGGTGTCGTCCGAGCACGGCAACGCTTTCAACCGACGCTTTTACCAGCATCATATGGTGGGTGGCGCCTTTTCCGGCTGCCAGCCCCAGGGTGTCGCCCCGGCCTTCGCCGAGGCCGGACTGGTGGACCCCGAGGGGCTCATCGGCGTGTTCGCGGTGGCGCCCTTCGTGCTGCTGATTGACCACCGCCGCCTCAACGGCCTGCCGGCACCGCGCCGGTGGGCGGAACTGATGGACCCGCTCTACCGCGATCAGGTGGTCTTCAGCGGCTGGCGCCGGAAGGACGAGGGCCGTCACCGCCAGATCAACACCTTCTTTCTGCTGAGCATGGCAAAGGAGTTCGGCCTGGACGGGCTGGCCCGGTTGGTCCGCAACGTGCCGGCCTTGCTGCACTCGGCTCAGATGCCCCGTCTGGCCGGAACCGATGGCTCGCCGGGCGGCATCTATGTGGTGCCGTGGTCGCTGGCCGCCCTTTGCCCCCGTCGCTCCGAAACCGAGGTGGTATGGCCCGAAGACGGCGCCCTGGCTTATCCGTTGTGGCTGACCGTGAAAACGACGCATCTCACACCGCTCGATGTCCTGATCCGCCATTTCCACGGCCCGGACCTGGGACGCCTCCTCAACGACAACCGCTATCCGGCACTCTGTCCCGAGCAGGCCCCGGCGCTGCCGGCCGGCGCCCGCTTCAGGTGGCTGGGCTGGGACTTCGTGCGCCATCCGGCCACCGCAAAGCTGATTGCGGCGGTTCGCCAGACATTTACCGACGAGGAGCCCCGCCTGTGCGCGTAATCACCGTCGCCGGCCCGCCCTCGGTCGGCAAGACCTCGGTCATCGTCAAGACCGCCAGGACCCTGAGCAGTCAAGGGCTGCGCCCCGGCATCGTCAAGTTCGACGCCCTGTCGACCTCGGACGACGAGGTCTACCGGCGCGCCGGACTGCCGGTGGTGGTCGGCCTGTCGGGCAGCATCTGCCCCGACCACTTCTTCGTCAGCAACATCGACGACTGCCTCGGCTGGGGACAGCAGGCCGGAATCGACATCCTGATTGCCGAAAGTGCGGGATTGTGCAATCGCTGCTCGCCCCATATTCAGGGTGTGCTGGCGGTGTGCGTTGTCGACACCCTTTCCGGGATTCACACCCCGCGCAAGATCGGCCCCATGCTCAAACTGGCCGACGTGGCGGTGATCACCAAGGGCGACATCGTCTCCCAGGCCGAGCGCGAGGTGTTCGCCTTCAACGTCCGCCTGGCCAATCCGCAGGCGATGATCCTGTTCTTCAACGGCATCACCGGCCAGGGTGCCGCCGAGTTGAGCTTCCATATCCGCGAGGCGCCGCCGGTCGGAACCCTGGAGGGCCGGCGGCTGCGCTTTCCCATGCCGTCCTCGGTCTGTCCCTACTGCATCGGGGAAACCGTGATCGGCCGCGACCATCAACGCGGCAATGTCCGCAAAATGAAATTCGGGGATCTGCCGGCATGAGGACGCGGATTCTGTCGCTGACCATCGCCGAACTGGCCGGCTGGCACCCGGCGATCACCGACTTCCTGATCTCGACCGATGCCGCCGGGGCCAAGCCGGAGCGGACGCTGGAGGCCTGGCTGTCCAGCCTCGGCGACGACCGCCTGTCCGACATCGGCATGGATCGCGAGCAGGTGCTGGCCCATGTCGAAGCCCTGGCCCGACAGGTCGAGGCGTTGCGGCGGGCGCCCGAACGGCCGGTGCGCTCCCTGACCATCCAGGGCGGGCGCGACAAGAGCGGACGGCCGGAATCGCTGGACCTGACCCTGCATGCCGGCGACGTGTTGTGCATCGTCGGCCCCACCGGTTCGGGCAAGAGCCGTCTGCTGGCCGACATCGAATGCCTGGCCCAGGGCGACACCCCGACCGGCCGCCGGATTCTGGTCAATGACGCGCCGCCGGATCCCGGCTGGCGCTTTGCCTCCGGTCGCAAACTGATCGCCCAGTTGTCCCAGAACATGAATTTCGTGGTTGACCTGTCGGTCGGCGAGTTCGTGGCCATGCACGCCGATTGCCGGATGGTGACCAACCGCGACGCGGTGGTCCGCGACGTCATCGCCTGCGCCAACGATCTGGCCGGGGAAAGCTTTGCCGCCGAGGTTTCGCTGACCCAGTTGAGCGGCGGCCAGACCCGGGCGCTGATGATCGCCGACACCGCGCTGCTGTCCGCGTCGCCGGTGGTCCTGATCGACGAGATCGAAAACGCCGGCATCGACCGCAAAAAGTCGCTGGACCTGCTGATCTCCCAGGAAAAAATCGTGCTGATTTCCACCCATGACCCGGTGCTGGCGCTGATGGGCCGTCGCCGGATCGTCATCGGCAACGGCGCGGTGGTCGAGATCATCGAAACCGGCGCCGCAGAGAAAGCCAACCTCGCCGTTCTTGAGCGGATCGACCGGAGCCTGATGGACGTCCGCCACCGCCTACGCCGCGGCCAGCGGATCGACGCGCCGCTGGTCTGGCCGGTTTAGAGTCTGTCCGGAAAGATTATTTCTAGGTCGCAACCCTTGCGAGACGACGCACCAT
>PLTC01000110.1 GCA_003165295.1 Rhodospirillales bacterium | reverse complement strand
GGAAGCTGACCGACGAGGACTGGCGCAACCGCGACAAATGGGATGCCTACGAGGTCGCGGTCAACGACATGATCGAACGGACCAGTACCAGCGCCGCCCCCTGGACGCTGGTTCCGGCCAACAGCAAGCGTTACGCCCGCCTCCAGGTCCTGGAGACCCTGTGTCGGCGACTTAAATCGGCGATTGCCGGCGCGGCAACCGATAAAAAGCGCGGCCACCGATGAGTCGTTGAAATGAAAGGGNNCGGCCCTTTGAACCCATGACGTCACCCCAATCAGTGATGCTTGGCCGCCGTCGGATCCCGGAACAGGAACATGTCTTCGTTCACCGGGATGCCGGTGCGGATGTCCGAGAGCGCAACGGTGGTGGTCAGGTGCTGGGCGTCAAGCACCCGCCATTTGCGCAGTTGCAACGGTTTGTCGTCGAAGACCAGGGTCAGTTCGCCTTTGCCGGGGTCGGCGGTCTCGACCAGACTGACTTCGATAACGCCGAACTGGTGAACGACGCGGGTGACGGTGACGTCGCCCCGCAGGTCGATTTGCGGACGCAGGAAGAAATCGGCGAGGCTGGCGCCCAGAGGCTGGCTCGACTGCTGTTGGAGGTCGGAGTCCCAATAGAACACGAACCAGCCGTCGGCGACGATGAAGTCCTTGACCGGCGGGTCGTAGACCAGCCGCATCCGCCCGGGCCGCCACATGGTGAAGGTCCCGGCGGTCTGGGTTCCCTTGTCCGCGGTCTGGAGGAAACGGGCCTGGAGTGTCTTGATTTCATTGAGATAGTGTTCGACCCGGGTCAGATCCGCCTGGTCGCTGGCCGACAGCTTGGCGGGCGTCGCATCTCCGTAGGCGGCGGGAACCGTGCCGGCGACCAGGCACAGGGCGATCACGACCAGAGCAAAACGGCGAAAGGTGTTGACCATTGGGGGGCTGCTTTCCTGCTGCGGATCCTGGGGGGAGCGGGTGGCCTCACGGTCCGTCGTCGTCGCGGAGCGGCGGGGCCAGCACCTCACGCTTGCCGGCATGGTTGGCCTTGCTGATCACGCCCTCCTGCTCCATCCGTTCGATCAGACGTGCGGCGCTATTGTAACCGATCCGCAGGTAGCGTTGCACGAAACTGGTCGACGCCTTGCGCTCCCGGCAGACCAGGGCCACCGCCTTGTCGTACAGGTCGTCTCCGGCGGCGGCCGTGGCGGCGGCGTTCCCGGCGGCGGGGCCACCACTGCCCGACCGCTCCTCGTCACCGCCGTCCTCGGCATCCTCGGTGACGGCGTCGATATACGAGGGTTCGCCCTGGGCCTTGAGGCAGCCGACCACCCGCTCCACCTCCTCGTCGGAGACGAACGGGCCATGAACCCGGGTGATCCGGCCGCCACCGGCCATATACAGCATGTCACCCTGGCCCAGGAGCTGCTCGGCGCCCTGTTCGCCCAGGATGGTCCGGCTGTCGATCTTGGACGTCACCTGAAAACTGATCCGGGTCGGGAAGTTGGCCTTGATGGTGCCGGTGATCACGTCCACCGAGGGCCGTTGGGTGGCCATGATCAGATGAATGCCGGCGGCCCGGGCCATCTGGGCCAGCCGCTGGATCGCGGCCTCGATGTCTTTGCCGGCCACCAGCATCAGGTCGGCCATCTCGTCCACCACCACCACGATGTAGGGTAGTTCGGTCAGGTCGAGCGGCTGCTCCTCGAACAGTGGCTTGCCGGTGTCGGGATCGAAGCCGACCTGGACCCGCCGGCTGAGGGAGGCGCTGTTTTCCCGGGCCTCGCGCAGGCGGTCGTTGTAGCCTTCGATGTTGCGCACGCCCAGTTTGGACATGGCCCGGTATCGGTCCTCCATCTCGCGCACGGTCCATTTGAGCGCCACCACCGCGCGCTTGGGGTCGGTGACCACCGGCGCCAACAGGTGAGGGATGCCGTCATAGACCGATAATTCGAGCATTTTTGGATCGACCATGATGAATTTGCAGGTTTCGGGCGGCATCCGGTAGAGCAAGGACAGGATCATGGTGTTGATGCCCACCGACTTGCCGGATCCGGTGGTCCCGGCAATCAGCAGATGGGGCATTCGGGCCAGATCCGTGATCACCGGCATGCCGCCGATATCCTTGCCCAGCACCAGCGCCAGCCGGGCGTTGGTGTGGTTGTAGGCGTCGGTTTCCAGCAATTCGCGCAACCAGACGATTTCCCGCTTGAGATTGGGCAGTTCGACGCCGATCACGTTGCGCCCGGGGACCACCGCGACCCGGACCGAAACCGCGCTCATCGAGCGGGCGATATCGTCGGCCAGCCCGATCACCCGCGATGACTTGGTCCCGGGGGCGGGCTCCAACTCGTAAAGGGTGACCACCGGTCCCGGCCGGAACGACTGAATGGAGCCGCGCACCCCGAAATCGGACAGCACGCTGGTCAGGTCGTCGGCGTGACGGCGCATGTCCGTTTCGCTCTGCTGGCTGGCACGGTTGTCCTGGGGCGGTGGTCGCAGCAACTCCAGCGGCGGCAGTTCGTAAACCATGCCCTCGGTGGACAGGTTCTCGGGCAGTTCCAACCGCGCGGCGGACGTTCGGCGCGGGATCGCCGCGGCACCGCCCTCATCGTCCGCCGGCGCGTTCCCGGCGCCCGGATTCGGATCGTCGAATCGGGGGGCGGCCCGGGAAGCACCGGCGGCGGCCGTGGCCGGCCCCGGCGGTCGGTCGCGACCGGTGGCGTCGCGGGGTCGTTCCGTTCCGGCATCGCCGGCCGTGGCACGGCGGCGACCGCCGATCAATCCGACCACGGCCGGCACCGCGCCGGAAAGACCGCGAATCAGGGTGCGGAGCAATGCCAGTACCCGCAAATACCGCGCCACCGGCAGGCCGAGGGCGCTGACGAAAAACAGCAGGGAAAGGAGGCCCGAGACCGTCGCCCCCAACAGCACCCCGGCCGCTCCGGCCCCGTCAAGGTGTCGGTTGACCACCCAGCCGATGCTGCCGCCGGGATGATCCAGAGCAAGACCGGGCGCCGCCGGCGGCGGCAGCGCCTCGAACACCACGGCGGCGAAGGTGGCGGCCAGAAACAGGAGAAACAGCCGCCACGGCCAGCGCGGCAGGCTGAACAGCAGGGTCACGCGAATGCCCCAGACCGTCAACGCGACGACTCCCAAATAGCCGGCGAGGCCGACCCATTGCAGGGTCAGGTCGGCGGCCCAGGCCCCGGGCAGGCCCAGCAGGTTGTACAGCTTCCCGGCGGCATGGGTGCCCTTGACGGTGTCCCAGGAGGAATCGCCGGGATAGTACGAGGCGAGCGCCGCCCCCAGCAGGCCGCCGGCCAGGATCAGCGACAGGCCGGTCAGTTCGGCGAATCGCTGTTTCAGCAGGTTGACGAAGGCCAGGGACAGCAGTCGGGCCCGCTCTCTCCGGCTGTTCGGGCGGGGCGGGCCGCCCGGCCGGCGGGTGCCGGCGGCGGTTTGCGGAGACTGCCCGCTGTCGTGAGATCGTGGCATTGTCAGAGCCATGGGCCGGCGGTCAACCTGTTGCAGAATCGGAACGGCATCCGGGCGATCACAAAACGGCGATAATCCGGCTGGCGGCCTCGGCCACCACCGCGGCATCGTGGACCAGCGCCACCCGGATATAGGCGGCGCCGGGATTGCGGCCGTCGGCGTCGGTGCAGGCGAAATAGGCGCCGGGCAGTACCTTTACCGCGGCTTCGGCCCACAGCCGACGGCAGGCCCGTTCGCCGCAGCCGACCTCAAGCCAGAGAAAAAAGCCGCCATCGGGCCGGTAGAAGCCGAAGCGATCCCCGAGCCCTGCGGCGGCGGCATCGAACTTGGCGCGGTAGAGCGCCCGGTTGGCCTCCACATGGGCTTCGTCGCGCCAGAGTGCGGCGGCGGCGGCGGCGACCGGCAGCGGCGTTCCGGCATTGCTGTAAGCGCGCAGCCGGGCAAAGCGCCCGATCAATTCCGGGTCACCGGCCACGAAGCCCGAGCGAAGGCCGGCGGCACTGGACCGTTTGGACAGCGAGTGGAAGACCAGGAGGTTCTCCCAAGGTGAAGACGCACCGCGGCCCAGGGTGGCCGCGACCTGAAGCGCGCCCACCGGCGGCGTGCCGGTGTAGATCTCAGCATAGCACTCGTCCACCGCCAGCACGAAGCCCCAGTGGCGGGCCAGCCGGAGAGCCCGGGCGAGGTAGCCGGCATCGGCCGCGGCGCCCTGCGGATTTCCCGGCGAGCACAGGTAAAACAGGGCGGTGCGCTCCAGCAGGGCCGGCGGCAGCGTGTCCAGGTCGGGCAGGAAGCCGGTCTCCCGGGTTGCGGCGAGGAACACCGGTTCGCCCCCGGCCAGCAGTCCGGCGCCCTCATAGACGGCATAAAAGGGATTGGGCAGCAGCACCGCCGGCGTCCGGCCGGACCTGCGCTCCGGGACGGCCAGCAAGGCGGTCAGAAACAGCGCCTCGCGGCTGCCGGCCACCGGCAGCACCGAGACCTCCGGGTCCAGGCGGCCGGGGGGCAGCCGGTAGCGACGCTCCAGCCAGGCGCCGGCCGCGGCCCGGAAGTCAGCGGTGCCGTTGACCGGCGGATACCTGCCCCAGAGATGGGCGTTGGCGGCCAGCACCTCGCCGATCAGGGCCGGCGGCGGGTGCTGGGGCTCGCCCAGCGACAAAAGCAGCGGCGCCAGACCTGCCGGGGGGGAAAGGTCGGCCAGCAACCGGCTCAGCCGGGTGAAGGGATAATCGCTCAGCCGGTCCAACCGGTCATTGCCGGGGCCACAAGCCGTCATGCCACAGGTCCATCCTTCCGTACAAAACGGAAACGATCTTAACCCCGGACGTCACGGCGTGCAACACTGGGATAGGGCAGACCGGGGCCAGGCACTGCCCCGGCCCGGGGGACCGAAAGAAGGTCCCGGGTGCCGGAGGGCCATCGGTCCCGTGGCAAGGGGGGCTGGGGGAGCGCGGCTCCCCCAGCCCCGGTCACTCACAGAGCGTCGACATTGGATTCGCCGGTGCGGATACGGACCGCCTGGACGATCTCCATCACGAAAATCTTGCCGTCGCCGATGCGGCCGGTGGTGGCCGCCTTTTGGATCGCATCCACCGCCTGCTCGTAGACCTGATCGGCGACCGCCACTTCGATCTTGACCTTGGGCAGGAAGCTTACCGAGTACTCTTCGCCGCGATAGATTTCGGTCTGGCCTTTCTGCCGTCCGAAGCCCTTGACCTCACTGACCGTCAGGCCCTGAATGCCCAGCTCCGTCAGAGCTTCGCGCACTTCGTCGAGCTTGAACGGCTTGATGATGGCCATGATCAATTTCATGTTCGACCTCTAAAGTCCCGTGTTGACCATACTGGTTGGAAAGGTTGCGACAGACCGACGACATCCGACCCGGATCGCAACAGTGACAGCCGGGCCGGAGGTGACCTCGTGACGGTGGGTTCGACGACCGAAGGATGCTATATCACCGGCGGCCGGACAGGGAAACGACCGATCCCATGGTGCGCCACAGCAATAGCGTCGGAAAATAGCGTCGAAAGGTTACCAATGCTTTTCTTCCGGGGGCGGCGGGCGCGATCGGGTGACGGTGACCCCGGCATCGACGGGGCTGGACAACCGGACCCCGACGCGGCGATTGTCTGGTGGCGGAGACTGCGATGCGCCGAACGGCGCTGAACAAGGACGGACGTTGGATCATGGCGAACACCAGCAGCGACTCGGAGCTTCACAAATCCACCGATGCCCCGTCGACCGATCTTTCGACGGACCTTTCGACCGAGGTGGTGGTGGTGGGCGGCGGTTTGGCCGGCCTGAGCCTGGCCTGTGCGCTTGGCACCGCCGGGGTGCCGACGCTGTGCGTCGACCGCGACACCCCCGAGGCGCAGTCGGTCGAGGGTTTCGACCTGCGCACCACGGCGCTGGCGCACTGCGCCAAACAGGTGCTGGCGGGGGCCGGAGTTTGGCCCATTCTGGCCGGAGATGCCCAGCCGATCAATGACATCCGGGTGGTGGAGCGGGGCTCGCCGCTTTACGTTCACTATGACCACCGGGCCATCGGACCGGAACCGCTCGGTTATGTCCTCGACAACGCCGTGATTCGGGCCGGGCTGTTTCGCCGCACCGCCGAGCTGGAGGCCGTCACCCATCTGGCGCCGGCGGCCGTGCGCAGCATCGAGCGTGGCGCCCTCGGCGCCCGGGTGGTGCTGACCGACGGGCGACGGATCGGGGCGCGGCTGGTGGTGGGGGCCGATGGTCGCGGTTCCATCGCCCGGGAGAGCGCCGGGATCGCCCTGCGACGCCGCGCCTATGACCAGACGGCGTTGATCTGCAACATCGGGCACGAGTACCCGCACAACGGTCTGGCCGTGGAGTCGTTCACCCCCGGCGGGCCGTTCGCGGTGCTGCCGCTGACCGGCAACCGCTCGTCCATCGTGTGGAGCGAGCGGGCGGACCGGGCCAAACTTTACGCCAAGCTGCCCGACGACGCCTTTACCGCCGAACTCCAGCGCCGGGTCGGGGAGTTTCTGGGCAAGGTCCATCTGGTCTCCGGTCGCGCCGCCTATCCGCTGTCGATCATGCTGGCCGACCGGATGATCGACCGCCGGCTGGCCCTGATCGGAGAGACCATCCACGCCATCCACCCCATCGCCGGCCAGGGCCTGAATCTCAGCCTGCGCGACGTGGCGGCGCTGGCCGAGGTGGTGGTCGATCAGTACCGGGTCGGTCTCGACGTGGGCGCGGAGGACGTGCTCTCGCGGTACCAGCGGTGGCGCCGGTTCGACACCCTGTTGCTCGCCGGAGTCTGCGACTCGCTGGTCCACCTGTTTTCCAACGACCTGCCGCCGCTCCGCGTCGCCCGCCAGTTGGGACTGGGTGCGGTCAACCGGATGCCGGCCCTGAAGGGCTTCTTCATGCGCCACGCCATGGGCATGGTCGGACACCTGCCCCGGCTGATTGCAGGCACGCCCCTGTGAAGCTCTCTGGTGTGCCGCCGGTCCCGGTGGTGACCGGCGGCAGGCCCATCATTTTGCACCGGACTTACGCGCCGAAAAGCTGCCGTGGTTTCAGGGGTCGGGAGTTCGCGCCAAGCATCTGAATGGTACAGCCGCAAGCGACGGCAGGCGTCATGGCTTATGCGACGCCCGCCGTCGGCAGGTTGTGGAGGCGAGAGGGCGAGTCGCGAGGGAAAGTCCAAGTGTGCAATAGATATGGCATCAGATCAAATGAAGCAGCGGACATTGTTTGATGTTGGGATGGACCATCCCGCAACGGGTCAGGTCATTCCGCTTGCTGAAAGTGCGAATGGCGTCAGGCTTCAGTACAATCATCCCAATGGTCGGCTGTTTAACGGCGATTCGATCGATTGGCTGGCGGAGATTGCACCGGGGTCGGCTGATTTAATTTTTGCCGATCCGCCTTATAATGTAAAAAAGGCGGATTGGGATAATTTTGAGAGTCAGGAAAAATATATCGAGTGGTCGATGAAATGGATTTCTCTTGCCGCACGGGCTCTGAAGCCAACGGGGTCGCTATATGTCTGTGGATATTCGGAGATACTTGCCGATATCAAGCATCCGTCATCGAAATACTTTTCGCATTGTCGTTGGTTAATTTGGCACTATAAAAACAAGGCAAATCTCGGGAATGATTGGGGCAGGTCACACGAAAGCATTATGCATCTAAGAAAAACAGATTCATTTAAGCTCAACATCGATAATATTCGCATCCCCTACGGCGCACACACGCTAAAGTACCCATCGCATCCGCAAGCGGAAAGCAGTGCCTACGGAAAAGGTAAAAAGACCGTTCACGACAATTGGGTTCCTCATGAGCGGGGGGGCAAACCAAAGGACGTCATCGATATCCCAACAACCTGTAATGGCATGGGAGAGAAGACTCCCCATCCGACGCAGAAGCCTGAGGAGCTGATCCGAAAGTTTGTGCTTGCGTCCTCAAATCCCAACGATCTGGTCATGGATCCATTCTCGGGCTCAGGAACGACCCTGGTTGTTGCTGAGCAGCTTGGCCGTCGTTGGATCGGTTGCGACATGAATGAAACATATAATAAATTGGCGATAGAACGCATCGAAGGAGTGCAACGCATGAGCGTGGAAGAATGGATCGCACATGATCGGAAAACTGCCGAACGTCGGGAATCAATTCGATGAATTTACCTGATATGATTGACCGCGTGGTCGACAAGCAGCGATTTATAACCATGGACAACTATATGGATTTTGCTTGCATTATTTAGAATTCATTGTCAACGGCTTGCAGGCTCGAATAATATCTCAGAATGAAACATGCTATGAATTTTTCCAGTATATGCAGGAAGGTGCCTATAATATCACGCGGCCAATAAACTCAAGATTAATGTATAGCGCGGAGTCATTTATCTGTGCGTCTGAAAAATTCAAGCAGGTGCTTATGCAGATAAAAGATGGGGAGCAGCCGCATACTGATGGCCGTGATTTTATTGTGCGGACAATATATACGATACAACAATCCATAGGGGCGACTCTTGATGCGCTTCCGGCAGGAAGATCAAATCAGGCGAGAAAAATAAACGGCGACTTGTTCGAAAGATTGATATGCATATTAATTATTTATTTGAAGATTGACTGTGTGGCGGGAACGGTACAAGTTCCTATTGTCGGTAATGATGGTGTTGAATTATTTAAATCAAGCTATCAGCACAATCTCTTAATTAAGAAAGGTAATCAATTGAAGGTAATTGGTTCTGTAAAGACATCAAGCAAGGATCGGATTGATAAGGTTTTTATTGATAAATTCCTATACAATAAATTAACCGATACAGAAGTGCCGCATATAGCAATATTCCTTAATGACGTGCAGCGGAAGAAAACCCGTCGCGAAAATGAATATGGAATCAATACAACATTTTTGTCAGGACATTTTAAGGCATACACCATCAAGCTTAATCCATTGGATGGCGTATATTACTGTGATATCAGGCCAAACATGGAGCGAGACGGGCTATTGTCACAGCATATCAAAACTATCGATCACCTATTTTATACTGATTTGTGGGAGCTGCTCAATCGTCGCGGGCCAACTCTTGACCAAATATCAATCAGTGCCGGAGGCGACGATAATCTGGCGTCTGATGATGCGTGACACCTAACGTTGAAAAATGTCATGGGCCGACATACTCCCGGAGGTAGGATGGCAGCGGTGGCGCCGGTCCGAATCAGCGCGGTCATGAAGATCAGCCCGAGCGGCACCACAACCCAGCCCTGGCTGACACCCAGGGCGTGACCGCCGAAGAATCCCAGCAGGTCATTGAGGAGGGCCGAGACGGTCCCTGAGGGGAACCGGTTCCTGGTAATCGTGTGAAAGCCGGTGCCGGCCAAGCTGGCCGCCGTGATCAGGCCCGGCAGGGCGCACGGTGTGAACAGCGACCAGAACCGTACCTCGAAGCCGAGCCGGAACCGGCATTCCAGTCCGTACCGGTAGGCGGCAAAGGGCAGCACCACCAGGGCCGCCAGCAGGTCGGTCGATGCCGCCAGCCCCAAGGGAATCGCCGAAACCAAGGCCTGTCCGGATCGTTCGGCGGTGAGATAGAGCAAGAGAAACAGGGCGACCAGCAGCGCGAACAGCGGATACCAGCGTAGCGCGTCGCCCTGGCTCACCGCCATCGCGCTCAGGCCGAAGATCAGGATCGTCGTCAACCGGGTGGCGGGCGGAATGGCGCCGTCGCGTCGTCCGGCCAGCACATGAAGGGTCAACCCATGGATCGCCACCAGGGCGAGCGCGGTCGTTGCCGCCGCGACGCCCCGCATTGCCCCCGCGTCGAGTCCAAGGTCTTGCAACACGAGGAAAAACAGATAGGACAGCGGCGGATGGACGTCGATGCCGTTCAGGAACAGAAACAGGATTTCCGAGAAGGACCGCCCGGAACCGATGATGTCGAGGGTGTAAATTTCGTCGTCGAAGGGAGCCCGCACCACCCGTCCCGTCACCACCAGCATTGCGACGAACAGCCCGGCCGTCGCCATCAGGTCGTACCGGTAGGCCAGGCACAGGGCGGGGAGAGTCCGGGTTCCGAAACTGCTGCTCATTTGCTCCATATGCGCCAGAACAGTGCACTTGTCTCGATTTTGCAGGGCTCTGCCCTGCACCCGCAAGGAGGCTCGCCTCCTTGACNNGCGGGTGTGGGTAGAGCCCACAAAAACCCTTTTATTTCAGCAACTTGTCATATCCTGGCGCCTATCGGGCGAAGCCCCCATCGGTCATTCATGGTGGCGTCGCTATTTCCGGCTTGCCGCCAGGGCCGCCGCCTTCTTTTCGGCGAGTTGGACCAGATGTTCGACGATGTCTGCGTCCTTGAGCCGGTGGTCCTGTTCGCCTTCCAGATAAATCTGGTGGGTGTTGTTGCCGCCGCCGGTCAGGCCGACATTGGTTTCGCGGGCCTCCCCCGGACCGTTG
>PLTC01000282.1 GCA_003165295.1 Rhodospirillales bacterium | reverse complement strand
GGTTGACCTTGACCAGGATCGAGTTCGCGGTGCCCTGTTCGATGCCCCGGATCAGTCGCGTCGGATTGGTCACGAATATATCGTCGCCCACCACCTGAACCCGGCTGCCGAGCGCCCGGGTCAGTGCGGCCCAGCCCTCCCAGTCATCCTCGGCCATGCCGTCCTCAATGGACACGATAGGATAGCGGCCGATCAAATCCTCCCAATAGCGAACGAAGTCATCCGAAGACAGTATCCTGCCCTCACCCGCCAGATGATAGGCGCCGTTCTTATGGAACTCGCTGGCCGCGGCGTCGAGAGCGAGCACGATATCCTCTCCCGGCCGATAGCCGGCGGCTTCGATGGCCTTCAGCACGAAGCCGATGGCCTCTTCAGTGGACGCAAGGTTGGGCGCGAATCCGCCTTCATCGCCGACATTGGTATTGTGTCCGGCATCCTTCAGCTTTTTCTTGAGTGCGTGGAAGACCTCGGCCCCCATCCGCACGGCATCGGCCATCGTGGTTGCCGCCACCGGCATGATCAGGAATTCCTGGATGTCGATGGGGTTGTCGGCGTGGACACCGCCGTTGATGATGTTCATCATCGGTACCGGCAGCAGATTGGCAAAGGCACCGCCGACATAGCGGTAGAGCGGCAGGCCGGCGTCTTCGGCCGCGGCCTTCGCCGCCGCCAGACTGACGCCCAGGATGGCGTTGGCACCCAACCGGCTCTTGTTGGGGGTGCCGTCCAATTCGATCATCGTTTGGTCGATGCTGATCTGCCGGCTGGCGTCCAGGCCCGAAACCGCATCGGCGATCTCGCCATTGACCGACTCGACCGCCCGAAGCACACCCTTGCCGCCATAGCGGCCCTTGTCGCCGTCGCGCAATTCGCTGGCTTCGTGGGCGCCGGTGGACGCCCCGGAAGGGACCGCGGCACGACCGAAGGCCCCGGATTCCAAGGTAACGTCGACCTCTACCGTCGGGTTGCCCCGGCTGTCCAGGATTTCACGGGCATGGATTTCGGAAATCGCGCTCATCGATCGGGCTCTCATCTGGGAAAAGTGATCGGGGATCGGGGCCGGTATCGGTCCCGACAGCGGCGACTGTTAATCCTCGCGACAACGTCACGCAAGGTCGCAGGCGCCTGGGCGACACCGTGCCGCTACCCCTCACAGAGGCGGGACCTTAGCGCGTCGCTTCCGCGGTCTGACGGGCAAATCGCGCCGACGGCTCGGTGACACCGGGTTCAAACCGGTGTTGGGTTGGCGGATAGAGCCCATGGATCAACCGTACATAAGCCTGAGTTTCGGCATAGGGCGGCACGCCACCATAGCGGTCAACCGCCCGCTCGCCGGCATTGTACCCGGCCAAAGCCAGGGTCACATCGCCTTCGAAATAGGCCAGCAGCCAGCGCAGATATTTCATGCCGCCGCGAAGATTGTCGGCGGGGTCGAAAACGTTGTGCACCCCGAAACGCTCGGCGGTATCGGGAATCAACTGCATCAGTCCGGAGGCTTCTTTGGGCGAGACGGCGTTGGTGTGAAAGGCCGATTCGATCTCGATGACCGCCAGTACCAGTCGCGGGTCAAGGCCGTAGGTGGGCGCCAGTTCCGTCACCAGCTTGACGATTTCGCCGGGCGGTACCGAAATCCGGTGCAGCGGTGCCGTCTCGGGCCGGCACCAGGGGCGCATCCGTCCCAAGTTGCGTGGCACCAGCGCCGCCACCTGCAACGCCGGCCCGAAACCGCGGGACGCCGCAGCGCGCATCCAGGCGACGCCCATTCGCTTGTCGCGGGTAACCCCAACCCCGAACAAAAAGCGCCGCCCCACCCGATAGGCGGCCGCGGCGTCGCCCTGTTCGGCCTGGTCACAATCGCGGGTCATCTGAACCGCCGCCGTTTCCACCTGACGCCCGGCGGGCGGTGGGCGCACCGGCTGAGACAATCCACCCAAAGGTATCGAGTCGAACTCGTCGGATAGCGGCCCCTGTCGCGACGCCGGCGCAGTCCGCACCACCGCCCGGGACAGGGGTTCAGACTCGCCCAATCCGTGAAGCCTTGGCTTCGACATCGGCCTGATGGTGGCTTCGGCGTCCGGCCCGCCAAACCCGGTATCTTCAGCCCACGCCACGGACATCGGGGCGGCAAACGCGACTGCCACCGCCAAGGCCCGCCCGATCACGGCCACTTTCCAGCGCATACCATTCATGCGGACTGTTATGACATAAAATGGTGACCCGCGGCAAGTCTGCGGACGGAATAATCGCGGACCGGGGTGGTGGGGGTCTACCGGCCTTACCGGTCCGGCGGCGCTGCCGGTGCGGCCGGGGGCTTCCGGTGGTTGCCGGGGGTGTGATCGGCGGGCGTACCGGCGGCGTCCACCTCCTGGTAATAGCGGGCGGCGCCCGGATGCAGGGGGACCGGGATCTCGTCGTGGGCGGGACCAAGAGCGAGGAAGCGGCCGCGGGGAAAGCCGTCTTCGAGTGCCCGGCGGGTGCTGGGGTGCCACAGCGCCCGGGTGATACCATAGACCAGATCGTCTTCCAGGTCGGCGCGGACCGCCAGCAGGGCGCCGACGCCGACGGTGTCGACGGCCGGGACCTCGGGATAGGTTCCGGCCGGAACCTGGGCAACGGCAAAAAGGGGTTGGCTTTCACGAATGGTCCGGGCTTGCCCGGCGGAGATCGGAATCAACCGGATCGGGATGCGGCGTGCCGCATCGTCGATGGCGGCAAAAGGGGCGCCGCCCACGATGAACAGGGCATCAAGGCTGCCTTCGACCAACTGGTCCACCGACGGGCCGGGTCGCAGATAAACCTCGCGGCTGGCGGCCGGCGGCAGGCCGAGGCTGTCAAGGATGGTTTCGGCATCAAGGGCGATGGCCGATCCCTTCTCTCCCACCGAAATGCTGTGTCCGCGCAGGTCGGCGACATTGTGCATCGGGCTGTCGGCCCGAACCACGATCTGGACGGTTTCGACGTAAAGGGTGGCGATGGCGCGCAACCCGGTGAACGGTGGCTGACCGGCATAGGGGCCGGAGCCCTGTTCGGCGCCGGCGGCGAGGTTGGTCTGAATCATCGCCGCTTCGAGCGCGCCGTTGCGCAGCAACTCCAGATTCTCGATGCCCCCGGATGTCGCCTGTGCCACCGCGATCAGCCCGGGAACGCCGCAACTGCCGCCATGTTCGCAGGGCTGGGCCCCGGGCGGAGAGGTGATGGCGTTGGCAATCAGGCCGCCGATGGTGAAATATGTCCCCGAACTGGTGGCAGTGCCGATTCGGAAATAACGTATCTCATCGGGCGAGGCGGCCCGGGCGGCGCCGATCCAGAGGGTCAGAAGCACTGCCGCCATGGCCAGGCATGCCCCTCGGTTGGTCAGGCAGCACGGGATGGTCATGGGGTCGATCCGCTCGGGCTGGGTCAGAACAGTATTCTGTGTACTTTATGCCCGGGGGGGACGCCAGAGGGGTGGTGGCCCATGTGCGCTAGCTTACGATGAATCGTTGAAGGCTCTTCCTGTGTTCCGGGGT
>PLTC01000026.1 GCA_003165295.1 Rhodospirillales bacterium | reverse complement strand
ACACCTCGTCCAACGCCCTGTTCTGCGCCCTGCAAGCCAATACCGCCCACCAGATCGGGGTGAGCGACATCCTGATGGTGGCGGCCAACACCACCGGCGGCGGCACCGGCAAGATGATTTCGCCCCAGTCCATCGCCGTCGCCTGCGCCGCGGTCGGACTGGTCGGCCATGAATCGAACCTGTTCCGCTTCACGCTCAAACACAGTCTGGTGTTCGTGGTCATCATCGGCGTGATCACCATGCTCCAGGCTTACGTCTTCTCCTGGATGATTCCCTGAGAGGGTGACCGGGAATGCCGGACCCCCACGACGTTTAGGAGTCGTTGAAATGAAAGGGTTTTGTGGGCTCTGCCCNNAGGAGGCCCGCCTCCTTGCGGGTGCGGGGCAGCGCCCTGCAAAATCGAGACAATCCTGGCGGCATGAACTCCGCCCGCGCTCCGACGAAGCGGGCACCCGGATCATTTTCGCGTTGTACCCCTACGTATCATGGGGACAAATATATTGGAATTATTCTAAGCTGCTGTCAATGGTCACGGCCTGGACCTGGAGGCGGAACTTAGGCATGCGGCAATCTGCCGCATAGGATTCGGCCCGGGAAAGCCGGCCACCGACTGCGCCGCGATCCTGACCCGGATGTTCGCCGCCGGCGGTGTCATTGCCGTGGCTGCCGGTCGCACCGGCTTCGGCATTCCGAGCGCCGCCCGGGGGGCGCAGGGCGGAGATGCGGCCGACGGTGTTGAACCGGGCGGCCGACTGTGCGACCTCCAACGCGGGTGCTCTCATGACGGAGAACGAGATGGTCGCGGACACCGGCGCGCCGAGGATCGGCTGGATCGGGCTTGGTCACATGGGGGTGCCGATGGTCGGCAACCTCCGGAAGGCCGGGTTCCCCGTCACCGTCCATAACCGCACCCGGGCCAAGGCCGAGGCACTGGGTTTGCCGACCGCCGACAGCCCGGCGGCGCTGGCGGCCACCGTCGATGTCGTGATCACCATGGTCGCGGACGATGCCGGTCAGGACGCGGTGCTGTTTGGCCCGGACGGTGTCGCCGAGGCCGCGCGCCCGGCGCCCACCGTCATCAACATGGGCACGATTTCACCCGAGGCCAGCCGCGCCCACGCCGTCCGACTGGGGGAACGGGGAATCCAGACGCTGGACGCGCCGGTCTCGGGCTCGACCAGGGCCGCCGAGGCGGCGGCCCTGGTCATCCTGGTCGGCGGTGATCCCGATNNGCCAGGGCGCCAACGCCAAGCTGGCCATCAACCTGCTGCTGGGCGTGACCCTCCAGGGGCTTGCCGAGGCGGTGATCCTTGGCACCGGAAGCGGGCTGGATCGTGACACCTTGCTCGAGATGATCGGGACCACCGCGGTTGCGTCGCCGATCATCGCCATGAAAACACCCGCGATCCGGGCCGGAGAATTTCCGGCCGCATTTCCGCTCAAGCACATGGCGAAGGATTTCGGTCTGGCGGTGCGCGCCGCCGAGGCCGTCGGTGCCGCGGTTCCGGTCACCCGCGCCGCTGCCGCAACCTACGCCGAGGCCCGGGACGGCGGCCTGGGCGACGCCGACATCATGGCCATCCTCGCGCACCTCCGGCGGCGGAGCAGGCCGGAGTCGTGAGGGCAAGGAGGCCCGCCGCCGTAAGCCGGAGTTGGATGACACGCCCATGACCGCTTCCCTGTTCCGCATCCTCGCCCTCATTCGCAAGGAACTGCTGGCGATCCTCAAGGACCCCAGGAGCCGGACCACCCTGTTCCTGCCCCCGATCATGCAGTGCCTGATTTTCGGCTATGCCGCCAGCTACGACCTCAACCATGTCCCCTATGTCGTGCTTGACCTCGACCGCAGCGCCGCATCGCTGGCCTTCACGGCCGCCCTCGACGGCTCGGGCATCTTCGAGCGCATGGCCACGCTCCAGCGGGCAACCGACATCGCCGCCGAGATCGCGGAGCGCCGCGCGGCCATCGCCGTCGTCATCGAACGTGACTTCGAGCGGCACCTGATGGCGGACGGGACCGCGAAGGTCCAGGTGATCGCCGACGGCCGCAACACCAACACCGCCGGAACCGCGCAAGGATACCTGAGCACCATCGCCGCCGATTTCGTCAGCACATGGCGCGCGGAGAACGGCCGTCCACCGCCCTCCGGCGTCACGGTGACGACCCGCGCCTGGTACAATCCCAACCTGGAAACCCGCTGGAACATGATCCCGTCGCTGATCGGTACGATCACGATGATGATGACCATGATCCTGACCGCCATGTCGGTGGCCCGGGAACGGGAGGCCGGCACCTTCGAGCAATTGCTGGTCACGCCGTTCCGGCCCTACGAGATCATGCTCGGCAAGGCGCTGCCCTCGATGATGGTCGGCCTGATTCAGGCCACCCTGATCCTGCTGGTCGCCCAGTTGTGGTTCAGGATTCCCTTTGCCGGCTCCTACTTCGTCCTTTACCTCAGCCTTGCCGAGTTCCTGGCCGCCTCGGTCGGCATCGGACTGTTCATCTCCGCAATCGCCCGCAACATGCAGCAGGCGATGATCGGCACGGTCGTCGTGATGATCCCGTTCATGCTGCTGTCCGGGCTGACCACGCCGGTGGCCAACATGCCCGAGAGTCTCCAATACCTGACCTCGGTCAACCCGCTGCGCTACGCCATCGGCATGACCCGCCAGATCTACCTTGAAGGCGCCGGCATCGCCCAGCTGTTGCCGGAAATGCTCGCGCTTCTGACCATCGCGGTGGTGACGCTGCCCGTCGCCGCGTGGATGTTCCGCAATCGGTTGGTTTAATTGCCGGGGTCACCCGCGAGGAGGCTCGCCTCCCGTTCCATCCATGGCGATGAGGACATGATTGCCCAGGCGGCGGAACACCGACAGATCACCCGCGGCCTCCGGTTCCTTCAGTACGTCGGCAAACACCGGATGCAGCAGGCTTGGCGAAGCCGGATCAAGCATCGCTCGGATATGATTACCGCTCGCAATCTTCGTCATCCCGAACAGCGTTTCGCAGTTCGATCGCCCATGTCCTTCTTCAAGATGACGCTGATGTGCCAGGAACGAAGGGCTCTACATGAAAAACACCGAGAAAGCCGCCATTCCAATATCGGCCATACCATAGGTCAGGTTCGTCCCGTGACCTTTGTCCGGAAACGTGCCGCAACTCTGACGCAACGAGGCGAGAAGGCGCTCAAGGGGTCCCATTCCCCTTAAGAATCCGACATATTTCCGGGCGGCAACCTTTGTCTCCTGCCAGAGTCACTTTGTCGCACCGGTTTGCCCATCGCGACTCAGTCGCATTGAGAACCGCTGCAATCCGGCATCGCTGCTTGACACATGGTTCGGTCCTGCTCATGGTCTGGGCCGATTGATGGGATGGTGCTGCCATGCTTTCCGGAAAAGCGCGCTACGCCTTGAAGGCGCTTTTGTATTTGGCTGCCAACCCGAACCGTTCGGTCCTGATCGCCGAGATCGCGACGGCGCACATGATACCGCGCAAGTTCCTTGACGCGATCATGCTCGACCTCAAAAACACCGGAGTTCTCGTCTCCAAGCGCGGCAAGGGCGGCGGCTACCGGCTGGCGAGGCCGCCCGAGCGAATCGTGATCGGTGCCGTCCTGCGCGCGCTGGACGGCCCATTCGCGCCTCTGGCCTGCGCCAGCCGGTCAGCCTACCAGCCCTGCGAGGACTGCACGAACGTCGACCTGTGCCCGATTCGACTCCTTATGCTGCGCGTGCGCGATGCCATCTCCGGCGTTCTGGACACCACTACTCTTTCCGATTTCAGCAAGCTACCGAGTAATATTACTCCTTTTTTGATGTACGATATTTGATATTATCACGAATGGCGGAAATGTTTTTTTGAGACGCTCTGCGTTTGGCTGTCTGCCTCCGGCCACTCGATTTGGGCTCCTGGCCGGTCCGAGATGTCGGATGATACCGGCAAGCGGAAAAGATGACCCAATGGGGGCGTTGCCCCCAAGCCCCCACCAGGAGCGTGACGCCCCTGGACCCGCGTGACGTCGAGAGAAGCGCGCGACGCGGGCCGGGCCGCGTCCGGACCGGGACTCCGGGCATACCGCAGGGCACACGCGGTCGTGGTCCGCCATTTGTCGATAAAATCTATCTTGTCGATCGGCAATAGGATGTGTAATTATTCGCGACAATAACGCTGCCTGGTGTCGCGGCCGTTCCGGGTCGCCCCGCCTGCGGCCGGTCCATGCCGCCGCGCGATGACCCCGGGTTTCCCGCGATTTTCCCGCTTTTTTTGCCGACACCCCTTACCAACGGTCAGTCCAATGACACTTAGCAGCGAAGCCATCTCCCACACCACCGACCGCTACCGGGACGCCGCCGGCTATTACACCACCGGCCGGCCCGGGTACCCGCCCTTGCTGATCAAACGGGTCGCCGACTTGCTGGGGGTCGATCGCCGCCAGCGGGTGATCGATCTCGGCACCGGGCCGGGGTTCCTCGCGATCGGATTCGCCGGCTACGCCGGTGAGGTTCTCGGGATCGACCCGTCAGCGGAGATGCTGGCCGCCGCCGGCGAAAATGCCCGGCAGGCCGGCGTCACCGTCGAGTTCGTGGCGGGCCGGTCATCAGACCTTGAGCCGCGCTTCGGCCCGGCACGCCTGGTCACCATCGGACGCGCCTTTCATTGGATGGATACCGTCGATACCCTGCGGCGGCTTGACGGCATCGTGGACCCTGACGGCGCCGTGGCGCTGTTTTCCGATCGCTCGCCCAACGTCGCGGAAAACGTCTGGCGGGCAACCTTCGAAGCGGTCCGCGAACGCTATGCCGCCGAGGACCGCAGGCAGAAACCCGGGCACGCCAGCCATCTGGGCCACGGCAGTTCCCGTTATGACGAGGTTCTGCTCGCGTCGGCCTTTTCCGCGGTGGAGCGGATTTCGGTGCTGGAGCGGCGCGCCACCCCCCTTGAGCGTTTTGTCGACCGGGCGCTGTCCTTCGGAGCGACCTGGACCGGCGCATCGACCACCCTGGTCGAGGACCTGTCGGCCGAGCTCACCGCGGCGCTCGCCCCCTATGCGGTCGATGGCGTGATCCATGAGGTGATCGAAGGCCAGGCCACCATTGCCCGCCGCCCCGCCGGGTAATATCGGCAAGCGGAAAGGATGACCCCTTGGGGGCTTTGCCCCAAACCCCCACCGGGAGCATGACGCCCCGCGTGACGTCAAGGGTTCCGCAGTACCGCTGGCCCCTGGCCTGGTGGGGGTCCGGGGGCAAGGCTCCCTAACGGCCTATGGGTCATTCTTAACGCCTGCCGGCATAAACCTACTGCCGCCAACCGGTCTGGCACGGACGGCGGCGTACAATGTTAATCTGTCCAATAGCCGAACACCTTATTGAAGTCTTCGAACATCGCACCGAATCGTTCGGCAACATCAGCACGGAATTTGTTGGCTTCACGATCAAATCTGCCGACACTGTTGGCAGAGATCACGCCGTGATGGCGGACGGCTTCGTATTCTCGGCGATACAGGTCAAGATTTCGTGAGACATCACCCTCAAGCGGCCAGCACAGCCAATTCGACAAGGCCCTTCGCTCAGCTAAAGATGTCACAAAATCTTCATATCTACAAATTCTGGTATCAGACCCGGCATCTCTGGCAAGAGCAACGAGAGATGTACAGCATTCTGCCAGGTACATCATTTGCTCCGCAGGTTCCCAGGAACGCCCTGGTTGGCTATGCTTCTCCAAAAGACTTAGCAGTGCGTCCCTTGGGTTTCGTACCATTAAAATTTTCTTATGGGGCCTGGTAAAGGCAATCGCTTCCCCATGCTCGGTTCCCACCTCTTTGGTTCCCCACGCGCTCAATTTCGGCAACAGATTTGACAAATAATTCAAAAGACGGCGCCGCGAGCTGCTGACATCAACCGACGACGCCCCCTCGTCGGTATTCCGCGATGCCGCCAAAAAGCGGTTGATTTGGTGAGATAGTGCTGGAGATTGGCGGTCGCTGTGAAGGCCAGGCTCCACAAGAACCCAGCGATCTGGGGGAACAGAAAGAAGGTTCGCCAACATGGTGCTCCCGGAGCGTGGCAACGCCGCGATATACACGGTTGCTCCAGGCAGTGAGTTCGGACCAGCAGGTCGATCGAGCACGCCAGGTTGCGTTCCATCAGAAGCCATACGTCAACTCCGAAGTAACCAGCAAAATGCGGCGCCGTAGCGTCGATCACGACATTTTTCTTAAGAAGATGGTTGTGTTGAAGTCGGGACAAAAGATTCGAAACGCGGGAGGGTGATTTAGCGGCGGCCGACATCAAAGTCTCTTCATCGAGGTCAGCCCAACCCGCAACTTAACAATGGTTGGAGAAAATCCGGCATAGAAAAATTGAATCGAACCAAATTTTGTCGATTGCGGTCGCTCCAACGCACATATATTAAAATACCACCGATTATATGATTGCTGCTTCATGTGCATGATCGCGTTGTATATCGCATAGTGGGATTGTTGATCCTGTTCAAAAGCACCAAAATTGTAATATGATAGACGGTTCTGCGGACAACCGATCCGTGTCACGCCTACCACACCTATCAAGCGATCACCCTCATTGTAATAAGACAATACCCGACCAAGTCCTAACAAATTCATGTGCTGTTGCATCTCCAAGGAAAACAAAGCGGTATGCCTGCCATCAAGAAATGGCATAATATCGTGTATATCATCCACCATTACCGGTAGCCGGTGTTTGTATTTGTTAATTAATGGCCGGTAACTCTTCCGAATTGGGCTATATATATCACGTTCGCTCATGGTTAAGTCTATATAAGTTTGCAAAAATATTCCAATCGAGTCAAATACTATGTGCATACCCGCGCAAACTTCCGTTGTTATCTCATCCAGCAACATACGAATTGTGGTTGCGCAGTAGACCCTCCTTAATAGCATGAGATGCCGAATTGCTGTGCGCAATGCTGATTTAGCTATAAGTTGATTTCTTGCTCCAGGTATAAATGTAACCGGACGCCCATAGTTATTAATCTCCATTCCGGCAATCTGGCACTGAACATGCAGCACAATGACCCCTTTTGATATGACCGAAAACGAAATATCATGAGGACGATCACTGCTCAACTTGTTATAGAATAATTTCTGCTCGTCACTGGCAACAAAAGGCATTATCGCACCTTTTATCGAATTTAGCAAGTTGCTTGGTACGTCTTTGCAATTTTTCACGTAATTATCTTCATTGCTATCGTGCCAATCCGTATTTTGCTCAATGAAATTTACTGGATATCCGTGCCTTGCCAAACAATGCCGAATCGCGTTGGCATCAAGGGGCGACGATCGTTCAACTACCCGAATAATTCCTTCAAAAAATAGTAATGTTTCATCATCACATGTTGCGCCAAGCTTTTCAATAAGCGTACCCACATCGCATGCACCGTATTTCATAACGAGTTCAGCAATTGACTCAGTCGGTTTCATCGGTCCATCCCTATTATATGAAATTTCTGCGGCCTTAAGTTGGACATCCGCGCATAAAAGCAGACATGTCTGGATATTCCGCCATGTTATGTTGTGCAATATCCAATGCGCACAACCAATCTCCTCCCGCGTGCGCGTATGCCCTGCGGCACCTGATTAAAAAGATTATACCGATGCATCAGACGCAAAACATAGGTACGTCATACGAACTTCCTTCTTCCCTCCCTGCCATTCGTGTCGTAACCTGATGCCAAGGGGCCGTAGTTCAAGGAAAACACCGGGCGTGCCCGGAGACAGTGGATCGTTACCACTCGGCTCCACCATCCCTCAATACAAAATATGCAGGTCAGTGTTAAAGCCTCAAAAAATTTATTCAGAGACTCAAATGCCCTTATTATCTCTGCCGGGGCCGTGCCCCCACGGATCGCGTGCACGTTTTCACTTTTGGATAGACTTCGTATTCGATGTCGGGTACGAGAGTCACAGCCCCTGATTCAAGCTCAACATGTGTTTGCCCCTTCCCGTCTTACGTCGCCGTGGCCAGCGGGTCCCGGGACACGAGCCGCATGCCCCAATATCACCAGGCGCGCCGTCAATACGGGCTAACTCATTGACTCTAAGGATAATTCCATTGTTACGCCGGAATTCAATCCCTGCGGCATACCGATGACGATGGCCGACAGGGGCGTTCAGAACGGACACGGCAGGCACCATACGCTTATGGATATACCCTACCGCTCCGTTCCGGGGGTGTCACGCACACAACAACTTCTTCAGCCTTCCCCCCGCTCATTCACCAGTTCCACGATATCGGCCATGATCTGGGTCAGGTCGTAGTCCTTCGGGGTGTAGACCCGGGCGAC
>PLTC01000022.1:1451-5001 GCA_003165295.1 Rhodospirillales bacterium | reverse complement strand
CCAGGGCGGCACCCGCCGGAGGACCGGTCCCGCTGCCCGCGGCGCCGGGATCGTTGCCGTTGCCGGCGCCGGCTGCCGTCGCGACCGCTGCCGGGGCGGCGGTGGCCGGGGCCACCGGCTGGGAGAAGCCGCCGAAGTGCCGCATGGCGGCGAAGGCCGGCGGCGGCGGCGGGTTGGGGTTGTTCTGGACGCCGCCGCGGAGCGGCATGCGGGTCGGATGGGGTTGGCCGTCGTCGGGCAGTCCCGCAATCAGGGGACCGGGTCCCGAAGCCGGCGTCGCGGCCGGGAGCGCCGCGGTCTGGGCGCCCGGCGCCGCCGGAGTGCCCGAGGTTGTCCGGCCGCCACCGGCGAGATCCGCTGCGAACTGGCGCAAAGCGGCCTGATTGGCCTCGGCGACGGCGCTTGGCGCGGCGGTGGTCGGGCCGCCGGCGGGGCCGGAGGAGGCGTTGGCGGCGGTCTGGGTCGCGGCGGGGCTGGGTGCGGTCGCGGTTTGAACCGCGCCGTCGGCGGCATCGTCGCCGGTGAGGTAGGCGATCACCGCTTCTTCGGGGTCGACGCCGGTGACTTCGTGGACCAGCACCGAGGCGGTGGCGATGGCGCCGCCGATCAGCCCGCCGTACAGCAGGCCGCCAAGGATCGTGCCCTGGGGCCGGATGGTGTCGCCGGTATAGTGCCGGTAAATGCCGTCGATGATGGGAATTTGCTGGAGCGGATTGATGGCGGCCACAACGTCGCTGAAGGTCAGAAACGACGGGTCGGCTCCCGAGGACTTTTCGCTGGGGGCGTCGCCCGCGGCCAGACCGGTGGTGGTACCGGTGGTGGGGTGGTGGGCGGCGCCGTTCGCCGCAGCCGGTTGCCGGGTCGAGCGGGCCGCCGCCGCCTGCCGGGCGGCAGAGGCGGCAAGCGTGTTCCAATCGGTTTCGGCAAACGCCTGGGTGAAAGCGTCGAGAGACATGGCGAGGCCCCTGGCTTCGGTCGTTGCACTACCAAGCACGTTCCATGCCAGGAACCGGGGGCGGGAATCCGCGGCGACGCGGAGAACAAACTGCCGGTCCCGGCAACAACTGCCGGGACCTCGGCGGGTTTAATCCGGTGCAATGTTGTAACCGAACCATTGCAGGGACAGCCGGGCCAGGGTGCCGTCGGCCTTGGCGGCCGAAAGGGCGGTGTTCAGCCGCGCCAGCCCGTCGCGATCGTCCCGCCGCAGCGCCGCCGCCAGTCCATGCCCCAGCATGCCGCCGGTCAGGATCGGACCGAACAGCACCGGCGGATTGCGCCGGCCGTGGTTAAGGTTGATAAAGTTGTAGAGCGACCAACTGCTGGCCATCACCGCGTCCACCTGCCCGGACAACAGATCATAATACATGGCCTGTTCATCGGTATAACGTTTGATCGCGGCGACACCTTGAAGGGTACTGTCGGCGAATCGTTCCTGGACCGTGCCGGCATGGACCGCCAGCCGGTAGCCGCGGAACTCTCCCAGGAACTCGTGTAAAGTCTCGGGCAGGCGGCCGCCATTCTGGTCAAGATCGAAACGGTTGAGCGACAGCGTCGAGGCCAGAGGGCTGTTGGCGGTGGTCATGAAACCGTTCGAGGCTGCGGCGTAGGGTTGACTGAAGTTCACCCGCGTCATCCTTTCCACGGTTGCGGTCATGCCGCCGATGTAAATATCGTAAGCGCCGGCCTCGAGATCGTCGAACACCCGCATGAAGTCCACCGCGGCAACGGTGCATTGCGCCGCCATCCGCCGGCATAAATCATGGATCATGTCGATCTCGAAGCCCCGGATGGTGCCATCGGGGTCACGGATGGTCCAGGGCGGGTAATTGGCGTAGGTGCCGATGCGCAGTACATCCTGAGCCGCCGCCGGAGTCGGCAGCAGCAGGCACAGCACAATCAACAGTTCGCGTGGAGTCATCATCGCCGGTTCCCTGAGTCCGGCGGTATATGGGGCATCTTGGGGGCGCGCTGCCACCCATTTTTATCGGCGACGGTCCCTTTATGACCGTTCTAATCTTTAGGATCGCGACATCATGGCGCAGGAATTGTGTGATTTAGCAATGTTTGCTTGTATTTCTTGTAGCGACCCTCTTCCTCTTTGCGTATCGCGACGGTCCACACCACCGAATCGTCGCGGTGCCGGAGGTCGAACGGGCCGTTGGCGGCGTCCCAGGTCAGCAGCCGGAGTCCGGCGCCCCTGGTCCGGTGGGCCAGGAACAGGGCGATCTGGTCCAGGAACCAGCGACCTTTGCCGGCGATCAGGTTCCGGGCGATGAAGGCGGCGATCCGGGCCAGGGTGTCCAGCCCGTCGGGACTCGGGGCGGCGTAGATGCCGCAGCCGAGGAACCGTTCCCAGGGCGGGGCCGTCGGGTTGGCGAGCAGCGCCAGATCCAGGTCGGCCCGGCCCCAGCCCGGGATGCGGTCTGGGGGCCGGCGGAACAGGCTGTCGGCATCGACCATCAGCGCCGGACGCCGGCTGTCGCGGATGAACTGGTGGAACCGGCAGAAGCGGACGCAGGCACAGTAAATGCCAAGTGGTCCGAAACGGCCGGGGTCGGCGGTCTCGACGGCGTGGCTGAGCCGGATCCGGGTTCCGGACAGTCCGGCCGCCATGTCCCGGATCAACCCGGGGTCTTCGGGCCGGGGATTGGCGACATGGAGGTGGACCGCACAGTCGGCGGCCACCGCCGCCAGCGACCGGATCAGCGGCAGAGCGTGGGCTCTCAGATAGACCGGGTCGCAGAACACGAACAGGGTGGGGCCGGTCTCGTCGGGCGGCGGCGGGTGGGAGGTGTCCACGGCCGGCAGGCGCGCCAGCAACCGCTCCACCGCTGCCGCCGGCACGGTCTCGGGGGTGGCCAGGAACGGTCCGGCCATCGGCTTGCCCTGGAACAGGGTCGAGAACATCAGGCAACAGGCCACCAGCCCGGCACCCAGTTCGCAGCCGGCGGCCAGCGCCCGTCGTGCCGGGACTTCCGCCGCGGTCCACTGGTCATCCAGGGCATAAAGCAGCGCCAGCGCCGCCCATCCCGGCCCGAAGCCGGGATCAAGCGTCACCGCTTCGAGGAAGCGGGCCGCCGCCGCGGCCGGGGCGCGCTGCCGGATTGCCTGAACCCCGGCCAGATGGCGGTACTCGGCGCAGTCCGGCGCGCACGCCCGGCACCGGTCGAGCAGCGCCGTTGCCGCCCGGTCGGACCCGGCGATCCAGTGGACCGTTGCCGCCGTGGCCAGGGCAAGCCCGCCATCGGCGCCGCCGGTGGTTTGGGCCAGCTCGTCCAGCAGCGCCAGCGCCGTCCCGTAGTCCTGTGCCCGGATGTGCCGGAACGCCGCGGCATAACGCGCCGCCTGGGCCGGCACCATCCGGTCCCGGAAGCGCATCGGCAGCACGATGGTTTCGAGCACCGAGAGGTAATACGGGTCCGCGGCGAGGCAGCGGTCGAAGGGGGCGGCGGGGCTCAAGGGCTTTGCCTCCCTTGACCCCCCACCAGGAGCGTGACGCCCCTGGACCTGCATAACGTCATGGGTTCCAAGGGCACCGCCCTTGTGGGTC
>PLTC01000022.1:0-1434 GCA_003165295.1 Rhodospirillales bacterium | reverse complement strand
CCAGCCACGTCCCGACCCGGCCGGCGGCAGCGCCGGTCAGCGCGAAGAGTGCCGCGGCCTGGAGGGTAAACAGCACGCCGAACTGCGCCATCTGAAGCCCGGGCGTGCCCCGGGAGGGGCTTACGAACTGGGGCAGGAAGGCCAGGAAGAACAGGATGACCTTGGGATTGAGGGCATTGGCCACCAGCCCGCGGCGGAACAGCGCCGCCACCGGACCGGTGATGGCGCCCGCCACGCCGGCCGGCGCGCCCGCCGGGGTCGAAAGGGCCTTCAGGCCCAGCCAGATCAGATAGCCGCCGCCGCACAACCGGAGGACGCCGAAGGCCCAGGGCGAGGCCGCGATCAGCACGCTCACCCCCAGCGCCGCCAGCACGGTGTGGCTCAGGCACCCGCAGGCGCAGCCCAGCCCGAAGACGATCCCGGCCCGCGGTCCCCGGGCCGCCCCCAGGCTCAGCACCATCAGGATGTCCGGTCCCGGCGCCAGGGTGATCACCGCCGCGGCGGCGAGAAATCCGACGGCTTGATCGGGACCGATCAGCATGCCCCGCTCATGCGGTCAGCGCCAGCGCCCGGTCGTTGCCCACCGAGGCCAGCATGGCCAGGGTCCGTTCGGCCTCGACCCGGTCAAGCTTGCTCAGGGCATAGCCGACATGGACGATGACGTAGTCGTCCACCGCCACATCCTCGACCAGCGCGAGAGAAATGGTCAGCCTGACGCCGCCCAGATCGACGGTGGCCCGGTCGTCGTCGTGGCACTCGATCACCCGGGCGGGAACGGCAAGACACATGGGACGAAACCTCCGTGGTCGGATGTCGGGGGAAGAATTCACCGGGGGCCGGCCAGACGGCCGGCCGCGACCCAGGCCTGCCCGAGGGCCAGTCCGCCGTCGTTGGGCGGCGCCGCCCGGGCCAGCCGGGCGGTCAGGCCGTGAGCGGCGAGTCCGGCGACCAGACCTTCGGCCAGCACCCGGTTGATCAGGCAGCCGCCGCCCAGCACCACCTCGCGGGTGGCCATGGCCAGGGCCGGCGGCACCAGCCAGTCCACCAGCGCCGCAACCAGGGTTCCGTGGAACAGCTCGGCCCCGGTAACCGGACCGTCCACGTCCAGCAATGCCTCCAACAGCGGCAGCAGGTCAAGCTCGCTGTGCTCCGGCCCGGCGGTGATCCGCCAGCCCGAGGCCAGCAGCCGGGGGGTCCGCACCAGGGATTCCAGCACCATCGGCGCCTCGCCCTCGAAGCCCGCGACCGGCCGGACCCCGAGCAGGCCACAGGCGGCATCGAACCAGCGGCCGCAGGCGCTGGTGAACGGGAGCTTCCCGGTCTCGAGCAACCGGGCCAGCGCCGCCGCCGGGCCGTGGCCGTCGAAGCGCGCGGCGATCCCGGCGCCCCGGCCCATCCGGTGCAGCGCCGCCGCGGGCATCCGCCAGGGCTCGC
>PLTC01000015.1 GCA_003165295.1 Rhodospirillales bacterium | reverse complement strand
TGGGCCTCGGGCAGCGGGTAGGTCCCCTCCTGCTCCAGCGGGTTCTGGGTGGCCAGGACGTGAAACGGCTCGGGCAACGGGTGGGAATGACCGGCCACCGACACCCGGCGTTCCTGCATCGCCTGGAGCAACGCCGACTGGGTGCGCGGGCTGGCCCGGTTGATCTCGTCGGCCATCAACAGCTGACAGAACACCGGCCCGGGGATAAAGCGGAAGGACCGGCGGCCGGTTTCGCTTTCCTCCAGCACCTCGGAACCCAGGATGTCGGCGGGCATCAGGTCCGGGGTACATTGGATGCGCTTGTCGTCAAGGCCGAGCACGATGCCCAGGGTTTCCACCAATCGGGTCTTGGCCAGGCCGGGAACGCCGATCAGCAGAACGTGGCCGCCCGACAGCAGGGTGATCAGGGTCAGCTCGATCACCTCGCGCTGACCGAAGATGACGTGGCCGATGCCTTCGCGCACGGCCTCGAGGGACCGGCCAAGCCGCTCGACCTCGGCGACGAACCGGTCCGGGGCCGGCGCTGGGGGGGGAGCGGAGATCGGCACGGGGGGTTCCTTGGTGGAAGCGGCTTTCAGCAGACCGGGACGGCAGCGGCGTTCGGCCGCCTTGGGGCTGGCGCACCGGGTCCGGCGCATGGCCCGACGGTACTGCGACCTGTTGCGGCAGGTCAACAGAAGCCGGTGACGGGACCGCGCCGGCGACGCATAATGACCGGTGAAACCGGAAGGGGGGAAAATGGATCAGGCCACGGGCGATCCCGAATGCGGTGCCGCCGGGATAACCATCGCCGAAATACGCCGCCGCATCCGTTATCCCGACGGCACCGGCACCGGCCAGGAGCGCCCGGTGCGCGGCGACCACGATCTCAATCCGGGAATGCCGTTGGCCACCGACCTGCGCGATGCCGCGGTGCTGGTGCCGCTGGTGGTTCGGCCCGACGGCCTGACCGTGATCTTCACGCGCCGCACCGCCCATCTGGCCGTCCATGCCGGTCAGATCAGCTTTCCCGGCGGTCAGGTCGAACCCGGGGACGCCGGTCCCGAAGCCGCCGCCCTTCGGGAAACCGAGGAGGAAATTGGCCTGGGGCGGGACCGGGTGGAACTGCTCGGACGGCTCGACACCTATATCACCCGCACCGGCTTCCGGGTTACGCCGGTGGTCGGGCTGGTCCACCCGCCGTTCCGGCTGTCTCCCGATCCCGAAGAGGTGGCCGAGGTGTTCGAGGCGCTGCTGACCGTGTTCCTGGATCCGGCGCTGCCCCGCTGCGAGAGCCGGCTCTTGTTTGGAACCCAGCGGTTTTTCCATGCCTTCCCGTACCGGGAGGATTCGATCTGGGGCGCCACCGCGGGCATGCTGGTGAATCTGCGTCAGGTTCTGGGGGCCGGGCCTCTGCGCGAGGTTCCGGGACGCGAGGTTCCGGGCACCACCCCGACACCATGACGCCCGGTCTGGGGGGAGACCGGGCGTCCGAAGCTCCGTCGGGAACCCGGGCGCAGCAGGGGAAACTGCCTCCGGGCGATCGTGCGATGGCGTTACGATCACTTCTGACAAGAACATTGCGACGGTCCGGCCGGTTTCCAATGCACACGAAGCATAGCACCTGCGCGAGCCTGGGACCTTGGCCGGAGTGGCCGGGCGACCAGTCGGCGTGACACCACCCTCCAGGGTCAATGGAGAACGGCCGGCGAGACCTCGCGGGGATGGACGATCACCGGGTCCTGCCTGAGGCCCTCCAGTGAGGCGAGCACCGCCGTCTCGAAGTCCTCGACGGCGGCGGCTACCGCCGGACAATCCCTGGCGCCTTCAAGCGTCCTGGCCATCACCATGACCCGCACGGCACCGATGTTTCCGAACATTCCCCCAAGCGCGTGCGCAATCCCATGACAGCCGGCCAGGTCGGCGGCGGCGATCGCCTGCCGCAGGTGCGCCAATTCATTGGTGCTGAACCCGGCAATGTCCGCAACCAGCGTTCCGAACTCGGGATAGCCTATCAGGTCCCGAACAGCGGCGAGGCGGTTGTCCTCGAAAAGCGGAAGTGCCCCGGCAGAGGGTCCCGGATCGATGCCGGCACCGGTCGCGATCGGAGGCTGTTTCACTCTGACTCCGGGCTGGTGGCGGGCCAGCACGGCCTCGACGTCCTGCCACTCGACCGGCTTGGTCAGAAAGTCGGTTAGTCCCGCGTCCATGTACAGCCTGCGGTGTTCGGTGATGGCATCGGCGGTCAAGGCGACGATCGGCACCTGGGAAAATGGCCGGGGCAAGGCTCTGATCCTGCGGGTGGCCTCGCAACCGTCCATCACCGGCATTTGCATATCCATCAGGATCAGGTCGAACCTGCGGGCGGCCGCGGCGGCGCACGCCTCGACGCCGTTTCCCACCGTGCTCACCCGATGACGCCGCTGCTCCAACCCGACCTGAATGATCGTGCGGTTGATGGCGTTGTCTTCGGCCAGCAGAATTTCCATCGGGGCAATGGCCGGAGATTTCCCGACGGGTCTGGCGGCGGGGAGCGTTCCCGGTTCGACGATACAGGTGAAACGGAAGACCGAACCCTGACCGAAGCGACTGGTCACGCCGATTTCGCCACCCATCAGGTCCACGAGCCGCTTGCTGATGGCGAGGCCGAGCCCGGTTCCGCCGAATTTCCGGGTGGTCCCGGCATCCACCTGCGAAAACGGCTGAAACAGCCGCTCCAGATCATCATCGGCAATGCCGATCCCGGTGTCTTCGATCTCGAATTTCAGGATAATTCCGTCACCGCCGCTTTCATGGCGCAGTCTGACCGTCACCCGCCCGTGCCTGGTGAATTTGACCGCGTTGCCGACCAGATTTCCCAACACCTGCCTGATCCGGGTCGGGTCTCCCACCACCACCAGGCGTTCGGTCTCTCCCACGTCGAGATCAACCGAGTTGCCGCCTTCGGACGCCTTCGGACAGAACAGTTTTACCGTGTCGGCGGCCAGGGCCACCACGTCAAACGCGGTCGAGTCCAGAACCAGGCGGTCCGCTTCAATTCTCGAGTAATCCAGGATGTCGTTGAGAATTGACAAAAGCGTCCGCGCCGAGACCAGCATGGTTTCGACGTAGCTGCGCTGATCCGTGTTCATTTCGGTATCGGCCAGGAATTCCGCCATGCCGATGATCCCGGTCATCGGCGTTCTGATTTCGTGGCTCATCATGGCCAGAAAGTCGGACTTGGCCCGACTTGCGGCCTCGGCGGCGTCCTTGGCCCGGTGGAGTTCGGTCGCCTGCCGGTCCAATGACCGCAGGGTTTCGGCAACCTGCGCCTCGAGTCTCCGGCGTTCGGTAATGTCGTGAGCCAGGGCGATTCGTGACCGCGGACCGTCTCCGGTCAGGAGCCTGAACCAGACATGGACATCAATGATCGTCCCATCTTTCTTTTTGTGCTTGAAGAAGCCTTCCTGAAAGATCGTCTCTTTGTCCGATATGACCTGCTCCAGCGCCTGCCGATCGTCGGGGGGGTGGAAATCGGAAACCCTCATCGCCAGTATTTCATCCCGGCGATAACCATACCAGCGGATGGTCGCTTCATTGACGTCGGTGATCCGCAAAGTCCGGTCATCGAAGGTCACCATCGGCAACGGGCTGTCGGCAAAGATACAGCGGTACTGCATCTCACTTTGGGCGAGAGCCTGCTTTTGTCGGTGCAGGGCGTCCACCATGTCGTTGAACGCGGTCGCCACGGCCACCACCTCGGAATTGCCACCGGGATGCGCCCGCAGGTTGGTCTCGCCGCGGCCGACCCGTTCGGCGGTCCGGGCAACGGCGAGTATCGGTCCCGCGGTTTGGCGCGCCAGCGCGTAAGCCAACCCCAGCGACACCAGGGAACCAAGCATCCCAATGAACAACCATTTGCGCGTCACGGCATCGACGGCGGCGTCGAACGGAGCGGTGGGAATACTGGCCACCGTGGTCCACCGGGTTCCGGGAACCGGCGCCGCGGCGTGAAACCGTTCGACGCCGTCAAGCCGCGATACGAATCTGGCGGTCCCCGATCGCCGGCCGACAAGTTCGGTGAGTTCGGGAATCCCGACCCGTTTGCTCCCGATCCACTTTTCCGGGTCGAGGAACCGCCCGAGCAGAGTCATGTCGGAATCGAAAAGGGTTGCCGTGGTCCCGTTCGGCAGGCCGGTGAAGGCCCCGGCGCCAAGAAAGGGATTGAAGCGGACGAGATCAAGCGGGGCACTGACGGTCCCGATCATTTCACCAGCCTCGTTCCGCAGCGGGTAATCCAGGGGTACCAGCCACCGCCCGGACAGCAGCCCGCGGTCAGGAGCGCCAATGGTAAAATCATTGGCGCGCCTTATTTCATCAAGAGAGGGCCCTTGCCTGATCTTTATGCCACTTGGTATCGGTAAAGCCGAACAGATCGGGGATCCATCGGTGGTCATAGTCAGTAAATTAGTATATTGTGGATATAATTCTAAAAACGTTTCGAACCAATGGCCACAGCGGGCCGGATCCAAGGCCAGGATGTCGGGATTTTTTGAAATTTGCTCCAGAAATGTTTCGGTTGCCTTAAGAATTCTCGACACTTCAGCAGCATTGATGTTGGCGATGGTGGCCGCAATTTGCTCGACATTCTGCCGTTCACGCACAGTCTCCTTATCGATCTGGTAGCTCGCAAGCAGTACCATCGGCAGCAAGGTTATTACCGCAGCCATCATCATCTGCGCTTGGATGCCTACCCGTGAGACGAAAGGAATCCCCGCCACTCGCCTGTTCATATCGGAAATTCCTCGGTCGTCTCCGCTGGAAGCAGCGATCAGGCAGGTTTAGGCAAGATAAATGATAAGGCCCACCGTCGATAGCCGACCGACATGGTATTTATGAACATTCGCTTACAATAGAAGTGTTTTTGCGCCTCAGCAATTCAGAAATATCTCGGTTGTAATAAATGCCGGCGTGGTCGCAGGCGCGCGCGATCCGTAAGACCGGATACTCTGGTCTCTTTCGGGTTCGTATCCTCCTCGGGCGAATGAATTCCCAATAAGGTTAATAACAGGTAAATTTTTCCCGATTGGTCCGATCGGACGTGGGACATCGCCGCCGCGATCCCTTCCGACGGTGGCCCCCCCGGGCACCGTCGCCCCGCATCCATCCTTTCCGACGGTGGCCCCCCGGGCACCGTCGCCCCGCATCCATGGGAGAGGAACGCACGGGACGCTGGCGGCGCCGGGTCCGTCGCGCTACACTGCAAGCCATGCCGCACCGTCCCACCGTCATCCTGACCGGCGCCAGCCGGGGTATCGGCCACGCCACCGTCAAGCGATTCAGCGACGAGGGCTGGAGCGTGATCACCTGTTCCCGGGACGAGGTTCCGGCGGACTGCCGGCGCGATCCCAACTGGACCCACCACGTCTCGGCCGATCTGGGCTGCATCGACAGTCGGGCTGCCTTTATCGCCGAGGCCAATCTGGTCCTGGACGGCCGGCCGCTCCAGGCGCTGGTCAACAACGCAGGAATCTCGCCCAAGACGCCGTTCAAGGAACGGTTAGGCTGCCTTAATGGCGACATCGCCGACTGGCGGATGGTGTTCGAAACCAATTTCTTCGCGCCGCTGGTGCTGGCCCGCGGCTTTGCCGCCGGCTTGGCCCGGGCAAAAGGGGCCATCGTCAACATCACCTCGATTGCCGGTCATGCGGTGCACCCCTTCGCCGGCTCGGCCTACAGCACCTCCAAGGCGGCGCTGTCCGGGTTGACCCGCGAAATGGCGGTGGAATTTGCCCAACTGGGGGTGCGCGTCAATGCCGTTGCCCCTGGCGAAATCGAAACCGCCATGCTGTCCCCGGAAACCGAGGTGCTGATCCCGCGCATCCCGCTCCACCGGCTGGGGACGCCTGACGACGTGGCGTCGATCGTGTACCGGCTGTGTACCCCCGAGATGGACTACATCACCGGTTCCGAAATCTTCGTGACCGGCGGCCAGCATCTGCTTTAGCCTGCCGCCGCGGGGCCACTTTTTCCGAAGGAACCATACCGGCCGGCAGTTATAAATCTGCGCCTTGTTTGAACGGACCAGTCCACGGCCGGTACCGTAACGCCAAACACCTTCGGCAGTATCGTTGGTTACTGTCTGTCGCCTGTTCCGGACAGACATTATACCAGCAAGCGTAAAGGATGACCGATTGGGGGCTTTGCCCCCAAACCCCCACCAGGAGCGTGACGCCCCTGGACCCGCATGACATCATGGGTTCCAAGGGCCATTGGCCCTTGGTGGGTCCAGGACGAAGCCCCGGTCCGGGGGTTGGGGACGACCTCCCCATGGGCTATTCATAACGCCCGCCCGTATTATTTGCTCTGTTCGGCGCCGTCCCGGTCTTCCAACAGAACCCGCCGCAGGGTCTCCCAACTGTCGCGGGTGGGTGCGATCAGCAGGGCGCGGTTGTGGTCGTGGATGCAATAGGCGCCGCCGTCCAGGAAGCGGGCTTCGGCGCCGGCCTCCGCCATGATCAGCAGACCGGCGGCGTGGTCCCAGGGCAGGGAGGCCGAGCTGACCTTGAACTGGGCTTCGCCCCGGGCCAGACGGATGTAGTCGATGCCGCCACAGCCGGTATTGTCGATGGCGCCGACCGTTCCATGGGCGGTGAGCAGCCGAATGGCCGGGCCGCGGCCGGGGACGTGGCCATAGGCGGACCCGGTCATGCGCGACAGCGGCAGGTCTCGGGCGACCGTGAGCCGTCGGTTTCGGCACCAGGCGCCGCTGCCGGCCAGGGCGTGGACGGTGACGTTGCCAAGCGGGTCATGAACCCAGCCGCCCCGGGTGATTCCGGCCTCGACCAGGGCGACGATCACGGCAAAGGCGGGGCGACCGTGCGCGAAGTTGGCGGTGCCGTCCACCGGATCGATGATCCATACCGGTTCGGGCCGGTCCAGCAGGTCCAGAGTGCGGCGGTCGCAGGCGACGCCTTCTTCACCGCACACCACGGTTCCGGGTACGGCCTCGGTCAACAATTGACCGAGCATCGATTCGGCTTCGGTATCGGCAACCGTCACCAGATCGCCGGGATGCTTTTCGCGAATCTGGTCGGGGGACAGGGTTCGGAAACGCGGCAGGATCACCGCCTCGGCGGTGCGGCGAATCAGGGCCGAGATGACATCGGGGTCGATCATGGGGCGGGACCGGAAAGCTTCGAGACGCGGTGTGCCTGTTGTAGTCCCAGGGCCGGGCAGAGGAAAAGCCACATATTGGCCATGCCGCCGCGCGTCCGGCTGCCCGACGACGCCCCAAAAAAGCTGGGAAACCGGGGTCTGGGGCCGCCGGCCCCGGTGGGGTCCAAGGGGGGGCAAGGCCCCTGGTTGCCGAAGGCTTCGGGCGTTCCGCCCCGGATGCCGGGGGGATATCGCGTGGGGCAGTGGCCGATCACGGCGGATATCCGACGGCCCGGTCGTCGTCGATACCGGACGCCTGTTTCATCAGACGCAGCTTGTCGACTTCCTGACCGCACAGCGCGATGTAATCGTCGTGGCGCATCCCGATATTCCGGGTGAAGTTGGAAATCCGCAACCGCCCAGCCTTTTCGGCAAGGATATAGACCGCCGAATAGAGCGCGGCCTGATCGATCAGCCACAACAGCGGGCGTTGCATCGACATCTTGGAGAGAATCAGGTTCCGCACCAGCGTTGCAAACTCCAGCCCGGCGGCGGTCGGCATGAAGGCGGTCACGGCGGCCAGATACACCGAACAGGGGCTGGGAAAATCCCACTGAAAGCAGCCGAAATCGGCCCCGGTCATGGCCTCCCCGATCCTCTCGATCGGATGATTCAGCGTCACGTCGGCATCAAAGGAGTATATCGGCCGTCGATACCGGCGGAGCAACTCGGGCATGCGCACGAACCGGCCCGAGGCGTACCAGGCGCTGCATTTCAGCGACCCGCAGCGTTCCCAGGTCAGGGCCAGGCGATTATGGTCCAGGACCGGCAGTTCATCGAGGCGCGGCGATTGCTGTTGGGGGTCCATCAGGTGGACGTGAACCAACCGATCACGGCACAACCGCTCGACCGAGGCAAGGAAGCCTGTGAGGAACAACCCGGCATATTTCTGATCGCAACTGACCAGGATGACCGGCTGTTCGTCCTCCGGCCCGTCCGGAGGCGCCTCGATCCAGTGCAGATCATCCAGTTGCGCCTCGTTGATGGCCTGATGATCGCGGTAATAGGGGGTCGACAGGTATCGCTCGTCGTCCAACAGCAGCGACTGACGGAACAGCACCATGAAACCGTCGGCGTCATCGGTGGGCAGACGTTCGAGATTTTGCAGGCAGCGATCGCGAAAGGCGTGGAGCAGGGCGAAGCCGGTCTCGAACTGCCGCCGGTGCAAAAACACGCAGGCGGCGAAATAGCCCGGCACCACCGCGAACAACTCCCGGGCCGGGGCCTTGAGCGCCGCGGCCAGAATCGCATCATGGGCGTTCTGCCGCAGCAGGATGACGAAAACATCCTTTAGAAACACCAAAGCCCGTGGATCGGCGGGTTCGCCCGGCCGGGACTTCAACCATCGATAGACAACTTCCGACTGTCCTTTGAGGATCAACACCCCTGCCGTGCGCACGGCCCCTTCATCGTGCATCCACATGGTTCAACCTGATCCATTTTTCGTAGGGCTCTGCCCTGCACCCGCAAGGAGGCACGCCTCCTTGACCTCATGACTTACGAGGCCCGTCTTGCCACGAATTGCGGGACGCGCGGGGACTGGAGGCACGGCAGGGTTACGGGGGCGTCGGGAGCGGCGATGAAACCGGAGGCCGCGGCACGGGCGCAGGCGCTGCTGGACAGCACGTCGTGGCCGATGGCGTGAAAGCGCAGCACCCGGGCCTTGCTCAGGGTGCCCGCAATGACATCGGCCAGCCCGGTCGGGGTCAGGGTATCGTAATCGCCGGTCAGCAGCAGAGTCGGCACCGCGCTGACCACCGGCCGGCGCAGGTCCTCGGGGCCGCGCGGCAGGTGCCAGGCCGGACAGAACACGTCGTAATCCTGCTCCATGGCCTGGGGCATGACGTAGGGCTGATAGACCGCGGCATCCCGACGCAGACCGGCGACATCGATCCACGGCCGCACCTCGCGGCAACCGATGGCGGCGTTCAGACCGTAGGCGATCATGTCCATGGTCTGCCAGTAGGGCATGTACAGCCACGACAGCAGGTCCGGCCGCGCCGGCTGCCGGCCTTGCGTCACCTGATCCAGGTGCGACAGCAACGCCGGCACCCGGTCGGCGGTGGTGCCGCTGCCGACCATGATGGTCAGGATGTCCAGCAGATTGGCGAAAGTCATCCGGGTGCTGACCGTGTTTCCGGTGCGCGGGTCCTGGTAGCTGACCGGCAGCGGCGTTTCGGTCATGCGCCGGGCAAGGTCCCGAAACACCTGTTCCAGGTCGGGATACGCCGCGTTGCAGGCGGCATCGGCGGCACAGTCGGCGAACAGCCGGCGGTAGACGTCGCGAATCGCCGCCATCCGCCGCAGATCGAGCCAGCTTGCCCCCGGGGTGGTCGGCGAATTGAGCACCACGGCGCGGACCGCGGCGCCGTCACGACGCACCAGTTCCATGGCCAGCGCCGTGCCGTAGGAGGTTCCGAGCAAATTCCACTCTGAAAAGCCGAGTGCCTGCCGCACCGCGACCAGATCCGCGGCGCTTTCGACGGTATTGAACGCCGAGATGTCATAGCCGGCGGCCTGGACCGGCTTCAGGCAGTCCCCGGCATCGGCTGCGGTCAGCCCGCCATGCCAGAACGCCACCGGATCAAGGTCGCGGCAATAGAGCCCGGGCTGCGACCGGCCGGTGCCGCGCTGGTCCACATAAAGGATATCGCGGTTGCGACGCAGTTCGGCCAACCGCTCCCAGCCGGACCCGATCAGGTCGGTGGCGGCCTGGCCGGGACCGCCGTTCAGCACCAGCACCGGGTCGGATCGCGGCGCCGGACCGCTGGCCCGGGTGATCGCATAGAAGATCGTCACGGTCTTGCCCGCCGGGCGACCCGCGCCCGGATCGGAGCCCCCGGCCGGCCCATGCCATTCCGGCACCGAGAGCGTGCCGCACTCCACCCGCGCCTCGCCGGGGTTGCTGAAGGGACAGGCAACCGGGGTCACGGCCGGCCTGGGTGACGATGGCTCCGCCGCCACCGGAGGATGCCGAACGGACACCTCCGGCAAAGGCGGGGGCGGCGCGACCGCGGCCACCTGGGGCGGGGGCGGCGGCGATGCCGGCGGTGCCGCGGGGATGGCCGGCGCCTCCGGTGTGGTCAGGAACCCGATCGAATCTGCGGGACAGGTGATCTCGACCCTCCGCCCCGGGGCCACGAGGAAACCGGCCACCGCATCCCGGGCACAGCCGCTGACTCCGAGCAGGCCATGGCCCCTGCCGCGGAGTCGAAAGACGTCGGCGGTACGGAAGGCCGCGGCCAGCGCGTCGGCCTGATAGACCGGGGTCACGGTATCGTAGTCACCGGCCAACAGCAGGGCCGGCACCGCGACCGGCACAGGCTCGTGGCTTTCGCCGGGGCGGGGCAATTTCCACACCGGACAGAACGCCTGATAATCGAGCGCCAGGGTCCGGGGACCGACGAACGGCCGGAACATCGCGGCCACGTCCCGGATGCCCTCGGTATCGACCCAGGGCTGAACTTCACGACAGGCGATGGCGGCGGCCAGGCCGTCGGCCACCGGCGGCGCCGCCCGCCAGTAGGCAGCAAAAAGCGTGCCGATCGGGTCGGGAAAGGTCGGAGGCCGACCGAGGGTCAGGTCGTGAAGCGACCAGATCAGCGCCGGCACCCGCGCCGCGCCGCCACCGCTGCCGATCACCCGGCTCAGCAGCGTCAGCAGCGTATCGGCGTCCAGCGCCGCGGCCACCCGGGCACCCGTGATCGGATGGGTATAGACCGCCGGCAACGGCCGGACGGTCAGACGCTGCATCAACCCGTCGAAAACCGCGTCAAGATTGGGAAACGCCTGATTGCAGGCGCTCTCGCCCTTGCAGTCGGCGAAGACCCGCCGGAAAACCTGCTGCACCGCGGCAAGCTGGTCCAGATCCGTCGGGCTGGCCCGAGGGGCGCCCGGGGAATCGAAAATCACCGCGCGGACGCCGTCGGGGTCGGTGCGCGCCAGTTCCAGCGCCACCACCGCGCCGTAACCGGACGCCACGAGGTTCCAGGTCCTGAGGCCCAGCCGACGGCGAAGGTCCACCAGATCGGCGGCGCTGGCCGCGGTGGAGAACGCGGCCCGGTCCCGACCGGCCCGGCCCGGTTGCGCGGCGCAGGCCTCGGCATCGGCGGCCGAAAGCCGGCCGAAGCGCACCGTGGCCGGGTCCAGGTTCGGGCAGGCAAAGACGGGCTCCGAGTGGCCGCTGCCCCGCTGGTCGACAAAGATCAGATTGCGGGTCTGGTGCATTCTGGCCCAGGCGTTCCACCGGGTCGCGGCCAGTGTGGTGCCGGCCTCCCCCGGGGCATCGCCCAGCACCAGCACCGGGTCGGGCTCGGGGATGCGGGCGGCGGCACGGACGACGGCGAAGAACAGCGAGAACCGCTCCCGGGCCGGGAACAGGCCCGCCGACCGGCCCCGCTCCGCCGGAACCTCAAGGGTTCCGCATTCAACCGGCGTATCCGTGGGGGAGTCGAACGGACAGGCGGTGGCCGTGAGGGCACCGGTGGCGCCGCCCGGCCGGCCGGCAAGCAGCAGCACGGCCGCGACCGCACCCGCCACCGCAACCACGCCCCCGGCCGCCAGCAACAGGCGGACTCGACTGGCCGAGATCATTGTCCTGTTCTCCCCCCGCGCCGTCCGGCCCGATCAGGACCGGCGCCCCCCGATCACCCGCCGTCGCGCCCCTGACCCCCCATGCCCCCGGCGCCGAAGCCGTCGCCGAAGCCGGCGCCGAAGCCGTCGCCGAAGCCGTCGCCGATCCCCCCGGCGCGATGGTGCCGCAACCGGACAGAGGCCGCAACTCCGGCGATCCCAGATGCAGCGATCCCGCCGGCCGCCGCCGGGGGCCGACGCCAGCGGCACCGGCAGCAGGGACGCCCAAGGTCCCAAGGGCGGCCGGCACGCCCCAACAATTGGCGATGACAATGGTATGACCGGGTGGTCGCGAATGCCAATGACTGACTATCGTTTCCCGCAGGCATGGATCAGTCGTCCTGTGCTATCATGAAAAGAGGTCGGGGTAATGATCATTGACCACAACAGGTCGTGCGCTATCGTAAAGTTCGATAGGTTATGAAATGAGGGATATTGATCACGACGTCATCGGCAATATGTAAGTTTGCTATCGGTATCGTCTGTGTTGGAACTCGGATACTGGTTCGTTCGGAGCCATGGAGTGCGAAGCGATGAAGCTTAAGATTGGTATGCGATTGACATTGCTGGTTTTTGCGGTCGCTTTGCTGGGGTCTGTTCCTGGAGTCGTCGTGCATTTGAGCAGTTTGCACGACATCTTACTGGAGCAGCACAAAAGCGAAGTAAAGAAAATGGTTGAAGCGGCGACCTCAGTCATTGCCTCTTACGGCGAACAGGAGAAAGAAGGCATACTATCACGCGAAGAGGCTCAGACCAGAGCCCGAACTGCGGTACGCGCCATGCGCTATGGTGACGGTGAATACTTTTTCATTTATGATTACCAGGGTGTAACCATGGTTCACGGGTTACGACCACAACTGGAAGGTCGAAATCTTCTTGATCTGACCGATAGCCATAAGGTGCCGTATAATGTGCTGATGATCAAGGCCGCGAAAGCCGGCGGCGGCTTTGTCGCCTATGATCATGCGCGTGTCGATAATGTACCGCCCAGCCCGAAAATTGCCTACGCCATGGGCTATCAGCCCTGGCAATGGATGATAGGGACCGGGGTTTATGTTGACGATGTCGATGCCGAGTTTCAGAAGCGGGCGGAGCGTGAAGTTATTATCGTATTTATTCTGGTTTTTATCAGCATTTGTATCGGTATGGTTGTTGCCCTTTTCATGTCGCGGCCATTGCGGGCACTGCGCGACGTGCTGGGGCGAATCGGTGGCGGTGACCTGACGGTCTCGGTTCCCCACACTCACCGGACCGACGAAATCGGCGAAATCGCCGAGACCGTTGCCGGCCTGGTGCACACCCTGTCCCAGGCCCGGGACACCGAGCAAAACATCGAGCGGGAACGGATGACCCGGGACCAGCAGCGGGAGCGGCTGTCGGCGCGCGCCACCGCCTTTGCCCTGACCATGGACGAGGTGGTGGCCACCCTCAGCACCGCGGCAACCGACCTGCACGAGCGATCAGTGGTGGTCAGCGGCGAGGCCGCCAATGTCGCCGAACAGTCGTGCGCCGCGGTCCATGCCGCCCAGGCGGCATCGGTGAGTGTCGACAGCGCGACCCACGCCACCGAGGAACTCCAGCGATCCATCGCCGAGATCAGCCGCCAGGTCGACAGCGCCGCCCGGACCTCGGCACGCGCGGTGGC
>PLTC01000114.1 GCA_003165295.1 Rhodospirillales bacterium | reverse complement strand
TCGACCTTGCCGCCGATTTTCTCCACAGTGGTAGGCACCACGTCCATGCCGACGCCCCGTCCCGAAAGGCTGGTCACCGTCGCCGCGGTGGAAAAACCCGGCTGGAAGATGCACGCGAAAAGCTGACGGTCGCCCACCTCCTGGCCGGGCTGGAGCAGGCCGCGCTCTTCGGCCTTGACCCGGATCGCCGCGCGGTCAAGGCCGCGGCCATCGTCCTTGATGGCGATCAGCACCTGGGCGCCCGAATGAACCGCCGACAGGTGCAGATGCCCGGCCGCCGGTTTGCCCTGTGCCGCCCGTTGCTCCGCGGTTTCCAGGCCGTGGTCCATGGCGTTGCGGATCAGGTGAACCAGCGGATCGTTGAGGCTTTCGATCACGGTCTTGTCGAGCTCGGTTTCCTCGCCCGACATGGTCAGTTCCACGGTCTTGCCAAGTTCCCGCGACACGTCATGGACCACCCGGCGGAACCGGGCGAACAGGGTGCCGATCGGCAGCATGCGAACGCTCATCGTGGTATCGCGCAGGGCGCCTGCCAGCCTTTGGATATCCTCGGCGATGGACTTCAGCAATGCGGTGCCGCCGGCGGTGGCCTGCACCAACCGGGCCTGGGCGATCACCAGTTCGCCGACCTGATCCATCAGGCTGTCCAGGCGCTCGGCCGGAACCCGGATGCTGTTGCCCAGCGCCTTGGCTTCCCGCGCCCGGGCGGTTTCGCGCAGGTGCCGCTGTTCGTCCAGGGCCGAGGCGATCCGGTCACCCGACACCTTGCCCGACTGGACCAGCAGGGTGCCGAGGCGCGGCTGGTGGCCGAGTTCCTCATCGACGTCGCCGGCGGTGACGTCGCCGCGCCGGACCAGAATCTCGCCGAGCCGGGGCGGCGCCTCGGAGTCGTCGTCGAGCGGAACCTCGTCGATGGCGAGTTCGGAGGTACCGACCGTGAACATGAACACGTCATCGATGGCCGCCCGGGGCCGGTCGGTGGTCAGCATGATGTCCCAACCGAGCGTGCATCCGGTCGGGTCCATGGTCTCGAGGGGCGGGATGCGGTCGGTGATGGGGATGACCGTGCAGGGTCCAAGCCCGCGCAACTCGTCCAGCAGCAGCAGCGGATTGCCGCCAAACGCCAGCATATCCGATGCCGGCCGCCAGCCGATGCGGAACACCCGGAGCCGTTTGGGGTCTTCGGCGGGCGACGCCGCGGCACCGGGGCCGGCGGCGGCGGCGGACAGAGTCGGGTCGGAAGCCGCAACCGCGGCCAGATCGGCAAAGGCGAGCAGCAAGGCGTCGCCGCGCACCCGGTCGGCCTGCCCGGGATGTTCCAGCAACACCCGAAGGTGATCGAGGGAGGCCAGCGTGAGCGACACCAGATCCCGGGTCGCGGCGAGGGTGCCCTCGCGGACCTTCTGAAACACCGATTCGATGTGATGGGCAAAGTCGGCGAGCGCGTCCCACCCGAACATCGCGCCGGAGCCCTTGAGGGTATGAAGGGATCGGAACGCCTGATCGATCAGTTCCCCACGGTCCGGCGCCGCCTCCAGGTCAAGCAGCGTCGTCTCCAGCACCGCCAGCAGGTCGGCGGCCTCCTGCCTGAACACCTCTTCGGGCTGTATCGCGGTCGCCATCCTGAGTCCTCCCGCCGGGTCGTCTCAAACCTTTACAGGGACAATTGAGTCCGGGCAGTCTTGACGTCCGTCACGGGACCAGGTGACGCCAATGCATCCCCGGCAACGCCCGACCGGCGTTTCGCGCGCTCCGGCGCGGACCGGCAGCGGAAGCGTCAACCATTCGGGTAGCTTTCGAATTAACCGTGACAGCAATGTTTACCACGTTACAAATCCGTGAGCGGTTCCCGGAAGGAACGCCAGTAGCATGGTGATCTCAAAACATGCAAGAACAGAGTCGATTAAGTCCGGCTTTTTTGTTGAAGTCCTGCCCGGTCGGGGGATCGTTGCCCGGTCGCGCCCGGTTGGATACCGGCTCCCGGTGAGATCGCCGCCACGGCGCCCGGATATTGCAGTGCAACATCTGTGAGACGGTGTCGGCCAAGGTTGGCCGGCGGAGTGGGAAATGGTGAGCGATCACCCGCCCGCAGCCACCTTGCCGCGTTAATTAACGTAACGCTTGCGTTGTACTTTCCGGGTACCGGTCCGATCCCGCGCTTCCGCCGCGGGGCGGCCGGGCGCCTGTCAAAGAGCGATATTTTTCCGGTGCCGGGGGCGGGCGGACCGGGGTGCAGGGCCGCGGGCTGGGCTGCGGCTCAATAAGGCGCGGCCGACACGGTAAATATTCCTTAGGTTATTTATCAGATGCCGAATTGTTTCGGCGCTGTCGCATGCCGCAGATACCGGCGCGCAACGCATATCGCCCCCGTCATTTGGATCGGCTCATTGAAATTGTCATAATTTTTCCCATAATGTCAGGCATCTGTAACATTGGCTGCGGCACTTGACCGGCTTCGGTTGGAGAAAGCCGCCGCTGAAACATCATCCGGTATCGAATGAGCATTACTTCACCGACCGGCGCGGCCGGGGATTGGGTCCGACGCCTCCGCTATCTTCATATCGACGAGCCGTGTTGCGAGCGATTGCGACAACTAAAGCCGATTTTGCTCTCGGCGTTACCCGATATTCTGGAGAAATTCTATCGCCACGCCCTGTCCGAACCCGAGCTTGAAGCGAAGTTTTCCTCACCCGAGCGCGTGGCCTTTGCCCGGGAAGCCCAGGTCCGGCATTGGGGCCTGCTGTTCAACGGACGTTTTGATGATGCCTACCGACGTTCGGTGGATCAGATCGGCGCCACCCATTACCGCATCGGCCTGACACCGCGCTGGTACATGGCCGGCTATTCCTTCGTCCTCGATCGCCTTCAGGCCGTGGTGGTCCGCAGCGTCGGCGGCCTCGTGCGGACGCCGGCCCGCGAACGGCGGTTGGTGGAAAGCCTTCAGGCGGTCAGCCGGGCGGTCATGCTCGACATGGAGCTGGCCATCAGCCGCTACTGGGAGATGCTGGCCGAAGAACGGCGCGCGGCGGTCGATACCATGATCGATCGCATCGACCTCCAACTCAACGATACCGTTAACAGCATCGCCCATGTCACCGGCGATCTGGTGCACAGTTCCGAGGTGATGACCTGCGTTTCGATGACGGTGGACGTGAGCGCCGGAAGCGCGAGCGACGCGGCGCAGGACGCCCTGGGCTCGGCACAGACGGTCGCCTCGGCTGCGGAGGAGCTGCATGCCTCCATTGATGAAATCGGCGCCCAGGTCCAGCGTTCCAACGCCACCGCCCGGGTCGCGGTCGGGCGGATGAGGGACGCCCGCGCGGTGCTCGGGACGCTGGGCAATGCCGCCCGCGAGATCGGCAAGGTGACGAAAATCATCGGCGGCATCGCGGCCCAAACCAATCTGCTGGCGCTGAACGCGACCATCGAGGCGGCGCGTGCGGGCGCCGCCGGCAAGGGCTTTGCCGTGGTGGCGGGCGAGGTCCGGAACCTGGCCAGCCAGTCGGCGGCTTCGGCCAAGGAGATTACCCAGCGGATCGATACCATGCAGGAGGTGAGCCGTTCGGCCGGGACCGTGATCGACGAGGTGGCGGGCACCATCGAACAGATGGAGCAGATCGCCGCGGTGATCGCGGCGGCCATCGAGGAACAGACCGCCGCCACCAGCGAGATCGCGCGCGCGGTCGGCGAGACCGCGGCGCGCACCGGTACCGTCACCACCCTGATGGCGGGGGTGTCGGAGAATGTCGGCAAGGCCAGTCAGGCGTCCATCGGGGTCGGCGAAAGCGCCGCGCGCATGGAAGAGACCCTGGCGGTGATGCGCAAGCTGCTGACCCGGGCGGTGCGGACCTCGTCGGCCGTCGCCAACCGGCGGCAGCGCCGCCGTCGTGCGGTTCTGCTGGACGCCGAAGTCTCTTACGGTGGTGAGCATGCCCCGTGCGTGCTCTACGACCTTTCGGAATGCGGCGTGCTGGTGCAGACGGAGGCCGCGATAGCGCAGGGCGCCACCGTCGGGATCACGATTCCCGAAGAGGGCCTGCGCTGTCGCGGCTCGGTGGTGGCCTGCGGCGACGGCCGGCTCCACGTCCATTTCGAGGAGGGGCTGCCGGCGTCCCGGGTCGATGCCCTGGCCGCGCGGAGCATCGACCGCATCTGCGACCTTGCCCGATCCGACCATATTGCCTTTATGGAGAAGATCGCCAGGGCCATGGACGGCGAGACCATGTCGGCCACGGCGCTGGCGACCCATCACACCTGCCTCCTGGGCCGCTGGTACGACAGCGTCACCGACGAGACCATGCTGGCGCTGCCGGCGTTCCGGGCGCTGGCCGAGCCTCACCGTGAGGTCCACACCCGGGCGCGGCAGGTCCTGCTCGCGCTCGATGGCGGCCAGATGCCGCTGGCCCGGACCCGCATGGAGGAGTTGCGGGCGAGTTCGGCCAAGGTTCAGTCGGGCCTCGAGCAGTTGCGTATGGAGTGTGGGGTCGAACGGCTCGGCCCTCAACAGTGATACCCTGCCGATCAGGCGGCGGGTCCGGTGGCGGCCCGGGCACCGCCGGATCCGGGGATGACGGCGGGACGTGCCGCGTCTTCCAGTATCGTCTCGAGCCCTTCGATGGCGGCGCGATCCCGGTACAGCCGGTGCTTGCCGGCGCCGATCCGCCGGCTGATCGCCTGCCGCCACGTCGGATCCCGGGCCAACCGGACCGCCAGTGCCACATAGTGGTCGGGATCGGTGGCCACGGTTTCGGTCACGCCCATCCTGGTCAGGATGGCCAGACCGTGACGGCCGCGCATCAGCGGGCCGGGCAGGGTGACGACGGGCAGGTCGTGGGCCAGGCTTTCCAGGGTCGAGTTGCAGCCGGACCAGCCGATGCTGTCCAGCACCATGTCGCAGAGCCCGATCGCCGCCACGAAACGCGCGGGGGCGAGCGGCGGCAGGAAGACGCAGAACGCCTCGGCGGACAGACCGTGAGCGGCGAAGGCCTGGCCAAGCCGATCGCGGAAGTCTGCGGTGACGCCCTCGCCCCGGGGATAGCCGATGAACGCGAACTGGCAGTCGCCCGCCTCCCGGGCAATCCGCGGGAACACCGGGTCGAACTGGGGCAGGTACTTGAACAGCGACTGGGCGCACCAGCAGACCGTGGCGCCGGGCCGGAACCCCAGGTCCGGGCGGGTCAGGGTGACCGGCGGCAGCACCGGCGGCTCGTACCAGATCGACAGGTTGGGCAGCCGGACCAGACGCTCGGTATAGTGGCGGTCGCCGTCGGGCGGTTCCATCAGGTCGCTGCTGAGAAAGGAGTCCAGGGTCGGGAAGCCGCTGGTTTCGGGATGACCCCAGGCCGCGCACTGGTGGCGCGCCAGCCGCATGGCCGCAAGCCGTGCCGCCATCGGGTCCATGCCGGTTTCGGGATAGATCAGGACGTGGGGCGCATCGGCCAGGATGACGTCGCGCCAGCCGTCCAGGGTCAGCGGCCCCTGGACGAACCGGCGGCACAGACCCGCCGCCACCGCGGTCTCGGCGTCCTGTAGCGGCCCGGTGTGGTAGCCGAAGACCTGGAAGCGCCGGCGATCGAGTTGGCCGAGCCAGCCCCGGATCGGAATCTTCCAGTTGGAATGGTCGCGAAAGAAACCGCTGACGATGCCGACCCGCACCGGCTCACCGGGTCCCGGCGGTTCGGGCAAGGGCGCCGGCGGATGGCGCCGGGCCATGATCCCGCACACCAGGGCACCATACCGCTGCTGGAGGTCGCGGTCGCAGCGGCCCTGATAGGCCAGATAAAAGGGTTGGCTCGCCCCCACCGCCTCTTCAAGAGCGGCACCTGCCGGTTCCTGGCTGACGGCGGCGGCCAATGCCGCCAGGGCGTCGGCATAGGCGGCGCGGCGCCGGTCGATCTCGGCCGGGCTTTGGTACACCAGCGGCAGTTGGGCGATGCACAGGCCAAACCGGGCCTTGGGATGGTCGGGGGCCAGGGCCAGCGCCCGCCGGTGGCAGGCCGCGGCCTCGTCGACCTGCCCTTGCTGCTGGAATACGGTGCCGAGATTGTAATGGGCATCGGCCCGGTCGGGCCGGAGCGCCAGCGCCCGGCGGTACTGCCCGGCCGCCTCGTCCAGCCGGCCCAGGGCTTGCAGGGCGGTGCCGAGATTGGCGTGGGCGCTGGCATAGTCCGGCTTGAGCGCCAGCGCCGCGCGGTAGGCAATTACCGCCTCGTCGAACCGGCCCCGCTGCTGGAGCGCGGTACCGAGATTGTAGTGCGCCTCGGCCAGCCCCGGGGCCAGCGCGGTCGCACGCCGGTATAGGGCCATCGCCTCGTCGATGGCGCCGGCGGCATAGCGCAGATTGCCCAGGTTGTTATGAGCCTCGGCATGGTCCGGGCAGCGGGCCAGCACCCAGCGGTACTGCGCCGCCGCCTGATCGGCGTCGCCGTGGCGCTGGAGCGCGGTGCCCAGATTGTAGGCGGCGTCCACCAGCTCCGGCGCACAGGCCAGCGCCCGGCGGTAGTGCCCGATCGCCTCGGCCAGCCGGCCCTGGTCC
>PLTC01000236.1 GCA_003165295.1 Rhodospirillales bacterium | reverse complement strand
CACCCCGGAACACAGGAAGAGCCACGCCGGATATACTGGTGACGCTGTGATCGGCCAGGGCAATGGGGTGAACGGCACGATGGGCCGTTGGCCCTTGATCGGAGTGTCCCCGGGCCGTCCCCAACCGGGAGCCATGAGTTCCCGGGACGTCGCCTTGCCGGCAAGGCCGGATGCCAACCGGACCGGCATGGGCGCCGCCGCGGCCCGGCGCCGGATCAGCCGGCGGCCTCGCCGGCACCGCTGCCCGCCACCGCCTTGGTCAATTCGAACAGCCGCTTGCGCAGACCGGCATCGTCGATCCGGTACTAGGCGCGAACCAGTTCCAGGGTTTCGCGCTTCGCCATCGGCGGGAATTCGGGTCCGGCGGCCGGGCCGTCGCCGGCCGGCAGGGCGGCGTCGCCCGAGTCGCCTGAACCGGCAGCATGCTCGCCCACCAGATCGTCAAAGAAAAAGGAGACCGGAACGTCAAGCACCCGGCTCAGGTCGTAAAGCCGCGACGCCCCGATCCGGTTGGCCCCGCGTTCGTATTTCTGGACCTGCTGAAAGGTCAGACCGATGGCATTGCCCAGCCGCTCCTGGCTCATGCCGAGCAGGGTACGACGCAACCTGACCCGCGTTCCGACATGGATATCGATGGGATTCGGCGTTCCCGCCCGCGGCCGGCCGGGAATCCCCCGGAGACCTTGTAATGCCTGGTGCATGGGACAGCTCCCGACCTTGCTTCACCTCAAACGAGGGCAGCCTTCTGCCCCCGGAATGATCATGGTGCGGCCGGAGGGGATTGCCGAAAGAGGATCACGACAATAACACAACCCAGCAACAGCAGTCCGAGCATGGCATCGCCGAACCGACCGTAAAGGGTGGGGCCGGACAAGGCGACCGGCAGGGCGGCATCGACGAAGCCGGCCCGACCAAGACCGAGCGAGGCGGTGACCCGGCCATAGGCATCGACCACCCCGGAAATGCCGGTGTTGGCCACCCGGACCAGCGGCATGCCCTCCTCCACCGCCCGGGTCAGGGCGATGGCGAAATGCTGGTGGGGACCGGCGGAAAGACCGTACCAACCGTCGTTGGTCAGGTTGAGCAGCCAGTGCGGCCGGTCGCCGGCATCGACCACCGCACCGGGAAAGATCGCCTCGTAACAGATCAGCGGGCTGACCGGCGGCAGCCCGGGCAGGTGCAGTGTCTGCGGCCCCGGTCCCGCCGAAAAATCGCTGCCGCCGGCAGCGATGCTGGCGATGGGCAGCCAGGACGGCAACAGGTTGCGTCCCGGCACGTACTCCCCGAATGGCACCAGATGAAATTTGTCATAGCTGGCCAGCAGTCGCCCGGCCTCGTCCACCACCAGCAGGCTGTTCCAGTACTGGACACTCTGGTCGGGCAACAGGGCGGCGCGGGGGGCGCCGGCCAGCAGCAACCCGCCCCGCGGCACCACGGTTGCCGCCGCATACCGGTGCCGGGGATCCTGGGCCAGAAAGAAGGGAATCGCGGTTTCCGCCCAGATGACCACGGTGGGCGGGGCGGCCCCGGGGTCCTGGGGCGGGGCCACGCTCAGGGCCAGATGGCGCTGGAAATTGGCCTCGCGGACCTCGGGCGCCCACTTGGTGGTCTGGGCGATGTCGGCCTGGACCAGCCGTAACCGGACGTCCGGTACCGTATCGTGACCGGCCCCGGCCAGCCGCCAGCCGCCGGCGGCGGCCAGCCCGACGAACAGCAGCAGACCGGCGGCCAGCGCCCCCCGGGCGCGTTGGCGCGACACCTCCGGCCAGCCGGACAGCGCCGGCAGGCCCGCAACCAGGATGGTCAGCAGGCTCAGGCCATAGATGCCGGTCACGGCCACGGCCTGGAGTACCGGCAGCACCCCGACCCAGGTATAACCGGCAAGCAGCCAGGGAAAGCCGGTGAACAGATGCCCGCGCAGCCATTCGGCCACGGTCCAGGCCACGGCAAAGGCGACCACCCGGGCCAGACCGCGCACCGGCAGCGACCAGACCGCCAGCGTCACCAGCCCGAGATAAACCGCCAGCACCGCCGGCAGACCGGCCACCGCAACCGGCATCAGCCACCAGAACCTGCCGATGTCCACCAGCAGCGCGAAGGAAATCCAGTACAGGCCGAACACGAAATGGGAGAAGCCGAACCACCAGCCCAGCGCGAAGGCCGCGCGTCGGCTGGTGACGCCGTCGAGCAGCCACAACAATCCCGGCACCGCCAGCAGCAGCAGCGGCACGCCATAGGCCGGCGGCATGGCCACGGTCGCCAGCGCCCCGAACAGCGCCGCGAGACCGCGCCGGCGCCAGCCGGTCGCAGCGGCCAGGAAGGCCGCCAGGACCCGGGGCCCGGGCACCCTAACCATCGACGCCGCCTTCGGCCCGTGGCGGCATGTTGCGCACCCGGATGCGCTTGACCCGGCGGGGATCGGCGTCGAGCACCTCGAACTCCAGACCCGAGGGGTGGGGCAGCAGTTCCCCCCGGCCGGGCACCCGGCCGGCCATGGACATCACCAGACCGCCCAGGGTGTCGATGTCCTCGCGCTCCTCTTCGTCAAGCAGACTGCCGACCCGCTCCTCGAAGACCTCGATCGGGACCCGGGCATCGGCAATCAGCGTCCCGTCCGGCTTTTCGATCATGCTCGGCACCGATTCGTCATCGTGCTCATCCTCGATTTCGCCGACGATCTCCTCGACCAGATCCTCGATGGTGACGAGACCGTCGATGCCGCCGAACTCGTCCACCACCAGCGCCATGTGCTGCCGGGTTTGACGCATCTGGAGCAACAAGTCCAGCACCGGCATGCTGGGCGCCACGATCTGGACCTCGCGGACGATGCCGGCCAGATCCACCGGCTTGTTCACGGCGATGCAGGCCATCACGTCCTTGATGTGGACGATGCCGACCACGTCATCCAGGCTGCCGCGATAGACCGGGATGCGGCTGTGGCCGACCTGGACCATGCGGGTGATCAGGTCCTGGCCGGCGATGTCCAGGTCGACCGCGACGATGTCGGCGCGCGGGACCATGGCATCGACCACCGTGCGGTCGCGAAGCTTGAGGATATTGGCAAGCAGCACCCGCTCACCGGCGTCGATGGAGCTTCCGGTGTCCCCCTGCTCCTCGATCAGCTCCTCGATGGCGTCGCGCAGGGTGTTGTCGCCGCGGCGGCGGAGAATGCCGCGGAGCCAGCCGCGAAACTGCTGAGAGAGGCTGTTCTGGTCGTCGTCGTCGTCGCGGCCGGCGCGACTGCCGGAATAGTCGGTCATGGCGGTTCCGGGGCGGGCGG
>PLTC01000210.1:24355-37129 GCA_003165295.1 Rhodospirillales bacterium | reverse complement strand
CTGCCTGGGCGGCACGCTGCTGGCCATCGCCGCCGCGGCGATGGCGGGGCGTGGCGACAAGCGGCTGGCCAGCGTCACGCTGTTCGCGGCGCAGACCGACTTCACCGAGGCCGGCGAACTGCAACTGTTCATCACCCCCGACCAGCTCGATTTCCTCAACGACATCATGCAGACCCAGGGTTATCTGGACAGTAGCCAGATGGCCGGCGCCTTCCAGATGCTGCATTCCAACGATCTGGTCTGGTCCCACGCGATCCGCGACTACCTGCTGGGCGAGCGCGATGCGCCCAACGACCTGATGGCCTGGAATGCCGACGGCACCCGCCTGCCGGCGCGCATGCATATCGAGTACCTGAGGCGCCTGTTCCTCGACAACGACCTTGCCGAGGGCCGGTTCCTGGTCGCCGGCCGGCCGCTGGCGCTGGACGACATCAGGCTGCCGATGTTCGTGGTCGGCACCGAGCGCGACCACATCGCGCCCTGGCATTCGGTGTTCAAGCTGCACCTGCAAAACAACGGCGAACTGACCTTTATCCTGACCTCCGGCGGCCATAATGCCGGCATCGTCAGTGAACCCGGCCATCCCCGCCGGCATTTCCGCCTGCGTGTCCGCGACGCCGGCGCCCGGACCCTCGGTCCCGAGGAATGGCAAAGCAGCACCCCGTCCCGTGACGGGTCGTGGTGGCCGGCCTGGATCGCCTGGCTCGACCGGCATTCGGGATCGGCGGAGCGAATTGCCCCGCCGCCCATGGGCATGCCCGGCGTCGAGCCCCTCGACGACGCCCCAGGCCCCTATGTCCTCGAACGGTAACAGAGATCCGAAGGACAAGCGCCATGCCGGACATGACCACCGACATCTTCATCGAAAACCGGACCTTCGATGAGATGACCCTCGGCGAGACCGCCAGCCTGTCCCACACCGTGACCCAGCGCGACATCGACCTGTTCGCGGAAGTCTCGGGTGACGTGAATCCCGCCCATGTGGATCCGGTCTATGCCGAAACCGATGTGTTCCACCACATCATCATCCATGGCATGTGGGGGGCGGGGCTGATCTCCGCGGTTCTCGGCACCAGGCTGCCGGGGCCAGGGACCATCTATCTTGGCCAGGATCTGCATTTCCGCCTGCCGGTCGGGATCGGCGACACCATCACCGCAACCCTGACCGTGAACGAGAAGAAGCCGCCGAAGGGCGACGTGACGCTTGAGTGTCTCTGTACCAACCAGCACGGCGACACCGTGATCACCGGCACCGCCTACGCCCGGGCGCCCACCGTGAAGGTCCGCCGCCCAAGGGTGGCGCTGCCCTATGTCCGGGTCGGCCGCCATTCCGTTATCCATGCCGTCCTGGCCCGGGCGGCCGGTGGTGCCCCGGTGGCAACGGCGGTGGTGTATCCGGTCGATGCCGCCTCGCTGTTGGCCGCTCTGGACGCGGCGGCAGCCGGGTTGATCGCGCCGACCCTGATCGGGCCGGCGGCGCGCATCCAGGCGGTGGCCCAGGCGGCCGGGGTGGACATCGCCGCTTTCCCCCTGATTGAGGCGGCTGACGGCCGTGCCTCGGCGGCCAGGGCCGTCGCCCTGGCCCGCGCCGGCGAAGCCGCGCTCCTGATGAAGGGCGATCTGCACACCGAGGATTTGATGCACGCGGTGGTGGCATCGGAGACCGGTCTGCGCACCGCGCGCCAGATCAGCCACGTCTACCTGATGGACGTGCCCGACTACCCGCGCCCGTTATTGCTGACCGACATCGCCATCAACGTCAGCCCGACCCTGGCCGAGAAGGCCGGCATCGTGCAGAACGCCATCAATCTCGCCCATTTGATCGGCATTGTGCAGCCGCGGGTTGCCATCCTCGCCGCCGTGGAAACCGTCAGCGCCCGCCTGCCCTCGACGCTGGATGCCGCGGCGCTGTGCAAGATGGCCGAACGCGGGCAAATCACCGGCGGCCTGCTCGACGGCCCGCTGGGTTTCGACAACGCCATCAACGAGGCCGCCGCCAGGGAAAAGCGCATCGTCTCGGCGGTGGCCGGCAAGGCGGATATTCTGGTGGTTCCCGATCTCGAGGCCGGCAACATGCTGGCCAAGCAGCTCACCTTCCTGGCCGGGGCCGAGGCTGCCGGGGTGGTGCTGGGTGCCCGGGTACCGATCATCCTGACCAGTCGCTCCGACAGCGCCAGCACCCACCTGGCCTCTTGTGCGCTGGGGGTGCTGATGGCCAGGGCGGAGCGGACGGCGGGTGGCGTGATATGAGCATCGCCGGGGCGATTCTTTCGCTGAACGCCGGGTCGTCCAGTTTGAAATTCGCGATCGAGGCCGGAGAAGCATGAAAATCGCTCATAAGGCTGGCGTTGCCGCCCTCATCCTGACGGTCTGGTTTGCCGAGGCGCAAAAACTGGTCGAGGCGTGGAAACCAAAGTGACTCGGAACGGGATTTCTTTCATGATCGGCAGCACCGCGGTCAGGAGTTCCGCACCGGCAGGGCGCCGCCCGCGGATTCGATCGCAGCCCATCACCGGGGGCAGAAGTGTTGGATGATCCATACAAAACGCTGGGCGTCGCGCGCGACGCCAGTCCCGAAGACATCCGCCGCGCCTACATCAAGCTGGCCAAACAGCACCATCCCGACCTCAACCCCGGCAACGCCAAGGCCGAGGCGCGGTTCAAGACGGTGTCGGCTGCCAATGACCTCCTGTCCGATCCCGAGACCCGTGGTCGGTTCGATCGGGGCGAGATCGACGCCACCGGGCAGGAGCGACGGCCGCCACGACCCTCCTATCGCGACTATGCCGAAGGCGAATCCGGTCGGCGCTATGACCGGGACGGCCCGAAACCAGACGGACCACGGCAGAGCAAATGGTCCGCCGAGGCTATTCACGAGATGTTCAGCACCATGTTCACCGAGGACAGCCAAACCGGCGGCAACAGCCCCCGGCACGGACTGGATGAGCAATACACGCTCGCGGCCGACTTTCTTGACGCGGTGAATGGGGCAACCCGCCGGCTGACACTGCCCGACGGGCGCACGCTGGATGTCAAGATACCCCCGGGAACGACGGACGGCCAGGTGCTGCGCCTGCGCGGGCAGGGGCGCGCCGGCCTGAATGGCGGCACCGACGGCGATGCTCTGATTGAAATTCAAATCGCCCCACATAAATTCTTTACCCGCGATGGACAGGACATCCGGCTGGTATTGCCGGTGACCCTGTCGGAAGCGGTCCTCGGCGGCCTGGTCGAGGTGCCGACACCGGGCGGCCCGGTGAGGATGCGGGTCCCGCCGCACTCCGACAGCGGCACCGAACTGCGCCTGCGCGGTCGCGGCGTGTCGGCCCATCGTGGCCGGGCCGCGGGTGACCTGTATGCCACACTGCGCGTGGTGCTGGGGACCCCGGACGCGGCGCTGGAGGCGTTCCTCGGCACCTGGAAACAGGAACGCCCGGCCAACCCGAGGCAAGGGATGGAGGCAAGCTCATGATCAGCATCGAAGTCCTGTTCGCACAACTGCCCGGTCTGCGCCCTCAGGACCTGGAACGCTGGATCGTCAATGAATGGGTCCGGCCGGATGGCTCCGCCGGCGCCTATCTGTTCCATGAGATTGATGTGGCGCGGGTGCGGCTGATTCGGGAATTGCGCGACGAGATGAAGGTCGATGAGGACGCGCTGCCGATCGTGCTGTCCCTGCTGGACCAGCTTTATGCCCTGCGCCGCCAAATGCGCGAGCTTGGTGCCGCGATCGATCGCACTGTATCCGAAGACGTCCGGCGGAGCCTGGTGGCGCATCTGACGCAGCGGCAATAGAAGCCATTCGCCCCCGTCCCACTTCGGCGGGGCGGGAGTGAATGGGTCTGATTTACTCGGTATCGCGAATGCAGGCGTGCCGGAGTTGCGGGTTCTGGATGCGTGCGCACCAGTGCGCTTCATACCCGAAGACGGCGCCGCAGTAGGTGGCCTGATCGGCGTTTCGGGTATGCCCGCAGTCGAAGGATTGACCGCCCTCGACGTTCACGACCTGGCCCTGACACTGGGCATTATTTTTCGGTACCGCCGCCGAATTGCAGTTGAAACTTTCATCGGCCATCGCCGGACCGGCAATGGTAATGGCAAAGGCAACCGCCGCCAAGGCCATGGTAGTACGGTTCTTCATGTCTGCCTCCTGTCAAGTATGGTAAGTCCTCGTCTCGGAAGCCCTGGTCTCAGAGTGTAACAAACAATCGGGTCTGCCAATCAGGGCTCCGAACCGGATATTCAGGTGTAACGGATCAGCACCAACACGAGCACGCCCAAGATCAAAGCGACCGGAACAACCAAAGGGGGCACGAGGATGTCCCTCAGGTTCAGTCCAGCGCATCGGGCGGAAGAGGATGTCGAAGGCGGTGCGGATGTCGGTGCGGTCATGGTGTCTTTCCTTGTTTTCAGGCGGTTTGGTTTCAGTCGGTGGTGTCGAGGGATCTGGTGGTCTGAGCCTTATCCGGGTAGCGTCACCCGACGGACCGGGTCAGGTTCGCCGCGATCGGCTCTAACGTCCTTGTTCCGGGCGGGTGCGTTCCTACCGGATGCTCTCGCAGGCGCGACGGTCGCCCCCCTCGCACTCCCGGTGCAGGCGGATCACGTGACAAGCCTCATGGTCGCCGTGGTCGCACTGCCAGTGCAGATGTCTCACGTATTCGTCCCGGCCATCGGCGTTTGCCGAACCGGACGCCAGGATCAGCACCGACAGCGCCAATCCCATCATGACCGCGTGCATAATCTTCATTTTCTCTCCTTTGATCCGGGCGGTCGCAGCCCCGATGGCGTTGGACGGCCGGATCTGTTCAGTTCCCTTGGGTCCTGGTTCCGCTCTGGCCTAGGCGGTCAAGGGGTAACTCTCGCCAAGATGGTTTTCGATGATCTTGAGCACACCGGCCTGCTGGAAACTGAGCACGCAGGCGTAATGAAGCGACAGCACCGCCTCCTCCAACGCCGCATCTGATTCCAGGTCGACGATCTCCAGGCCAAGGGTACGCGCGGTGCCGCGTTCCAGGTGCCGGCCGTGGGCCTTGGTGGTGGCGAAGCTGCCCAATGCCTTTACGACCGTTTGCGCCCGCGCTTCGGCGTCGGGGCCGCCGGCGAACATGCCCGAGATCAGGCTGGCCAGGGCGATCTCATCGGCCATCTCGATCGCCCGTTCGGAGCGTACCACCAGACCGGGGCCGTATTGGGCCAGGATCGGTCGCCACAGCTCGGCCAGCGCCGGCTCGGCGGCGATCTCGCGGCCGGCGCGCGCAAACTCCTCGCGGATCGCCTGAGCCGGGATGACGCCGCCCATCTGCGGGTCGAACGGCCCCAGATTCGACTGGCGTCCCATCACGATCTCGCGTGCCGCGCAGGCGATCATGGTTCCGGCGCTCATGGCCAGTTGCGGCACGATGACACGGATGTTGGTGCCGAAAAGGTTACGCATATAGACGATAATGCTTTCGGTCGCGGTGATGTCGCCGCCCGGAGTATGCAACACCAGATCCAGCCCCAACGCCGGGTCAAGACCACGGAGCACCGACATCAGGCCGGTCTTGTCCGTGTCCCCGACCGCGAACAGACCGCGCCGCCGGTCGTCCACCGGCGGGGCATGCAGCCAGCCCGATGCATAGACCACGACATTGCGTCCGCTGGCCCGATGAACCGCCTGGGCATAGCCCTGGCGCGCCGCCGCATGGGCGTCGCCGTGCAGGGCGATGTCTCGGGCGATGGATTGCCAGGTTGGCATGGGTGAACTCCTTGATCGTCGAGTTTCTGGTCGGATAACATACATCATCACAGCGATTGATAAATTCAAGGATTGTGGAGCGGGGAAAGCTGATATCAAGATATTTTATTATGGCGTCACAAATATAAATTAAAAACACCGCCCCTAAAACGGTCACAACAGCCGCCAATCGCGTATTTATTATCACATTTCATTCACTCAAATAACCCACGTTACCACCATGGCCGCGACCGTGACAGTCATCGCCAGCGTCGCGAGCCAACCCAGGATCTGCAACGGTCGCGGCAGGATAAAGCCGGCCATGATCCTGGGACGCATCGAGAGAAGCATCATGGCGATCATCACCGGTGCGGCGACCACGCCATTCAGGACCGCGCTCCAATACAGCGCCTTGACCGGATCGATGGTGGTGAAGTTCAAGCCGACGCCGATTGCCGTCGCCACCGCAATCACCCCGTAGAACGCCTTGGCCCGGGTGGGCCGCCGCGCGAGGCCGACATGCCAGGAAAACAATTCGCCCACCGCATAGCCTGCGGATCCGGCCAGCACCGGCAGCGTCAGCAGGCCGGTACCGATGATGCCGGCGGCAAAGACCACGAAGGTAAATTGCCCGGCGACGGCCCGAAGCGCCTCGGCGGCCTCGGCCGAGGTCTGGATATTGGTGACACCATGGGCGTGAAGCGTCGCGGCCGTGGTGATGACGATGAAGAACGCGATGGCATTGGACAGCGCCATGCCGAGATAGGTATCGATGCGGATGCGCACGAACTCGGACCCGGCTTGCTCGGCTGCCCGGATCAGCGGACGCGAACCTGCCCGCTCCTTATCGTCTTCGACCTCCTGTTGCGCCTGCCAGAAGAACAGGTAAGGGCTGATCGTGGTGCCCAGCACGGCAACGATCGCCATCACATAGTCGGGATCCGCCGACAGCGGCGGCCAGACCGCGGCCCAACCGACCTCGGTCCAGGGCACGGTCACGACGAAGGCGCAAATCACGTAGCTGAACAGGGACAGGCACAGCCATTTCAGGATCGAGACATAGCGGGCATATTTGGTAAAAATTTGCAGTGTGGCCGAGAACACGCCGAACAAACAAACATAGAGCAACGCCGGTCCGCCGATCAGCAACTTGAGTGCGGCGCCCATCGCCCCGAGATCGGCACCAAGATTGATGATATTGGCGATCAACAGGGCACCGACGATGCCACCGGAAAGCCAGCGCGGATAGTGGCGGCGGAGGTTGCCGGCGATGCCGTAGCCCGTGACGCGGCCGATGCGGGCGCTGATCTCCTGGATCGCCGCCATCAGCGGATAGCTGAACAGCAGGGTCCACACCAAGCCATAGCCGAATTGCGCGCCGACCTGGGAATAGGTGGCGATGCCGCTGGGATCGTCATCCGAGGCCCCGGTGATCAGACCGGGACCCATGATCTGAAGCAGTCTCCGCTGCTTCACCGGATGAGGCGCCGGCGTCTCCATTTGTCGCTGGTTATCGGCCATGGTCTGTCACGTCTTTGAGCGGTTCACTCAATCCGATGAAGCGGCGAACCTCCATGGTCCGCTCCTTTCACGGAGAGCTGTCAGTGGCCGGGGTTGCTCCGATTCGCATCGCCGGTGATGACGTGGCCGGCACTGGACATATCTTCTCCGGCTCCGGCCATGGTGTTGCAGGCGGTCATGACCGACACCGTGCCCAAAAGTGCGAGCAGGGTGAGGGCAAACAGTATCGTTCTCTTGGACATTGTCTATACCTCAGGTTGGTTGTTTCGGGACCGATCGGGGAAACAAGAGCAATCACGCTATATTCCACTCTATATTTCCCCGAATCGGGTCGGCGGGGGCGATCGGGTTAGATTCGCCCCAGGAGCAGCAAGACGACGACGATGACCAGGACGAGGCCCAAACCAGTACTCGGGTAGTAGCCCCAGCCCGCACTGTGCGGCCATGTCGGCAAGGCGCCGATCACGAACAGCACCAGGATGATCAGTAGAATGGTCCCGACAGTCATGGCATGAACTCCTAACCAGGGAGCGTCGACTCCATATCGTTAGTGTAGAATGACGGAAACTCCCGGTAGACGGACTCCGACGCCGGGTCCGTAAACGATTGGCGGCGGATAATAGTACGGTGAGCCATAAATCACCGGCGGCGCCGGATAATAGCCATCGTCACGGTCATGCCAGCCATGGTGATCGCCGTTCCACCCGCGGTAATCGCCCCGCTCATCGGCGAGTGCCGATGCGACGAACGTGCCGAGGACGAAAAAGACGGAAAGCGCGAGCCCCGCCGCCTGTTTTGATGACAGGACGTGGTTCGGATTGTTTTTAATGATACAGGTCATAACGACCTCCTCTGGTCAGTCTGGTGGCGCGTCGCCGAAGGCGGGCGCCGGTCCGGTGCGGGTTGGCGATGGCGGGATGGTCCGCCGGAGCCGGAACCCGCGCCGCCCCGATCTCCTGCCTTGCAGTCAAGGCTCGATGGTTGGAACCAGGACCCGGGTCACCGCGTTAGCCATGTGACGGCCCGCCCTTGCGACCGAAATTCTGGAACACCTCGTCGGCATTCTTCTTCTGCTCATCGGTCATTGAGGTATAGAGACCCTCGAATGACGCGATCAGGTTCTTCAGACCATCGGCATGGGCCTGAGTGAACTTCTCATAGGACTTCAAATCCTGGACCGCAGTCAGGGTCTGCGGCGGCGTCGTGGTTCTTTCAGCGACCAGTTTCTGCATCTCCGCCGCATTTTCACGCATCGCCTGGGCAACACGTTCCCATTTAACCTGCTGTTCCGACGTAATCTTCAGCGCCGCGTGCAGATGGCTGATCCGTTGCTCCACCGTCTCGGCCGACGAGTCCGGGGTCTCGACGCCCGCCTGGGGCGGGGAGGTTTGGGGCAGTTGGGTCGGTGTCGGGCTGGGACCGTCGGCGCGCGCCACGGTTAACGGGCTGGCGAGCATCGTGGTGCCCAACAGCAACGCGATGGCAATCGAGCGTGCCATGGGCGCGGAAGTGACCAGGCGGTGGGTCAAAGATGACATTGATCGAACCCTCTCGGTTAGCGGCAGCTCGCAGTAGCCGCGAATTGCCGTTGGTAAATGGCTGAGCGACGATCTACTAAGTTAGCTCAGATGAACCAGAACGTCAGCCATCGGAAAATACTCATGGCGACGACCGCCCCTGACGGCAGCTATCCATGATGGATCTCGGCTTTCGTCGCCATCGTATTCTGGAAAACCAGTCATAATGATCATATTATTATTATGACCATGCGCCATTTCGGACGGATATCCCGGTCGGGTGGCCTCAGCCACCCGACGTCCTCAGCCACCGACGTAGTGACGGCCGTAGGCATCGTCGAAATAGCTCCGCCCGTATGAATCCTGACGCATCACCTGGGCTGGTTCCGCGACGTAACCCGTGGCGCCGGTTGCTCCGGTGGCGCCGGTATAGCCCGGCGCACCCATCGCTCCGGTTGCGCCGGGCGGACCGGAACGGCCAGGTGGGCCGGCGCACGCTCCCAAAAGCGGAATGACAAGGGCAGCGATGAGCAGAGAGCGGGTGGAGATCATGAACTTGTCCTCATTAGTCGGCCCATCCAACCCCGGCGGCAGATCGCCGGCACAGGCCGCGGCGGTTGTTTCGACATTAAATGTGGCGTATTTTGTTGGAAAATGATAGTATCGGAAAATACTCATGACAAAAGTTGAAGATAATGTCATGATTAATATTCCAGGATAAGGCTGGCGTGCGCCGTTCATCAGTGGCCTGGACTCGTTGCCGTACCCGGCGGCGCCTTGATGAGTCTCGGGGATGGCCTTCTTCACCTGATCTCGGTCGGCCATTCCATCAGTCCGGCATCTCTGCCACCGTGGCCTTGATGGCCATGGTCCGGCGATCACGCCGCGGTCTGGGTAGTTTCCGAGGCTGCCGGTTCCGAGGGCTTACCCGCTATCGTGGGGGGGATCAGGTTCGGCACGCGCCCGGAATTCGCGTTCGCGACAAATAAAAAATATCGCACTCGTTCCCTGACGAGTAAAACAGGCGGGGACAATTGATGGACATGCACTTTTGGCGGCGTCGGCTGCCGATACCCGGACTTTCCATGGACGATCGGACGCATGAACAGCCGATCCGAGCGGAACTCTTCAGCGTTGAGCGACTTGAGCAGCATGCCGACAGCCTTGCCGTGGCCCAGCGGATCACGTCGAAGCCGACCACGGATCGCCGCTTGGAGGCCCGTCTCCATGACAACGAGCGGGCCTTGCGTGCCGCCTATCAAGCCACCGTCATGGCGGCCGCCGAGGAGCGCCCGAATTCTCCGTCGGCCGACTGGCTGATCGACAACTTTCATGTGATAGAGGAGCAGGTTCGTGAGATAAGGGTGGATTTTCCGCCAGGATTCCATCGGCAGTTACCAAAACTGGTCGATGGACCGCTCGCGGGATACGCCCGGGTGTACGGACTGGCCTGGGCCTTCGTCGCCCATACCGACAGCCGGTTCGATCCGCACATGCTGTGCCGGTTCGTGCGCGCCTATCAGCGGGTGCAACCGCTGACCATTGGTGAACTGTGGGCGGTACCGATCACGCTGCGGATTGTGCTGGTCGAGAATCTCCGCCGGTTGGCCGAGGGAATCGTCCTCCGCCAGGCCGCGCTGTGCGAGGCCGACGCCCTGGCCGACCGGTTGCTGGAACCGGGAAGCGGCGAGGCCATGGACAAGGTCCTGCATCGCGTCGGGCCGCCCTTGCCGATGACCTTTGCGGTTCAACTGATCCGGCGACTGCGGGATCAGGATCCGAAGGTGATGCCGGCGCTGCTGTGGCTGGACCAGCGCCTGGAGGCGCAAGGGACCACCGCCGACGACATTGTTCACGAGGAGCAGCAGCGCCAGGGCGCGGTGAACGTGACCATCCGCAACATCATCACCAGCATGCGCCTGATGTCGGCCATCGACTGGCGCGAGGTGTTCGAGAGCATCAGCCTGGTCGATGCCATGTTGCGGGCCGGGAGCAACTTTGGCGCCCTTGATTTCCCGACGCGGGATTTGTATCGGCGTGCCATCGAAGAACTGGCACGCGGCTGCGATCGCCCGGAAATCGAGGTCACCCGGTTGGCGCTCGAGGCCGCTCGCGGTGCCCGGAACGGAATGCCGGCCGATGACGATGCCGCGGCGGTGCGTCGGCAGGATCCCGGCTACTACCTGATCGCCAAAGGCCGGTTGGCCTTTGAAAAGACCCTCGGCGTCCGCCCGACCCTCAAGGGACGGCTGATTCGCACCAACGACGCGCTCGGAATTTCCGGATATCTCGGAGTGGCAACCCTGATCACCGCCGTCCTGGTGGCGTTGATCCTGAATTGGGTCACGGTGCCGGACGGCAATTGGGCCTTTTGGGTGCTGGCGCTGTTCGCCCTGATCCCGGCGTCGGACGCCGCCATGGCGCTGGTGAATTGCGGCGCCACCAACCGCTTCGACGCGACTGCCCTGCCGGCCCTGGAGCTTCTCAAGGGTGTGCCCCCGAGCCTGCGCACCATGGTCGTCATGCCCACGCTGCTGATCTCCCGCAGGTCCGTCGCCGAGCAGGTCGAGCGGCTGGAGGTCCATCACCTGGCGAATACCGATGCCGATCTTTGCTTCGCCCTGCTTTCGGACTGGACAGACTCCGCCACTGAACAGGCGCCGGGCGACGACGCTTTGCTGAGCGCCGCCGCGGAAGCCATCGCCGACCTGAACCGGCGTCACGGACCGGGGCCGGACGGCGACGAGCGGTTCCTGCTGCTCCATCGCCGCCGGCTCTGGAACGAAAGCCAGGGTAAATGGATCGGCTGGGAGCGAAAACGCGGCAAGCTCCACGAGTTCAACCGATGGCTGCGGGGCGCGACCGAGACCACCTTCGTCCCGGTTGGCGGCCGGCCGCCGGTGGTGCCCGCCGGCGTCCGCTACGTCATCATCCTGGACGCCGATACCAGACTGCCGCGGGGCGCGGCCAAACGCCTGATCGGCAAGATGGCGCACCCGCTGAACCGTCCGGCCCTCGATCCCGCCACCGGCCGCGTCATCGAAGGCTACGCCGTCCTGCAACCTCGGGTAACACCGGCCCTGCCCGGCGGCCGGGACGGCTCGCTGTTTCAACGGGTGTTCTCGGACACCAACGGCTTGGACCCCTATGCCTGCGCGGTCTCGGACGTGTACCAGGATCTGTTCGGCGAAGGGTCGTATTGCGGCAAGGGCATCTACGACGTCGATCATTTCGAAGCCGCGCTGGCCGGGCGGATTCCCGAGAACACCCTGCTCAGCCACGATCTTCTCGAAGGCATCTTCGCACGGGCCGGTCTGGTCTCGGATATTGAGGTCATCGACGAATTTCCGGCCCGCTACGACGTGGCGGTGGCGCGCCAGCATCGCTGGGTCCGCGGCGACTGGCAATTGCTGCCCTNNGGAAGATGGTCGACAATCTCCGCCGCTCTCTGTCGGCACCGGCCAGCATCCTGGCCCTGGTCGGCGGGTGGACCCTGCCGCCGGTCTCCGCGACGGTGTGGAGCGCGTTCATCCTGACCACCATCGCCGTTCCGGCGCTGCTTCCCCCGCTGGTCGGGATGGTGCCGCGGCAGTCGGGGCAGATGACCTGGGGTCATCTCAGGAGCGTGGGGGCCGACTTCCGGCTTGCGTTGTCCCAAACCCTGCTGCTCGTAACCTTCCTGGCCCATCAGGCGTGGACCATGTCCGACGCAATTCTGCGGACTTTGTTCCGCCTGGTGGTGTCGCGGCGGAATTTACTCGAATGGACGACCGCGGCCCAGGCGAAGGTCAGTCCCCGGCTCGATCTGACCGGATTCTACCGGCAGATGGCCGGCAGCGTCGCCCTTGCGGTTGGGGCCATGGCGGTGGTCGCCCGGACTGCGCCGGACTCCTGGCCGGTCGCGGCACCGTTCGTCGGTCTGTGGCTGTTGGCGCCGGCGATCGCCCGGTGGGTCAGTCTGCCGGCGCCGGTGTCGGTTCTGCCGCCGGTTTCGGCCGCGGACGCACGGTCGCTGCG
>PLTC01000210.1:0-24345 GCA_003165295.1 Rhodospirillales bacterium | reverse complement strand
ACCTCGCCGACCAATCTCGGCCTCTACCTCCTCTCGGTGGTCGCGGCCCGCGATTTCGGTTGGATCGGGTTGTTCGAGACCGCGGAACGGCTGGAGGCAACGCTTCAGACGATGTGCCGGCTCGAGAGATTTCGCGGGCACTTCTTCAACTGGTACGACACGCAGGACCTGCGGCCGCTGGATCCGAAATACGTGTCCTCGGTGGACAGCGGCAATCTTGCCGGACATCTGATCGCCCTCGGCAATGCCTGCCGGGAACTGGCGACGGTGCCGATGATCGGTCCGGAGGCGTTCGTCGGCATCGCCGACGTCCTCAACCTCATCCGCCAGTCCGGGCAGGCGCTGGCCGAGGGATCGGGCGCGGCGACATGGCGGCTCCTCGAAGCCACTCTCGACACCGTCGCCGCCTCGCTCCAGCAGGTGCCGACCACGCCGGTGGCCATGGTCAGGCGATTGACGGAACTGGCGGGGGACGCCGACGGCCTCGCGGTTCTGGCGCGACGGCTGAATCGGGAACAGTGTGACGGTGTCGATGCCGAAGCCGCCGCCGAAGCCCTGGCTTGGGCCGAGGCTGTTGTCGCGACTGTCTCCGGCCATCACCGCGACCTGGAACAATTGATGCCATGGGCCGGAATCATCGCGCGCCAGGCTCGCGACGGTGTGATCGAGTCCGACGCGGCGTTGACGCCGCTGCTCACCGGTATGCCGTCCCTGGCCGAGCTGCCCGCGCTGTGCCGGGCGGCGGTCACCATCCTTGCCGGCCGGCACGAGGCCCTGGCCGATGCCTTCGAACGGTCTGCCCGGGCGGCCACGGCATTCGTCGGTCGTCTGCATGCCGTGAGCGAGGTTACGGCGACCCTGTTCCAGGCGATGGCCTTCGATTTTCTCTTCGATCCGGAGCGCGAGTTGCTATCCATCGGCTACCGGATCGCCGACGAGAGTCTTGATCCCAACTATTACGATTTGCTCGCGTCCGAGGCGCGGCTGGCCAGCCTGATCGCCATCGCCAAGGGCGATCTGCCGACCCGCCACTGGTTCCGGCTCGGCCGGACACTGACCCCGGCCGGCGGCGGCTTCGTCCTGGTCTCCTGGTCGGGCTCGATGTTCGAGTACCTGATGCCGTCCCTGGTCATGCGCGCGCCCGCCGGAAGCCTGTTGGAGCGGACCAACCGCCTGGTGGTGCGTCAACAGATGAAGTACGGGGCGTTGCGGGGCGTGCCATGGGGCGCCTCGGAATCCGCCTACAATGCGCGAGACCTGGAACTGACCTATCAGTACTCCAGCTTCGGCGTTCCCGATCTGGGACTGAAACGCGGCCTGGGCGAGGAACTGGTCATTGCTCCTTACGCCACGGCCCTGTCGGCGATGATCGATCCCCCGGCCGCCACCCGCAACTTCGCGCGGCTGACCGAGGCCGGTGGCCGGGGGCGTTATGGCTGCTACGAGGCGCTGGACTACACCAGGACGCGCCTGCCCGAGGGAACCGCCGTCGCCGTCGTGCGCGCCTACATGGCCCATCACCAGGGCATGAGCGTGGTCGCGATCGCCAACGCCCTCCATGAGGGCGCGATGCGCCGACGCTTTCATGCCGAACCGATCATTCAGGCCGCGGAGTTGTTGCTTCAGGAACGAATTCCGCGCGATGTCGCCGTCGCCGAGGCCAGGACCGAGACCATGGAAGGCGCCGACGATCGGGACGAAGTGGTTTCGGCGACCCAACGTCGCTTCAATTCGCCCCACACCCTGACCCCGCGGACCCACCTGCTGTCCAATGGCCGGTACGCGGTGATGATTACCAGCGCGGGTTCGGGCTACAGCCGTTGGCGGGACCTGGCGGTAACGCGCTGGCGGGAGGACACCACCTGCGATCCCTGGGGCTCCTACGTCTTTCTGCGCGATCTGCGCAGCGGCAAGGTTTGGTCGGCAGGCTACCAGCCGAGCGGCGCCGAACCCGACCGTTATGAGGTGGCGTTCTCCGAGGGACGGGCGGAAATCACCCGGTACGACGGTACGATCACCACGACGCTGGAAGTGGCGGTCTCGTCCGAGGACGACGCCGAGGTTCGCCGGGTGTCGATCGCCAACCTGGGCAACGACAGTCGGGACATCGAACTGACCTCCTATGCCGAAATCGTGCTGGCACCACCGGCCGCCGACGATGCCCATCCGGCGTTTTCCAAGCTCTTCGTCGAAACCGAGTTCGCGGCCGAAGTCGGCGCCTTGCTCGCAACGCGGCGCCGGCGCTCGACCGATGACCCGCCGGCCTGGGCCGCGCATCTGGTCGTGATCGAAGGCGAGACCATCGGCCAGGTCCAGTTCGAGAGCGATCGCGCCCGCTTCCTTGGCCGGGGACGGGGAATTCGGACGCCGCTGGCCATGAGTCCCGGCCAGGCACTGTCCAACACCGTCGGCACTGTGCTGGATCCGATCTTCAGCCTGCGCTGCCATGTGCGGGTGCCGCCCCGGACCAGTGCCCGCATCGCGTTCTGGACCCTGATCGCGCCGACCCGCAACGATGTGCTGGATCTGGTGGACAAGCACCACGAGACGGTGGCGTTCGATCGCGCGACCACACTGGCCTGGACCCAGGCCCAGGTGCAACTCCATCACCTGGGGATCGGCGCCGCCGAGGCCCACCTGTTCCAGCGCCTGGCCAATCGGGTGCTGTATGCGGACCGGACCCTGCGTCCGGCCTCCGAGGTTCTCAAACGGGGCGGTGGCGCGGCGTCGATGCTCTGGCCCCACGGCATCTCCGGCGACCTGCCGATCGTGGTCATTCGCATCGATGAAATCAGCGATCTGGAGATCGTCCGACAACTGCTCCTGGCCCACGAGTATTGGCGGATCAAGCAACTGTCCGTCGATCTGGTGGTTCTCAACGAACGGGCATCATCCTATGCCCAGGACCTTCAAGGCTCGCTGGAGGCGCTGGCCCGCGCCACCCAATCCCGGTCGCGGCCAATCGGCGACGGGGCGCGGGGCGCGATTTTCATCCTGCGCACCGACCTGATTCCGGTCGAGGTCCGAAACCTGCTCCAGGCTGTGGCCCGCGCGGTGCTGGTGGCACGCCGCGGCAGCCTTGCCGAGCAGGTCCGACGCCTGCCCGAGCCCAGGCCGTCGTCGCCGCCGCCGCCACGCCTGCCGACGCGGTTGCCGGCGCCGGGCATTCGAGCGCCGCGGCCGAAGCTTGAATTCTTCAATGGTCTCGGCGGTTTCGCTGAAAACGGGCGGGAATATATGACTATTCTCGCAGGAGGACACAGGACGCCCGCGCCCTGGATCAACGTCATTTGCAACCCGATCTTCGGCTTCCAGGTCTCGGTCGAGGGCAGCGGCAGCACATGGTCGCTCAACAGTCAGCAGAATCACCTGACGCCCTGGTCGAATGATCCCGTGAGCGATCCCCCCGGCGAGGTGATCTACCTGTGCGATGAGGATACGCGGGAGTTATGGGGGCCGACGGCGCTGCCCATCGAAGAGGAGGGCACGGCCTATCTGGCCCACCACGGCCAGGGCTACAGCCGGTTCGAGCATAGCTCCCACGGCGTAACGCTGGACCTGATCCAGTACGTGCCGATCGACGATCCGATCAAGATTTCCCGGCTGACCATCACCGACCGTTCCGGGCGGTCGCGACGCCTCACGGTGACCGCCTACGTCGAGTGGGTACTTGGGGTGTCCCGCAGCGCCACCGCGCCGTTCGTGGTCACCGAGATCGATGCCGCGACCGGCGCCATGCTGGCGCGCAACCCCTGGAGCCTCGAGTTCGGGCGTCGTGTCGCGTTTGCCGATCTTGGCGGCCGGCAACTCTCCTGGACCGGCGACCGGACCGAGTTCCTGGGCCGCAACGGCACCCTCGACAACCCGGCCGCCCTGGCCTCTGCCACGCCGCTTTCGAAACGGGTTGGCGCCGGCCTTGATCCCTGCGGCGCCCTGCAAACCGGAGTGACGCTTAAGGCCAATGGATCGGCCGAGATCACTTTCCTCCTGGGCGAAACGGCCACAACCGCCGAGGCACAGGCCCTGATCACAAAGTATCGAACCGCCGATCTCAAGGCCGTCCTTGATACGGTGCGCCGTTTTTGGGACGAGGCGCTGGGTGTGGTTCAGGTGACGACCCCCGACCGCGCCCTGGACATCATGCTGAACCGCTGGCTGCTTTACCAGACCCTGGCCTGCCGGGTATGGGCGCGCTCGGGCTTCTATCAGGCCAGCGGCGCCTACGGTTTTCGCGACCAGCTTCAGGACGGGATGGCGCTGGTGATCTCGAAGCCGGAAATGACGCGGGAGCATCTGCTGCGCGCTGCGGCCCGGCAATTCGTCGAGGGCGACGTGCAACACTGGTGGCTCGCGGACTCGGGGCGAGGCGTGCGGACGCGCATCTCCGACGATCGGGTGTGGCTGTGCTACGGCGTCGCCCAGTATATCGAGGTCTCGGGGGATTCTGCTGTCCTTGACGAGTGGGTTCCCTTTCTCGAAGGCCCGTTGCTGCACGACGGCGAACATGAGTCCTTCTTTCATCCGACCCTGTCCGACCGGCAGGCCATCCTGTTCGAGCACTGCGCGCTCGCCCTCGATCAGAGTCTTGCGGTCGGCCGCCACGGCTTGCCCCTGATTGGAACCGGCGACTGGAACGACGGCATGAACCGGGTGGGCGCGGAGGGACAGGGCGAAAGCATCTGGCTCGGCTGGTTCCTGCACGCCACGCTGATGGCCTTCGCGCCCCTGGCCGAAGGTCGCGGCGAGACGGCGCGGGCGGCGGCCTGGCGGCACCACGCCGCCACTGTGGCCGAGGCGCTGGAACGTGAAGGGTGGGACGGCGAGTGGTACCGGCGGGCCTATTTCGACGACGGCACCGCGCTCGGTTCGGCGTCAAACGCCGAGTGCCGCATCGACTCCATTGCCCAGTCCTGGAGCGTAATCTCGGGGGCCGCCGATCCGGGCCGCGCCGCCCGGGCCATGGCCGCGGTGGAAAAGCATCTGGTCCGCCGCGATCACGGTCTGGTCCTGCTCTTTGCCCCGCCCTTCGACCAGACGCCGCGCGACCCCGGCTATATCAAGGCCTATCCGCCGGGTATCCGGGAGAACGGGGGCCAGTACACCCACGGCGCCATCTGGTCGGTGATGGCCTTCGCCATGCTCGGCGATGGCGACAAGGCCGGTGAACTGTTTTCGATCCTCAATCCGATCAACCACAGCAATACCCCCAACACCACCCGCCGCTATAAGGTCGAGCCCTACGTTGCCTGCGCCGACCTCTATTCCGTGTCGCCCCATATCGGGCGCGGTGGCTGGACCTGGTACACCGGGTCCGCCGGCTGGATGTACCGGGCCGGACTGGAGTCGATCCTGGGTTTCCGGGTCCAGGGCGCAACATTGCATCTGGAGCCCTGCATTCCGACAGGCTGGCCCGGTTTCGACATTCACTTTCGCTACAAGGCCAGCCGCTACCACATCCGGGTCGACAACCCCAACGGCGTCAGCCGCGGCGTCGTCCGCAGGGAACTGGACGGCGTGGCACTGCCAGGAGATCAAGCGCGGATTCCCCTGGCCGACGACGGCGGCAGCCATCATGTCCGAATTGTCCTGGGCTGAACAGGAGCGTGGAAGGGGCCGCCGGCGCCGCGGCGGGTGGTGGCCGGGGGGGCGGCGCTCACGCGCCGGCGCCTGATCCCCTCCCAGTCGCTGTCGCTGGGAGGCGGCGGGGGCGACAAGGCTCTGGTGACGCGGGCCACCGCGGCTTCAAGCCGGCCATCGGTCAGGCTCGGATGCCGGCGGCGAAGGCCGGTCTCAAGAAGACGCAGGCGACGTTGCCGTTCCGCCTCGTCGTGATCGACGCAGCCGACCATCTCCCGCAACTCTTCCGGGGTCGGGGCCGTGAGGGTCGGGGGCGTGAGCGTGACGTCGATGTCGCTGTGATGCCAGGTCCGCGCCTTTTTGCCACGACTGTCCCTGACGGCGGAACGGTAGAGGCGGTTGATCTCCGCATTGGTGAGACCGCGCGCGGGCACGGTGGAGCCGGGGTCCGAATCAGGAAAGTCGTCTGCATACTCGGGATAAATGGCCTCGTAGCCTCGTTGATCAAACATCAATTCTCTCCTGCCTGCGTTTGCCGCGGTTAAGGGATGGATGGCTGGCGGCCTTGCCAGCCATCCGAAAACCGATCAGACCGCGCGCTTATGCGGCCTTGACGATGTGAGGCTGTTCCGCGGCAGGCTTGTTCGGCGGCGTGCCGGAGATGTTGATCTGACGCGCCTTCATGGCTTCGGGAACCCGGCGGACGAGATCGATCTCAAGCAGGCCATTTTCCAGCCGGGCGCCGCTGGCCTCCACGTAATCGGCGAGCTGGAAGCGCCGTTCGAAGGCGCGGGCCGCGATGCCGCGGTAGAGATAGACGGTCTTGTCTTCCTCGCCGCGGCTCTTGCCACGAACCGTCAACACCCCGTCATCACTGACGATCTCAACGTCCTCGGCGGTAAAGCCGGCGACGGCGAGGTTGATGCGATAGGTGTCCTGGCCGGTCTTTGCGATATTGTACGCGGGATAGCCGGTGTCGGCCTGAGCCAACGCGGTATCGAGGACGCGGCTCAGAGTATCGAATCCGACGGTTGAACGGAATAACGGCGTTAAGTCGAAGGTATTCATGTCATCCTCCTTGGAGACAAAGCGCAGATTCCAGACCAATCGATCCGGCTCTCTGTTCACCGTGGTATCTACAGAAAAAACATGAATAGTAATAGTATCGGAATCTACTTATGAAATCTCCAAGTGATACCATCATGGCTTCGTTTCAAACTCCCGACCCAAGTTCGGGATTTCTGCACCGTGTACCGCGCCTGAACCCGCATGACGTCATGGGCTCCGCAGTGCCACCGGTCCTTGGTGGGGTCCAGGGCAAGGCCCCGGTCGGGGGCAAGTTCATCCCCCGGATGAACGTCATGCTCTACCGTTCGGCGGCCCAAGGCGCTGGGGGCAATCCTTGAGAGATCAGATGCGGCGCCCAGACATAGCCATGTTGTCCGCCCACCATTACCTCTGCCCAACCGGTGGCATCGGCCGGACGGGTTACGATCACCGGCGTCCCGGCGCCGAGACGCTGGAGAACCGGCGATCCCGGTTCCGGATCGGCATGGAGCGGAGTTCCTTCCGAAGGCAACACCGTTCGCAGCCCGGGTTGAAGCTGGGTCCCGATTGCGCCGCTGATGGCCTGGGTCTCGGCGCGGAGCACGCCCGCCGACGTCCCGTCGGCGAGTGCCAACCCGGGCATCGCAGCGGCCAGGCCGGCCAGCATGATAAGGGCTCGAGGGTATGTCATGACGGATGGTGCCTTCTGGTTCTGGTCGGCGCCGATCGGGTCATCTGCCGGGCGGCCGCGGGCCGATGACCGCCGAGATGAGCGTCGTGACCGTAATAAAAGAATGGATCAGCGGGACGGGGCGTGACAGATTCGGACTCTACTCAACTGCGCTCCGGGGGGGGGGACGTCGAGGATGCCCGGTCCTTTGCCGGTATGCCTGATCCTTTGATGGAGCTGGGATCGCGGCGACGCCCGACTCCGACACACCCCAGCCCCGCAAGACCCAGCCACGCAAAAAAAAGGCGCTCCACCGGAGCGCCCCAAAGTCTTCAGGATGGAGGTACCAAAAACGGCGATCAGCCGATGCGCAGGATGATCTGGGCGCGGCGGTTCTGGTGCTCGCGCACTTCGTCCTGGGTCGGAACTGCCAGATCGGTTTTACCCTTGCCGACGGTCTGGATCGAATCGGGAGAGATGCCCTGACGAATCAGGTCCCGCTTGACCGCAGCGGCCCGGCGCTCTGACAGGGCCTGGTTGTATTGGTTTGAGCCGGTGGTGTCGGTGTAGCCCGTAACCAGGACGATGGTCGCCTTGTTCTGGGCGGCGACGGCGGCGGCCTGGACGATGGTCGCATGGGATTCGGCGGTAATGGTGGACTTATCCCAGTCGAACAACAGCGAGAACTCCGTGGCCGGGGCCGGGGCCGGGGCCGGGGTCGGGGCGACATACGCGGCCTGGACCACTTCGGCCTCCGCCGCCGGCGCACCGAACGACCAACGAACGCCCGCGGTGATGATGTGGTTGGCGTTCTCGACGTTCCATTTGGTGCCGTTCGACGTGAAGGTCGCGTCGGTGGTCGCGAAGTAGCGGTAGTCGGCAGTCAGGCTGAGCTGCGGCGTCAGGGCATAGGAGACGCCGCCGATGGCCTGATAGGCGAACGCCGTATCCGAGCCGTTGTAGAGCCCGACGGCGGTGCCGGGCGGGCGGGTGCCCGAGAGCGACGCATGGACGAAGCCGACGCCGATGCCGCCGCCGATATAGGGTGTCCACGGCGTACCGGTCTTGATGTCATAAAAGCCGTTGAACAGGACGCCCCAGGTCCGAATATTGCCGCCGGCCCCCCACAGCGGCGCGCCCCCGGTGCTGCTGACATCGTTATGGGCGTAAGAGCCTTCAACCTCGGCACGGATGTTGCCGAAATCGTAGCCAAGATTCAAAAGGCCGGTCGGTCCGGTGGAATACCGGACCGTGTCGCTGCCGGGGCCGCTCGAAGCCTTACCGTCGATGGCGAAATCGGCGCCGGCGGCACCACCGATATAGAAGCCCGGAGTCTCGGCCCGGGCGGTCAGCGGCAGGGCGAGAGTCAACGCCGCCGCCGAGCCCAACAACACATAACGAAACTTCATGGTTTCTTACTCCTGATTGGTAAAGGTATTGATCGAGAGGCGTTATCCGAGCCTTAAAGATACGTGGGGGGTCGCCGGGGGACGTAGGCTCGGAAACTACTCATGCCTGCCTGTAAACGCCCGCGGAAAGCAGGGGTGTCCGTGCCCCCGACCGGCTCCAAATAGAGATGAATCGTGTTATATCAAGTCGTTGCGCGTATAGGGGACGGCCCGTGGCGGTTGCTTTCAGGCTCCTCCGGTTCGGACGCGCCCGATGGCCGACGACAAGACGGCCAGGGACTGTTGCCGTGAAATCACACTTCGAGGCGCCCCACCGGGGGCGGTGGCGACTGGCGAGACCTGGGCGGGACCGGTGCGCCAACCGGATCGACGACGCTGACGAGACGGAGCAAAAAAAAGCCTGGGAATCGGGTCGGGTAGTTTCCGAGTCTATCAAGCGAGGATCAGACTCAAGTACTATTGCGTTGCCGCGACGAGACGACCGACAGTCGCACGAGACAACTGAAGAAAATACGGCCGGCTGAAGACCTCGGACGCGGTCCGGTAATGTTGTGGTAATTTGCATCCAGATATCACCGCAGCCATGACGAAGTGGAAGGTCATCATCTCATATTCCGTTAAGCCCGATGTAAATGGCGATAGCGTCTCCATATACCATATAATACAACGAATACAGGGAAATGGAGGTTGCCATGCGCAACAATATCAGCAGTACACGGGTAGTTTTACTTGCGTCCGGCTTGGCGCTGTCGCTGTCGGCGTGCGCCGCCTACTCGCCGTCTTCCTACGGTTCTTCCTACGGTTATGTCGATCAGCCCGCCGGCTACGGCTATTCGGGAGGCCCGTACTACGGCCAGCCGGCTTATGTCGGGCCTTCGGTGAACTTCGATTTCGACAGTGGTTGGCGCGGCGGGCGGCGGTGACCACCGGACCTCGAACAGGAACGATTGGCTCAGCAGGGAGGGAGCGATGAACGATAAATTTCCGATTCTAATCGCCCTGCTCGTGGCGTGCTCTATCCTGGCGGTTACCGATTGCGCGTTGCAGGCAGGACCGGCATCACCTTCCGGCTATCGGCTTGCGAACGAAAGCGTGCCGTCTTCGGTCGCGGAATACGGCCAGGACGCCGTGAGGTACAATCCTGAACGCTCGCATGGTTTGTGGCGTTAAGGGTAGTTGCGGAAATATATCACGATATCACCAACCATGGAGATCAGCATGCGCACAATGATACTGGGACTGTTGGCACTTTTGGGCGTTCTGGTTATCACGCCAACCACGGCAGATGCTCAGGGCCGGCTTGAATGGCAGTGCCATCACGGGAACTACCACGCTTGCCATATGCTACGGCATCGGCATTACCACTCGTGGCATCATCATCATCACTACGACTGAGGAGACGAGATCCTCGAGACCGCAGGACCGTCTTCGATGGGTGGCAACTGAAAAGGACAGGGCGGCATCGGCTGGCTCACCAGTTCCGATCCGCCCGCCACCAATAAATCCGAAAGGATTGAGCTGGTCATGAAAAGCCACAGCTTGCCGGCAGCGATCCGTCCGCTCTCCGCGGGCATCCTGATTTCGATCTCGGCCTGCGTCGCCTACGTCCCGCCTCCAGGCCCGATCGCCTATGGCCCGTCTCCGGTCGTTCAGGGTGCCCCGGTCGCGCCGGGGCCGCAAGCGCCCGTCGTCGCCGGAACGCCGCCGCCGGCCTGGTATCCGCAACCCTATTACTACCCGCCCCCCTACGCTTACGGTCCCGGGTATTCCGCCCCCGGGTATTACGGCCCTGGATATTACGGCTCCGGATATTACGGTCCCGGCCTCGTCCTGGGTTTCGGCGGCTGGCACGGCGGCGGCCGGCGGTGAATCGCTCTCGCAGTCGCCGCGGTTGACGCCGGCCCGCCAAGGCCTGCCGGCACCAACCGTGGCGAGCGGGCTTTGGCGAAAAGGCGGGACGCCTTGACACTCCGCGCTATGAAAACCAGCGACGTTCCGCGGGGGCAAGGTCAGGAGAACTGCGGAGGGTCAATTCCCTTTCGGTACGTTCCTGATCTCGGAAATCTTGGTTCCTTCGACGCTGACCCCCGCCATCAAGCCCTTCTGATCGAAGATGAAGGCGTAGGCATCATCCTGGAGCGTGGTCGAGGACAGATTCTTGGCGACGCCCTCGTCGACGATGACCACGGTCGGGCCGACCCCGATTTCCCAGCCATGGGAGCTGTGGAGGTAGTCCACAGCCTTGCCTGTCATCAGGAACACCACGTACCCATACGATTCGGCGCCGGCCTGGAATCCCCAGGACCCGGTGAAGGAATTATAGTAGCCCTCAATCTTCGATCCATGCTTCAGGACGCCTTCGCCATAGGCACCGCCGAACACGAGGCCGGCCTTGATGATTTTGGGAAATATGAGCACGGCATCGGCCTTCCTCGCCAGGGACGCGGCCAGGGGATTGGCTTGGGTCAATTGTTGCAGCGCCTGATTGGCATCTCGACCCAGATCGTCCACGGGCGCCGCGCGGGCGCCGTCGCTCATGCCGACCGCTGCGATGACGGCCGCGGCAACCGACGTTGTCATAAAGAGTGCTCGGAGCTTTGCCATGTTCTGATCCTGTCCTGGAGGTGGGCGGGCAATTGGTGCAAAGAGGATGGCCGCGGCAATCAGTAATGCCTGACCTGCTCTTGATTCAGAGCCATCTGGAAATACTTCTCTTGGCGAAATCCAGCGCCCTTGAAGATCAAGCGGAAAGAATTCCGATACCCGCGGCCAGCAATTAAATCATAGTCGCTCCAGGAGGGGTGCGCCAGCCTCGGAATCTACTCATATCCCAGTAATTGGAGTTCAATGATACCGCTAATTGATAATATTTGTTGTTTTAGACTTGAATCACCCCATGTTTAAGCCAAGAGCGATATCACCCCCCTGAGTTCCAAGGACCAGCCGTCCTCGGGGGCCGACCATCTGCTCCTTGCCTCCAGCGACTGACGGCACACCGCCGAAACCGGGGTCGAAACCGGGCGGACCGTCGGACGCCGCCACTGTCACAAAACAAGAAGAAGGTCAAAATCATGGAACACATCATGCATCGCAGCAGCGCCCATCGACTGGGAATCGTGGGCCTCATCGTTCTGCTGCCGCTGGCCCTGGCCGGCTGCGGCACGGCGGTCGGCGCCGGCGCCGGCGCCTATGCCGGCAACCGGCTGACCCATGGGTCGGCGGTCGGCACCGTCGCCGGAGCCATTGGCGGCGGCCTCCTTGGACACGCCGTCACCGGGGACTGATCACGATGGGTAGTTTCCGAAGCTACCTGGATCGGGCCGTCATATCTATGCTGGCAGTCATGAAGTCCGGCACCCCTGAGAGGCTGACAAAGAACGCCCGCTCTGCTCGGTTTTAAAGAAAAAACCAATGTTTCCAAAGGGCGCACTCTTGAAGCTGGTAAGGTTGGCTCCTTTGCCGGACGGGCGGATACGGTCTTGAACCCACTGGAAGGCCAGCCATCAGGAAAGGGTAACGGCGGAACCATGCCACAGACGACCAGCCCAGCGGAGACTCTTCTCAAGACGCCATCGGGCATTTCCGGCCTGGATGAGATCATGGACGGCGGTCTGCCGGCAGGCCGCCCAACCCTGATGTGCGGTGGTCCCGGTTGCGGCAAGACTCTGTTCGGATTGACTTTCCTGGTTGAAGGGACCTTGCGCCACGGCGAGCCGGGCGTGCTCATGTGCTTTGAGGAGACCGAGGCCGAACTGGCCAGGAACATGGCCTCGCTGGGCTACGACCTGCCCGCCCTGGTGGCGGCGGGGAATCTGGCCATTGATTACGTTCGCGTCGAACGCAGTGAAATCGAAGAGACCGGTGCCTACGACCTGGAGGGGCTGTTCGTCCGGCTCGACTACGCAATCAAATCGGTTGGGGCGAGGCGGGTGGTGCTCGACACCCTGGAGGTGCTGTTTTCCGGCATGTCGGATACTGCGGTCCTGCGCGCCGAACTGCGCCGGCTGTTCCACTGGCTCAAGGACCGCGGGATGACGGCGATGATCACCGCCGAGCGCGGCGAGGGCACGCTGACCCGTCATGGCCTGGAAGAATATGTTTCCGACTGCGTGATCCTGCTCGACCACCGGGTGGTCGACCAGATGGCGACGCGGCGCATCCGGGTGGTCAAGTATCGGGGCTCGGCCCACGGCACCAGCGAGTATCCGTTCCTGATCGGCACCCGGGGCATCGCGGTGCTGCCGGTCACGTCGCTGCAACTCACCCACGACGCCGGCGAAGAGCGCATAACCACCGGTATCCCCGACCTTGACGACATGCTGGGCGGGGACGGCTATTACCGCGGCTCCAGCGTGCTGGTTTCGGGCACGTCCGGCACCGGCAAGACCACGATCGCGACCCAGTTTGCCGACGCCGCCTGCCGGCAGGGCGGGCGGGCGCTGTTTTTCGCGTTCGAGGAATCGCCCCGCCAGCTCCTGCGCAACATGCGCAAGGTCGGCATCGACCTCGCGCGCTGGATCGACAACGGCACGTTGCAGATCACTGCGCTGCGCCCGACCCTGTGTGGACTGGAAATGCATCTGGTCCGCATGCACGATGACATCGAGAGCTTCAAACCGTCGGCCGTCGTCCTCGACCCGATCTACAACCTGAAGTCCGTCGGCAGCGCCACCGAAGTTCATACCATGCTGCTGCGCCTGATCGACTTCCTCAAGGGCCGGGGCATCACCGCGCTGTTCACGGCCATCGACTCCCAAGGCATGCACGACGCCAGCCAGGAAGGGGTGTCGTCGCTGATGGATACCTGGATTCAGGTGCGGTCGATGGAACACAGCGGCGAGCGGAACCGCGGCATTTTCGTGCTCAAGTCCCGGGGCATGAACCATTCGAATCAGATTCGGGAATTCATTCTTTCCGATCAGGGCGTTCAACTCCGGGACGTTTATCGCGGCCTGGGGGCTGTGGCCAGCGGTTCCGCCCGCATCGCCCAGGAGGCGCTGGAGGCCGCGACCGAAGCCGAGCGGCTCCAGGTGATCGCGCTCAACCGGCGGGAGGTTGATCGGCGCCGGCGCGCACTTCAGTCCCAGATCACCAGCCTTCAAGCCGAGTTGGAGGCCCAGGATGACGAACAGGACCTGTTCGTCGCCCGCCAGCGCAGTGCGGCCGAGGTGCTGGTTCGTGCCCATGCCGAGGTTGTGGCCACGCGGAACCGGGGAAGGGCACTCTAATGGACGATGATGCCGCCGCCGATTGCCCCGGTCACTGGAACTTGCGGCTTTACATTGCCGGCAGGTCGCCCAAGTCGATGATTGCGCTCGCGAACCTGAAGGCGTTGTGCGAGACCCATCTGGCCGGACGCTGTACCGTCGAGGTGATCGACGTCGTCGAGCATCCCGAAATGGCGCGGGCCGATCAGGTCGTCGCCATTCCCACTCTGATTCGCCGACTGCCCGAACCGATCAAGAAGATCATCGGTGATTTGTCGAGACAGCAGCGCGTCCTGGTCGGCCTGGACCTACAACCCGTCGGATCATAGGAGTGGCCGATGGCAAATGGCGACGATTGCCCGGGCCGATCGGAATACCAGCTTCGCCTGTTCGTCAGCGGCGCCACCCGTCGATCGCTGATGGCGGTCGCGAACGTCCGCGCGGTCTGCGAGACGGCGCTGGCCGGCCGCTATTCGCTCGAAGTCATCGATATCTACCGCGACCCGCTGTCGGCGCGCGCGCATCAGGTCTTTGCCGCGCCAACCTTGCTGAAACTGGCGCCGACCCCCAGGCGCATGTTCGTCGGCGACATGAGAGACACCGCGCCGCTCTTCGCGGGGTTGGGGCTGCTGTGCCCGCCAGTCCCGCCAGTTCCGCCGGAAATCAGCGGGAGTGCCCGATGACTCCCCCGGGCGACGCCCCCCCCGCCTTGCCCCCCCGGGTGATTCCGGTGGGGCAGGAAGCCGAGGACACGGTAGAGGCGATCGTTCTCGGCGAGGTTGATTCCCTGCTCGTCGAGGGTCCCGATGGCCCCCGGGTCTATACCCTCAAGGGGGCCAGCGAGCCTTATCGCGTGCTCGTGGAGCGCATGGGCGAAGCGGCGGTGATTCTGAGTGCCGAGGGTATCATCCTTTATTGCAACAGCCGGCTTGGCCAATGGCTGACTCTCGGCAGCGACTCCCTGTGCGGGCGCCGGTTCTCGGGACTCGTGACGCCGGGTCATCGCGTCCGCCTGGCCGGTCTGCTGGCGGCCGCGGACGACATCCCGATCGCGGTGGAAATCACGTTGGGTCGATCGCGCGGCGAGGAGCGGCGGGTGCGCCTCTCGGCCACCCGCCTGGAGTTCGACGGACGGCCGTGCTTCGCCCTGGTCGCCACCGATCTTTCCGACATCAAGCGCAATGAACGCATGGCCGCGCGCGCCGCCTTCGCCGAAGCCATCCTCGATCAGACCACCCAGCCGGTGGTCGTGTCCGATCTCCGCGGCACCATCACCCATGCCAGCCGGGCAGCCATCGCGCTGTGCGCCACCTTTCCGATCGGGCAGGCGTTTTCCAAAGCCTTTGCCCTGCTCCCGGCCGATCTGTTGGAGCGGGCGCTGGCCTGCCGGCTTGCCGAGGGCACCGAAGCCTCGCTGATGCGGGCGGGCAGGCTGTCGATCTTTCTGGCCAGCGGCGCCCCGCTTTACGACCCGAAACGCGCCGTGGTCGGCTGCATCGTTGCGCTTGCCGACATCACCGCGCTGAGAACAGCCAAGGACATGGCCGAGCGCGCCAACGAGGCCAAGACCCGGTTCCTGGCTTCGGTAAGCCACGATATCCGGCAGCCTCTGCAAGCGCAGCGGCTGCTGTTGTTCGGCGTCGCCCGCCAGGCCGCCAGCCCCGCTCAGATCAAAGGCTGCGCGCTCCTGGAAAAGACCTTTGACGCGACCGAGAGCATGCTGTCGCGGCTGATGGACTTCGCGGCGCTGGAATCGGGAAACGTTTCGGTGAAGCGCGAGGTCCTGCGCCTCGATTCGCTGGTTCTCGAGATCGTCGAGGAAAATCGGAACGATGCGGTCAGGAAGGGCTTGACCCTGGCCTGGCGCATGGGTCCCTGCTGGACCGAAAGCGATCCGGCGCTGCTGCGACGCATCGTCAGCAACCTGATCTCCAACGCGGTGCGCCACACCGACCAGGGTGGCCTGCTCGTGGGCATCCGGCGGCGCGGTGCCGAACTCAGGATCGAGGTCTGGGACACCGGCAAGGGCATTCCCCTCGACCAGCAACAGGTCATCTTCGAAGAATTCCGTCAGCTCGACAATCCCGAGCGCAATCGCACCAAGGGGCATGGCCTGGGCCTGGCCATCGTCGCCAAGACCACCGAACTGCTGGGCCATCGGTTGTTCCTGCGCTCGGTGCCCGGACGCGGCTCGGTCTTTGCCCTGGAGGTGCCGCGCGCCGACGCCCTGGCCCCATCCCCCGAGGCCCGGGCCGCCGAGGTCAGTCCGTCCGGTGAATCGACCACCATCCTGGTGGTCGAAGACGACCGCGTCCAGGCCGATGCCTTGGAGGCGATCTTCTCCGGCTTCGGTTACCGGGTCATCGTCGCCCGCGATCCGGCCGAGGCCATGGCCGCTCTGTCGCGCCCCCCGCCGGGTCTCATTATCAGCGACTATCGCCTGCCCGGACGGCAAACCGGGCTGGAGGTTGTCGCAGAGGTTCGCCGGGCAAGCGGTCAATCAATCCCGGCGGTGATCATGACTGGCGACACCCAGTCCGACATCACCCAGGAGGCCGCACGAGCCGGCTGCGCCATCGTCCACAAGCCCTGTACCGTCGCCATGCTCATCACCGCCATCAATCGCGTCATGCCGGCCCGGCCAGCGGCTGAGTAGATTCCGAGGCTGTACCGCGTCGTCATGACCGACGAGAATTGGTGGCCAATATCCAACCGAGGAGAGACAATCCATGGAACTCGCGGGAAAAATTCAGCCGATCATCGCCCTGATCGCGGGCGTATTGATTCTGATCCGGCCGGAACTGCTCAACCTGATCGTCGCAATTTACCTGATATACATCGGAGTTGTCGGCATTATGCATTCAGGGATGCTTCATATGTAGAAATAACCTTCCTGAAAGGATGATTTATCTTCGCAACGCAGGTGTCCCGGCCACCGCGCCAAGGTGACATCGCCATGGTGCAGGACCGTATGGTGATTATGTAACACTCCGACGCCGAAAAGCGATCACAGCCGCCACGACGCTCGTGTTATCCTCAGATATTCTTATGCCCGAAGTGTTGCGAGGGGACGGTTGGCACGGTAGAGGGATGCAGAGATGGCATCGCAGAACAGGGCAGCGCCGATATCGAAACCGGCCGTTGCGGTGGCGGGCCGGATGACGGAGTTTCCCGTGGTCGCGCTTGGCGCTTCAGCCGGGGGACTCGATGCCTTCCGGCGTTTCCTCGAAGCCGCTCCCGCCGACAGCGGCATGGCCTATGTCCTGATCCAGCATCTCGACCCGACCCACGAGAGCATGATGGCCGAACTGCTGGCCGGACGCACCTTGATGCCGGTGCAGCAGGCGGCCGAGGGTATGGCGGTCGAGCCTGACCACGTCTATGCCATGCCCCCGGGGAGCTATCTGGCCATCGCGGACGGGAGCCTGCATCTGTCCGAGCCGCGGGAACGCCATGGCGCCCGTTTGCCCTTCGACTTCTTCCTGCACTCTCTGGCCGAGGCCTGCGGCGCGCGTGCCGTTGCCGTGATCCTTTCGGGCACCGGCGGCGACGGCAGTCTCGGGCTTCGGGCGGTCCACGACAAAGGCGGGTTGGTGATCGCCCAGGAGCCCAAGGAGGCGGCCTTTGACGGCATGCCGCGCAGTGCCATCGCCACCGGTTGCGTGGCGCTGGTGCTGCCGGTGGCGGAGATTCCCCAGGCGCTCCGCACCCACGGCGGGCCGGGCAGCCCGGCGGTGGTCAAGCCCGCCGACCATACCGGCACCGCGCCGGAGCCTGAACGTGAACCTGAACCCACCACCAACCAGTTGGCGGGAATCGTCGAGTTGCTGCGCAATCGCACCAGCCACGATTTCTCCCTCTACAAGGAGGGGACGCTGCTGCGCCGGATCGAGCGCCGCATGACCGCACTCGGCATCGGCGATGGGGCGGCGTATCTCGGCGCCCTCAGCCACAATGTCGGCGAGATCGACCTGCTGGCCCGGGACCTGCTGATCAACGTCACCCAGTTTTTCCGGGACCCCGCGGCCTTCGAGACGCTGGCCGATGCGGTGGTGACGCCACTGGTGGCGCGCCAGCCCCTCGACCGGCCCCTGCGCATCTGGGTCCCCGGCAGCAGCACCGGCGAGGAAGCCTATTCTTTGGCCATGCTGTTCCTGGAGACGATTGCGGCAAACAAACGGCCGGTCAAGCTGCAGGTCTTTGCCTCCGATGTCGATAAGGACTCGGTCGCGTGCGCGCGCGCCGGCCTCTATCCCGAGTCGATCTCGGCCCAGCTCTCCTCGACGCGGCTGGCCCGCTTTTTTGCCCGGGAACCGGGCGGCTACCGGGTGGTGCCGAACCTGCGCGACGTGGTGGTCTTCACGGTCCAGGATGTGCTGACCGATCCGCCGTTTTCCCGGCTGGATCTCGTGTCGTGCCGCAACCTGCTGATCTATCTCCGCCCCGAGGCCCAAAGGCGCGTTCTTCTGCTGTTCCATTTTGCCCTTCGGGAGGATGGCGTGCTGTTTCTCGGCGGCTCCGAGACGGTGGGCGACCTCGACGATCGCTTCGAGCCGATCAGCAAGCCACAGCGCATCTATCGCCATATCGGCCGCGTCCGGCCGGGCGAGATCGATTTCCCGATCGGCGGCGGCAATGGCGGGCGCGCCGTCTGGTCCCGTCTGCCATCAAGACCGGACCAGCGCGGCCCGGAGTTGGGCGATGTGATGCGCGCGGCGTTGCTGGAAAGCTATGCGCCGGCCTCGGTTCTGATCAACCGCAAGCACGAGACGCTCTATACCCTGGGACCGACCGACCGCTATTTGCGGGTCGCCCCCGGCGAGCCCTCGCGGGACCTGTTCGCCATGGTGCGCGAGGGCCTGCGCACCAAGCTCCGCTCGGCAATTCAGCAGGCCAACCAGGCGCACCAGCGCGTCATCGTCATGGGAGCCCAGTCAAGCCACGGCGGCAAGACGGTCACGGTCGATATCGCCGTTCTGCCAATCTCCAGCGACCGTGAGCCGTTGCTGCTGATCAGCTTCATCGATCGGCCAAGGCAAGACGCCCCGCCGTTGCCGCCGGCCGACGCCGCCGGCAACCAGTCGCGGGTCGCCGAGCTTGAGCGGGAACTCGAAACCACCCGCGCCGAGTTGCAGAGTGCGATTCGGAACCTGGAAATCGCCAATGAAGAGCAAAAGTCGATCAACGAAGAGGCGATGTCGGTTAACGAGGAGTTCCAATCGACCAACGAGGAACTGGAAACCTCTAAGGAGGAACTCCAGTCGCTCAACGAGGAACTGACCGCGCTCAACAACCAGCTTCAGGAAACCATCGAACAACAGCGCCAACTTGCTGACGATCTCCAGAATATCCTGAACAGTTCCGAGGTTGCGACGCTCTTCCTTGATCATCAGCTCAACATCAGGTTCTTTACCCCGGCGGTGAAAGTCCTGTTCGGCGTCATCGCCACCGACATCGGCCGGCCGCTCCGCGACCTTGCCCGCCATTTCGACGACCCCGACCTGCTGATCGATGCCCAAGCCGTGCTGACCCAGGTGTCGCCGAAGAAGCGTGAGGTGCTGACCGATTCCGGCGCCTGGTATATCCGCGAGGCCTTGCCCTACCGCAGCCACGACGGACAGATCGAAGGGGTCGTCATCACCTTCGTCAACGTCTCCGAAATCAAGGCGGTCGAACACGATCTCCAGGCCGCTCACGTCTTTTCCGAGAGCATCATCGACACCATTCATCAGCCTTTGCTGGTGCTCGATCCGAAACTGCAGGTGGTTTCCGCCAACCGCTCGTTCTTTCGTGTCTTCGGGCTCAGCCCCGAGGCAACGGTCGGCCACCCCTTTGCCACCGGTGCCGATCCCTCGGGCAACCTTCCGGGACTGCGGGGCTTTCTGGAACAGGTGCGGGCCTCCTCCACTCCCCTCGAGGACTGCGAGATCGAGATCGATCTGCCGCCGCTCGGCCACCGGTACCTGTTGGTCAATGCCCGGAACATCCAGCACCGACCGCCGGAAGAGCCGCGGATTCTACTGGCCATCGACGACGTGACCGAGCGCAAGCACGCCACCCTGGCCCTGGAGGCGGCCAAGCGGCAGGCCGAGCAGGCCAATCTGGCCAAATCGCGTTTTCTCGCCGCCGCCAGCCACGACCTGCGCCAGCCGTTGCAGACCCTGAGCCTGCTCCAGGGCCTGCTGGCCAGAAAGGTCACGGACGAGGCCGGCGTGCAACTGGCGGCGCGGTTCGATGAAACCCTGGGCGCCATGTCGGGCATGCTCAACACCCTGCTCGACATCAACCAGTTGGAGGCCGGGATCGTCCGGGCCGAGATCTCCTGCTTCCCGATCAACGATATCCTGGAGCGGCTAAGCACCGAGTTCGGCTATCACGCCCAATCCCGCGGACTGAGCTGGAGGGTGGTCCGAAGCGCCGCGGTGGTCCGCAGCGATCCCCGCCTGCTGGAGCAAATGATCCGCAATCTGCTGTCGAATGCGGTAAAATACACGTCGAAGGGCGGGCTGTTGCTTGGCTGCCGGCGCCGGGGCGAGACTTTATGCATCGAGGTCTGGGACACCGGCACCGGAATTGCCGGCTCACAGCTTCACGCGATCTTTGAGGAATTCTACCAACTCAACAATACCGCCCGGGAGCGCAGCAAGGGGCTGGGCCTGGGCCTGGCCATCGTCAAGCGGCTGGCCGATATGCTGGGCCATACGGTCAAGGTCCGCTCGATTCCGAACAAGGGCTCGGTGTTCGGCATCACGGTGCCGATGGTCGCCTTGGAGGGGCCGGCGCGGCGCGCCGTTCCTGACCAGCCGGTACCGGCACCGGAGGTCCAGTCCGGCAAGACCATCGTGATTGTCGAGGACGACCCGGCCATGCGCGAGGCGCTGGAACTGCTGTTCGACGCCGAGCATTACCGCATCGAGGCCGTCGCCGAAGGCATGGCGGCACTGGACCTGATCTCAGGCGGCGTCCGGCCGGACCTGATCATCGCCGACTACAATCTGCCGGGGCCGCTGAACGGCGCCCAAGTGGTCGAGCGCCTGCGGGAGACGCGAGGGTACCGGGGGCATGCGATCATCCTGACCGGCGACATTTCCACCGCGACCCTGTTGGACATCGCCCGCCAGGGCTGCCGGCACCTCAGCAAGCCGGTGCGGGCGGCGGAGTTGACGCGCCTCGTCCATGGCCTCCTGAGCCAATTTTCCGGGCCTGCGCCCGCCGATGCCGATGCCCAGGCCGAAGCGACACCGGCGCCGACGCCGGCCGCCGACACGCCGTCGTCGACGGTCTTCGTCGTCGATGACGACGGCGCCGTGCGCGAGGCCATGCGCGTTTTCCTGGAGAGCGACCACCGGGCGGTCGAGACCTATTCCAGCGCCGAAGCCTTCCTGGAAGCCTGGCATCCCGGGCGCGATGGCTGCCTCGTGGTCGACGCCCGGATGCGCGGCATCTCCGGCGTCGAACTGGTCGAGCGACTCGCGGCCGACGGCCACATCCTGCCGGCGATCATCATCACCGGCTTCGGCGATGTCCAGATGGCGGTGCGGGCGATGAAGGCCGGCGCCGCGGATTTCATCGAAAAGCCGGTGCGCGCCGAAGAGTTGCTTGCCGGCATCGACCGCGCCATGACGCTCACCCACGATCACAGCCAAGTCGCGGCCTCGAAGAAGGCTGCCGCGGCACTGGTCGCCACCCTGACCGAACGTCAGCGCCAGATCATGGAGATGGTCCTGACCGGCTGCCCCAGCAAGAACATCGCCTCCGACCTCGGCATCAGCCAGCGCACCGTCGAAAACCATCGCGCCGCCATCATGAAGAAAACCGGCTCCCGGTCCCTGCCGGCCCTGGCGCGCCTCGCCCTCGGCCTGACCTGAAGGGATGGCGCGGTCTTCGCGTCGCTCTGGCCGTCCGTGGAGAGCCGTGCATAGCCATAAATCATGCTCCTATTATGACGGCACCTTAGGCAAAGGGAAATCCCCGTTGAATCAATGGGCTATGTTTTTGCATAAGTCTTGATATAAGCACGAAATATCACACTTACAACCTCTCGTGCCTTTGGTCAGAATATGTCGATGGTTACGTAAAGGACTCTGCGTCCGGAAAATCTTTTTGTGCGCTCACAAGAGCATTGTTAATATCTTCTACAGTTTTTTCTGACACTTGCTTGTCTAAATCCGGATTCGGAAGATGTTCAATAATGGACTTTCTCCGGCCAGGGCGACCTTGGCGTCGAGGGCGCCGGTCAGGTCATGGGCCTCGGCGTCCAGCACCAGCCGGGGCACCGGGCGCCCGAGCATGCGGCCGTTGGCCAGCGCAATGCGAACCCCGAGATCAGGGTGGCTCAGGCTGCCGCTCAGCGTGGCAACGGCCTCACCGGCCCCCGAAAGACGCCGATCGGCCCGGGCCAGGTCGGGAACCAGGATGCGCGCGGTGACGCCGGCCTTTCCGGCGGTGGCCGTGCCGTCCACGACGGCGGTAACGTGGCGGCCCCTGATCTCCAGGGCCTCGAAGCCGAAACCCTGGCCGGGCAGCAATCGGGCCGTCCCCGAGGCGGTGACGTCGGCGCCCAGGACACCGTCGACGGCGGCCACGCCCGTCGCGAGGCCCGTGGCGTGGCCGGTGACGGTTACGTCCCCGATCCCATCGCGAGGAGCCCCGTCCAGCGCCAGCGTTGCCGAGACGGCGCCCTGCAATGCCCATCCGGTCAGTGCCGCGAACCGGGACAGATCGGGCACCTCGGCCGTTACCAGCCCCTTCAGGCGGGACGGCCCCAATTGTCCATGAAGGCCGTGGCTATCGAGATAATCGAAGGTCGCCCATTTGGCAGAGCCAAAGCTGGTTGGCGGGATGACCGGGGCCGCCCTTTTGGCAATGGCCTTAAACCCGAGTCGCAGCCCAAGCGCGAGCGCCACGACGAAGACGACGGCATCCACGATTCCGGAGAGGATGTCGGCCCCGGGGGAGGGGCCGAAGAGGGCAAACAGCACGGCCGCGATGCCGGCGATCAGCCAGACGAACCGCCGGAAGGGCTTGAGCATCGGGCTGAAGAACGCGCCGATGGCGAAGCCGAACACGGCGGCCAGGAGCAAGGTGAGGAATCGGTCGCCGAGGACGGACATCGTGCTTGGCCCGTGCCAAGTCTGGCCGTAATACTGTGCCCAGGCGGTAGAGGTGAATCCGGTAACGGCTAGGGCTGCGACGGCTGCGACGAGCGGGGGCAGTCTCAGGGGCGGCACGGTGTCTCTCCCGTGGTGGGCTGAATCTGCGGCTCAGCTTTACAGGGAAATGGGGGGCGTAGGGGAGGGAGATTTCGAGCGTGGGTCGGAGCATTCCGTCGTTTTGGCCATCCGTGCGACAAAATACCATATGACATAAGGCGCAAGGATGGTGCTACCGATTTGCTCCTGTAAATAAAGTGACCATTTAATGAAAGGATATAAAATGTCACGGAGAACCACAATAAGTATTGGGTTGTCAATCGTTGGATTTATCGGAATGATAGCAATCCTGATAGGGTTTGCGCTTAATAGAGATATACGATCCAGCAATTTAGTCATACCTCTATATGTTTCTTTTANNCGATATTAACAGATGTTGCATCTGACAAAGAGACACAATATCTCAGGAGGGAGATAGAAGAAAGCGCCACCAAAGCACAGAAACTCCGAGAGGATATTGGATGCGATTTAAACAATATCCATGAAATTTTAAACCAGCTTCCAAGTTTACTTGCAGGACGCCATGATATCACATCATTTGCATCGGAAGCCGATGGGCTTCGCCATGCTATAAATCTCGCAAACATGGCTATTGAGGTAAAAAATACAGTTCTCCGTTACGGAATTAAATCATCACTTTCTCCATACGGAGATCTCTATAAGAAATGGATAGAGACAAAGCGCGAATCAATACAATCATCACGCGCTTGCGGATGGATGGAAATAGTGTCAACTCATTTAAGTGATGAGGACCCGCAACGCATATTTATGAATGAAGTTGCTGAATCTGCAAAATATGAGAAATCGTTTATAGATGACATTAATCATCCTATGATACAAATGGCGATATTTTCGTATTCAGATGGATCACGAGAAATAATGCTCGGCCATTCGTTCCCGAGAATAAAAACAGGAACAGTTTTTATAACTAAAAACGATGCCATTATTCAATACTTCGAGCGGTATTATATGTATTGGTTCGATAGGGGTGTTAGCGAACCAAAAATACCGGTCACTGAGTAGCTTAAATGGTCGTTACCGATGAAATGTCTCCGATTGTATACATCCGCCAGAGGATTGACTATAACCGTCTCTAGTAAGGGACATTACAGAGTAAGTCACTGACGAAGCCGTCGCAGCAATGCAAAGTGCGGCAAGAGAAAACCCAATTGCAATTAAATGACGATCAGTTGTTGTTGAGGGTATTCGATAGAGATACATGG
>PLTC01000218.1 GCA_003165295.1 Rhodospirillales bacterium | reverse complement strand
ACGCGCCATCGGGGCGCACCGCAAACCCTTTCCTTTCAACGATTCATCGTATCCTGGCGCATAGGGGGTCTTTCCCCCGACCGGCCAGTGCTGAGCAAAGCGTTCACCTCAAGGGCGGGAAAGCCGGAAGAACAGAAACAGGAGCGCATGCCGTTCCTCCGCTGGGGTGGATTCGGAATCTACTTACCGTTGAACTGCTTTGGCACCATGTTCGCAAGGTGGCCTGGGGACAAATCCTGGCATCCATTTCTTTAGGTTTGGACGCTCCGGTTGGAAATCCGGATGATTTCCTGAGCGATGTCCTCCGGCGAAAGAATGAAATCGACACAACCGCTCGCTATCGCACTCTCAGGCATATCCCGCTGCCGGGCTGTATCGGGTTTCTGGGCAATCGTAATGCCTCCGGCGCGCCTGATGCCACACAGCGAGTCTGCGCCGTCGCCATCGTAACCGGAAACAATGACGGCGATCAGCTTGCCGCGCCAGTGCCGGGTCAGGGATCGCAGGAAAACTGTAATGACATCGGGCCATCCCCTCGGTTTCGATATGGGCTCCAGACGGAACTCGCCATCCAAAACATGCAAGTCACGCTGGCTGGGAATAATGAAGACATGGTTCGGACGGATGAGTAATTTGTGTGTAATCAGCGTGACGGGCATCGTGGTATAACGTGGAAGAATCTCATGGAGACGCGTAGCCACGGTCCTCAGGTGATTGACGATCACGATGGCGGCACCCATGTCGCCTGGCAGGCAACGGAGTAACCGCGTATAGGCATCAAGGCCACCAGCGGAGCCTCCGACACACACGATGGGAAAGTCTTCCCGGACACTTACGGCGTTCATCGGTATTCGTACTTCAGCGGATGTCATCGATCCTGATGAATCAAGCCACCTTGGCGCTGCCTGTGGCCTATTCATCGTCGCAAATCCAACATTTCCGGGCTCGCGAATTTTGCATGCATTTCACCGACGTCTTGTGGCGGCCAATCGGTAAGCTCCGTCCCCAGACGCAATCCCATGGTAGCGAGTTCTCGTTTGATTTCGGCGAGCGATCGCTTCCCAAAATTACGAATGTATAATAAGTTCTTCTCGTTCATCTGAATAAGATCGCCGACGCATCTGATGTCGACGGCGGTCAGACACCTACGGGCACGGCTTGATATCGCCAAATCGTCCACGGCGAGACACAAGGTCCGCAAGTCGGCAGTCATGGAGGTCTCCAACGGTTGATGCCGTAATCCCGCTCCTGGATACACACTCAGCAATCCATCGGCGTAAACGAGGATTATCAAGGTTAAAGGCAGGCGTTTGAAAATGATAGGGCCGGAAATCACCCATGGCAGGGGCATGGAGCGGGACTGTACCCTACGCCCAATTCCGTGGGCCGCAATCATCGGCGGACGTCCCAGATAAGTCGGGCGACACCGCCAAGGCGGTCATCTTCCCGCTGTCCGACAGTCTCTCCCCAGGGCGCCTGATTCCCGAGGCTGTGGCACCCTTCCGGCGGCGGCATGGGGGTTTTCCGCGGGTCGATATTTTTCGTCAGTTGGCACACCCCGATTCATGGTGACGCCGTCGGTGCTCCTGCCATCCAGGTCGATCGCCATGACTGCCCCCCGTCGGTTGGCGGCGTCACCATTTCACGCCGATCTTGCCGCATCGCAGTCGACCGCGGTCCAGGGCTCTGGCGGGTCGTTCCTTGCCGCAGACTCGACCATCGCTCAGGCCGCCTGCCCCCCGATTTCACCTGCGCGCGAAGAAAATCCCGAATCCGGCAGGGCTTTTTTGGCCATGTGCGGGCGCGGCGACGCTTACAGAAGACCGGAGCCGGGGCGGCGGCATACAACGCCGCCGCCCGGTCATACCGGTATGGCCGGGTTCATTGGGAAATGGTGACCGGTGACCCGAACAAGGCCGACGCCTCGTGGCGGGCACCGTCATGCGAAAAGGTCGACTCGTTCAGAACCTCGAGCCAGGAGCGAAACGCGGCGACCGAAGGCAGCCGAAAGCAGGCAGCGGTCGGGCGTGCGGGGCCGATCAGGATACCGCAGCCTCCCAGTGTGCGTATGGCCATGAACCCGCTCTCGTCGGTGAGATCGTCGCCGGCGAACACCGGCTGACGACCGGCAAAAGGGGGTTGCGCCATCAGGCGGATGATACCGGCGCCCTTGGTCGCCGCCGCGGGAACGAGTTCCACCACCGCCGCGCCTTTTTGGAGGCGATAGCCGCCTCCCAGTCGCGCCAGCCCGGCCTGGACAAGGGCAAGGACCGGCGCCGCCAAATGGGGCGCCATCCGGGTGTGAACCGCCAGGGCAATCCCCTTGTCCTCGACGAGGACGCCGGGATGGGCGGCGGCAAAGGTCTGGAAATCTGCCGCCACTTCGGCGAACCGCAGCGGTGGTGGTACGGCCCTGCCGTGCACGCCGCCAATCCGCCACTCGCCGCCGTGAGTGCCGATGGCATCGAACATCGCGGGAGCCAGCAGGCGGTCGAGGGAATCGAGGCTGCGGCCGCTGATCAGGGCGAGCGCCCCGCCCGTGGATGCGCGCAACCTGACCAGTTGTGCCCGTAGCGTGGCATCCACGGTGACGGCCTGGGGCGTTTCGGCAAATTCGACCAGCGTCCCGTCGACATCAAGAAACAGCGCGGGCGCCGCGCCCCCCGGCATCGGCGGCGGGGACAGGGACACGGTGGGATTGTGATACTCCTCCGTCACCGGCGGGACTCCTCGGAGTGTGACAGGCAATCGCGTCTGCCAAAGAACGCCCTTTGGAAACATTGTCTTTTTTCCTTCAAAGCCGAGTGCGGCCGGCATTCTTTGTCGGCCCCTCAGGCCGCCAGGTTCGGGATCCGGCTTCCCGGGGCCTCGGGAACCGGGAGGACGTCGACAATCCGCAGTCGCTTGCGCATGTGCGCGGCATCCAGCAGCATGTGGCCGGCCCAGCGGTAGACGTTGCGATCACGGACCCGGTCGCGCATCAGCCGCATGCGGGCCTGTTGCTGTGCCGGCGGCATGGTGAGCGCCAGAGCAAGCCCTTCGGCCATCGCGTCGGTATCGTAGGGATTGACGATCAGAGCCTCATGCAGTTCCCGCGAGGCGCCGGCGAAGGCGCTGAGGATCAGCACTCCCCGTTCGTCGTCGCGGGCGGCCACAAACTCCTTGGCCACCAGATTCATGCCGTCATGGAGGCTGCTGACGACGCAGACATCGGCGGCCCGGAACAGCTCGAACACCTGATCGGGCTCGTGGTGGCGGGCCAGCAGCACGATCGGCTGGTAGTCGGGACCGCCGAAGCGTTGGTTGATGTCTTCGACCAGAGTTGCCGCGTCGGCCTGGAGTTGTTGATAGCCGGGCAGCTTGCTCCGGCTGGGGGCCGCGACCTGCACGAAAACGAAACGGCCGCGCCAGTCCGGATAGTGCTCCAACAGGGCGGCCACCGCCCGGAAACGGTCGAGAATGCCCTTGGTGTAATCGAACCGCTCGACCCCGACGCCAAGCCTGATGGTCTCGGGCAACCCAAGTCGCCCGAGGACGGCCGCGCGACATTGCGCGACCGGAGCCTGTCGCTCCAGCGGCTTGGGCGGCCATTCGATGGAAATCGGGTAGGGACGAACCAACGAGATGTCGCCGTTCACCGCGATGGTCGAGGGATCGCGGTCGATCCGGCATTCGAGGAAACGGTCAACCGTGTCGAAGAAGTTGTTGCAGTGAGACTGGGTATGGAAGCCGATGATCGAACTGCCCAGCAGACCAGAGAGAATCTCCTCACGCCATGGGCAGATGCCAAAGGCCTCGGCGTTCGGCCAGGGGATGTGCCAGAAAGTGACCACGGTCGCACCCGGGATGCGTTCCCGGATGAACTGGGGCAGCAGCGCGAAATGATAGTCCTGGACCAGGACCAGCGGTTCGGGCTGGCGGGCTTCTTCAGCCACCGCGTCCGCGAATTTGCGGTTGACCGCGACGTAGTGCTGCCAATCGTCGCTCCGAAACATCGGCCTCATGTAGGCAATGTGGCAAAGCGGCCAGAGTCCCTCGTTGGCAAAGCCATAGTAGTAGCCGTTGAGTTCTTCGTCACAAAGCCTTATGCGGCGCAGCGTGTACTCGGGATGGTCGGGTGGAACCGCGATACGGTCCTGCTCATCCACCATCTGCCAATCGGCGTCGCCGCTGCCATGGGCAATCCAGGTGCCGCCGCAGGCGCGGGTCACCGGCTCCAACGCAGTGACGAGGCCGCTGGCCGGATTCTGCACGGTCATGGCGCCGTCCACGAGCGTATGGATGTAGGGCTCCCGGTTGGAGACCACCATGACTTCGGTGCCCGGCATATCCTCGGCGAGAATCTGCTTCAGGGTATCGGGTGTCCACACTCCCCTGATGTCGTCGGCTGTGCGACGGCTACCGTCGAAATCGCCCAGGAGTTTCCTGAGATGCGAGATCATCTTCATGTTGCGATCCTCATGACACGGCCTTTAATACCGATGCTACCCATGGTCATCATGATAACCGTGACCCCAATAGCCGGGCTCCGGCACATAAACCGCGCAAGCGGACAAAACAACGGCCAGCACGCCAAGCAACGCCAGGGCCGACATAGCCTGTATTCGACCGCCTATCCTCGAATCCGTCATGACACCCTCCCTCACGGACTGCGGCTCAAGGCCGTTTTTATGCCAGAGGTGTTCGCAGGCATGATGGTGTCTGTCCTCGCACCAAGCAGTCGCCCGCCGATCGCCGGGTGAAAATACAGCTTCCATTGTCGTCAATAACTCACCGCCATGGTGTGACAAGATTGAGGTCTTTTGGGCACCATCCTGTCGGGTTCCGGTCCCGGGCGGTTTACTCCGTTTCGTTTCCGGCCAAGCCACGGCCGCGGGAACGAACGGTGCCGGAACCACGCCTGCGACTGGCGAATGATGACCTGGAGAGTCAGCCAAGCCACTCGATTTCGAGATCAGGCGGCTGTCGAACCGGACCATCCCGTTCAACAAAAGGAAGGAACGTCGACGATAAAGCGGCAGTTTGCTTCTGAATATCGCATGACATGATGAATGACGCCATATTATTGTCCATGGTCGTCATGTGCCTGTGATACCAATTGTCGCAAACATCGTGGAATTTAATAATCACCGCTAGGGCATCACGACGATACAGTCTCATGAATCGAGATACCTGATTGATGAATTTAACGTGCTCATGGCGATGCTCGTCGACGCCAGTGTATCCGACCCTGGTCATAAGATCCTCCTCGTGAGCAAAATGATATTCAGACCATTCTTTTATTATTTTTGATACCATATTAAAATCATTGTGAGGCAGTTACCCATCAATAATTTTCTTTAATAAGTCAAATTGCACGAAAATTTCGATATGGTCGTAATCCAGTTGTGGTATTCCGCAGCTGCCTGGTGCCTGCTGGATATGTGTGGCCATTTGTTGCCTCCATTCCATCATCATGATAAGGCTACCGCTCCTGTTTTCGCGATGAGCCAAGATGCTTCATTTTGTCCACTCTTGGTATGATAAGCATCGACCGGTTCGATCCGGCCTTGCCGGGCCACCGCCAGGCAGGCGTTGTTGCCGCGGCGAGATGCCGGCGCAGGTCGAAGTCGGGAGCAGACTGTCGAGGGTGGTTCCAAGGGTCACGGTACGCATGGTGATCTCCTGTGCATCCCGGGAGAGCCGACGGCGGCGATCGGGTGGCAAGGGTTGTGGGATTGCGCTCAAAACCAAGGATGACACCGGGACTCCCGGGACCGGTGGGACAAGATCGGGGCTTCCTGGCACGGCCACCGGCCCCCTACTCGGTATCGCGGAAGCATTTCCGCCGGAGGGCCGGGTCCTGGATGCGCGCGCACCAGCCCTGTTCGTAGCCGTAGACCGCACCGCAGTAAACGGCCTGATCATGATTCCGGGTCTCGCCGCAGGTGAAGGGCTCACTGCCCTCGGGTGTGACGATCGCGGTCTGACAGACGCTGTTCTGTTTCGGTACCGCGTGAGAATAGCAGTCGAACAGCGACCCGGCATCAGCTGGACCGCCGATCAGGACGGCGAAAACCAGCGTTGCAAAAGCCATATGGTTTTTATAGCTCATGGATGGCCTCCAAAGACTGTCAGAAGCCGGCCCGCTGGGCGAAATCCTGGTCTCCGGGCGCCGGCATTCCCGGATCTCCGCCCGCGTCACACTTCAATTGACCAGATTGGTGATCTCGACCCGGCGGTTTTCCGGGGCGGCGGGATTGCCCGGATTCAGCAGGTCGCCGGCTCCCTTGCCCGTCGCGTACAGGCGCGACGGCTCGATGTGGTAGCGGCCGACGAAGTAGAGCCGGACCGCATTCGCCCGCTGCTCGGAAAGCCTCTGGTTGCGGGTCGGCGAGCCGACACCGTCGGTGTGCCCCGTGATGCGGAAGGTGGCGACTTCTGCGCCAGGTGCGCTCATCACCCCGCCGATTCGATCGAGCAACTGCCGGGCGCTGCCGGTCAACCGGGCCGAGCCATACTCGAAGTTGACCCGGAACGCCGCCGTGTACTCGTGAGGCGGCAGGGCGGCCACCTGCTTTGGACCCGCGGCGGCCGAGGGCGGCACGGCCGGCAGGACCGTCGTCATCTGATTGATGTCGCCCATCCTGAGCCCGCGCGTCAGCGATGTCGGGAACGCGACCACGGTGCCCGCCGGTGCCGGACAGTCCGGCCTCGCCAGTCTGAGCGCCCTGGCGATGTCGCACTCGCTGGCGTCGTCATTCATAAGGATCGCGGTTTCCGCGGCCACCGGGCCGATTCTCGAAACCGCCAGCGCGGCGCCGACCGCACCGAAGATCACCAGGGACTTCATCGCACGCATGTCTTTATCTCCTTCCCGATTGGGAACGGCGCTGTCGGCAACCCCCTCCCCATCAGCGAACCGGAACGACCACACTCAGGCCCGGGGTCGAAAAGGAAAAGATCGGCGGCGCGTAGTAGTATGACCGCGGCGGATAGTAAACGACCGGTGGTGGCGCATAGACGTAGGGACCGGGAACCCAGTAGTGCGGTCCCCCTCTCCAGTGGCCATGATGATGGTGATGGTGGCCATCATGAGCGTAGGCCGCCGTCGGCGGTATGCCCAGGACCAGCGTAACCGAGACGGCGACAGCCGTTGCCAGGACACGTAGATCATGGCGAACGGGGCAAGAGGTGGGCTGTAGCATGGAACACTCCATAGCGTGTCTCCGTGGGCGGAAATCCATCGAGCCTGTGACGGATCGCCGAAATCTTGGGCCGTGATCACGGACCGGGGTCGATGACCTGGGCGCAGGCGTCGGTTGGCGCGGCTGCGATGTGCCCTGCCACCGGCACGATCTTGAGTGCCGCGGAACTGATCCGACAGGGCGCCGCAACCACACCGCAAGCCCCCAGTCCAAGACAGATCGCAAGGATTGCCAGTATACGCACGATCCCGCTTCCTTCTTCGCGCCCTGGTGATGATGCCGAAGCCGGGAACAGCCAGGAGCACCGCCCCTGGCCATGGGTTCGAGCCCGGTCGGAAGGTCCCGGGTTACGGGCCATTCGGCGGTGCCGTGGTTAGTTGCGGCGCCGGTTCGGTGACGCCGCTGCCGCGTCCGTAGCCGCTGTAGGCCAAGAGGCCGGCAAACGCGGCGGCGAGTGCGATGACGACCGGCGCGACGATGATTGTCGTCCGAAGGCTCCCGTACTTTTGCAGGGCGTTCATTGAGGAATCCGCGGTTCGGTTGCTCATGACTGTCATCCTCTGCTTTGCTGCCTGGGAACAATCGTCTCGTCGCGGTGCGGCGGAGAACGAAGGCGGACCTTCCGCTCCGCCGACCTCGAAGTTTCCGCGTACCAAGCGGCAACGACACGGGACCAGTGGTCCAATCGCTCGCGTCATGGCCAAGGTATCGCAAAGGGCCTGACCGGCGGGGGACAAGATAGGGATAATTTTGGCGCGTCCGGCAGGCCGGGTCATTGCCGTCCCTTCGGAGGCCGATCAAGAAAGGCTACACGATATTGCGAGGACCGAAGGTCCACGACCAGTCCGTTCTCGTGTTTCACTTTCCCGATGGCGCCTCAAAAGAATCCCGATTTTGTCTTACCCTCGCCGCTTTGATGGTGCTATTGTTTTTACATGTTCTCTCTTCGGACAGGACAAGCCGGTTGTGCACCTCTTCGCATGACTTGCTCAATGGCGATCGGTACCACGGCTGCTCCAATCGAAACTGAAGCCGGTGCCAAATTTGGGCGGTTGGGTGATTGGCCGCGGCACCCGCACGACGCCAACCGGCTGGTCCCACCCCCATCGTTGTCGTCCCGAAGCGGACGGCAAATGCAGGGATGAACAACGCCGCGGGTCCGTCGAAGAAACGGGGCAAAGCCTGTCATTCGCGGGCCGGGCCTTCCAAACCGGCAAAAAGGAGGACTTCGATGACCGGAAGATTTCCGATGACTATGGCGCTGGCTGCGGCCATCGCTCTGCCGCAACCAGCGGCCGCTCAGGTTACCGAGACCTATACCGAAACCATCGAACACTATTCGGTCGGCGGTGGAAGTGCGGGCACCACCATTCGCCCGTCGGACCCGATAATCGGACAGTCAACGGTCGAAATCATCGCGCCGACCGCGCCACCGCCGTCCCGCGTCGAAGAGATTCCACCGCCGCCCGCTTCTACCGGGGTGGCTTGGCAGGCCGGTCACTGGAGTTGGTCCGGCGACACCTGGCTCTGGAATCCCGGACGCTATGTCCCGACCGAGCCGAGCTACACCGCCTGGGAGCCCGGCCGCTGGGTTCAACAGCCCCAGGGCTGGGTGTGGGTCGAGGGGCACTGGCGCTGAGCCGTTCCTCCGGACCCGATAGGGTCCAACGACCTCACACCTCCGCCTCTGGCCATCAACGGAGGAGAGCATGCCTCAAAGCCATTTTTTTCGCCTGGCCGCGATGCTGGCCGTCGTCCTGACCGCCTGCGCGTCGCCGCCCCCCGAGCCGCAAGACTGCCATGGTCGCCCCTTCGGCGCCGCCGCCGCCCCGGATTGAAGCACCGCCACCGCCACCGCCGGGTCAGGTCGCCTGGCAGCCTGGCCAGTGGACCTGGGACGACAGTGTCTGGGTTTGGGCACCGGGCCGGTATGTCAGCGCCAACTGAGACGGTCAAGCACCTGGACCGGCGGAACGGCTGTTCCCTTCCGGCGCAGGTTTCAGCCGTCAGGGTCGCCCGGCGGCGCCACCCGACCCAATCTCGAATGGCGTACAGACTATCCGGACCATGGCGCGCCCGTGACGTTAACCGACGAAATAGCTAATAACAATGGACAGCAGCGACATTATTTTGGGCTACACCTCTTTGCTTCCCTCAAATTCCTGAGCACATACTTCCCGTAATGCCATGGAATGATGTTTTTATATCAATCATGGCATCGAAAGGCGGAAATACTTTTATTATTCCGCATCTAGTGTTGCCATGCAAGAAAGGAGAGCACAGACATGAAAGCCGTTTCCACACGAGGGGCACCGGCCTGTTTGGTCACGATCTTAACGCTTGCCCTGGGGGCGTGCAGCACGACCGATCAGGTGGCGCGGGATCAGGCCGCTGCGGCGATGAACACCGCCCAGCAGGCGCTGACCCTGGCCACCGACAACAAGGCCGAACTCGACCGCGTCGAACGCACGTTCAACACGACGTTACGGAAGTGACGTTCCCACCGGGGATGGCGGGTTGCGGGTAACCCGAACCGGATATCCCCGACGCTCTTCTGCGGCCCGACGGATGACCTCCTGGTCCAATCGGACGTCATCCTCGGGACCCGCGGCAGCCCGGACCAGCGACAGCGCGTCCGGCACCGGTTCGGGGTCCGTGCCACCATGGTCCTCCAACTGGTCGGCTTGGGCCAGAGAGGGATGGACCTCGAGATACAGGTCGCCGCCGGACCAGCCAACCTTAACGGCCTGCTGAACCACCGTGACCGGCGTGCCGACCGGCACCTGGGGATAAAGCGCCTCGATATCCTCGGGATAGAGCCGGATGCAGCCGTGGCTGGTTCGACGGCCAACGCCGTAGGGCTTGTTGGTGCCGTGAATCCGGATACCCGGCCAGCCGACATAGAGCGCGTAGGCTCCCAACGGATTGTCCGGGCCGGGCGGGACCACGGCGGGAAGCTCGGGCTTTTCGGCACGGATCGACGGCGGCGGATACCAGGTCGGCTGTTCGGCCTTGCCGATGATCCGGCTGGTGCCCAGCGGAGTCACATGTCCTTCGCGGCCGACGCCCAAGGGATAGGTTTTGGGATCGCCACCCGACGCGGGATAGTAATAGAGACGCATCTCGTCAAGATTGATGACCACGCCGCGCCGCGGCGCCTTGGGCAGGATGTGCGCGGTCGGCAGCACCAGCTCGTGGCCCGCCCCGGGTGCCCACGGCCTCAGTCCTGGATTGGCCGCGACCAGTTCGACGAAGCCGAGATCGAAGTGCCGGGCAATCTCGGGAAGGCTGTCGTCGCTGCCGGTCACGGTGGTCGACATCTCTCCGATGACGTCGCCGTCCCGGGGTGCGGCAAGCACCGGTGCGACGGCCAGCGTCAAGGCGACGGCCTGTGCCGCAAAGCGTGTTTTCAAGGCGGAAGATTTCGCGATCATGGATTTGCCCTCCCCGGCCGTAATTGGACGGCTTGAGAATCAGGTGATCGGAACAGCGTCGGTTGGCCAGTTCCGAAGGTCAGGAACCGGGGTGATTCCAATGCCTGTCATCGGGATGAGCAATCTTTTCGGATAACCGGCGTAAGACCAATGACGGAAACCTGCACCCTTTTGCCGATGGTCCTTCGCCGCGGGCGGTCCAGTGTCTCTCCCGGTCTTGTTCACATCGCCTCCAAGGTGACTTCAGATGGAGTCCGGGCGGCGACGGAGGTCAAGCGGCAAGGACATGGACACATCCGTTGCTCCCGTCATCTACAATCTCTTCCCGCGCCTCGTCGGCACGGTGGCGCAGTGGGGCGGGCATCTGGAACGGATATCGGCCCTTGGCTTCACCTGGGTCTATCTCAATCCGTTTCACGATCCCGGCTTCTCCGGCAGCCTCTATGCGGTCAGGAACCCGTATCGGCTGAATCCGTCGTTCGACAGCGACGGTGGACGGTCGGTGTCCCGGCAGATCGGCGAGTTCGTGGCCCGGGCCGAGAGTCTTGGTCTTGCGGTCATGATGGATCTGGTGGTCAACCACACGGCCCGGGACCGGGAGCTGATCGACGCCCATCCCGACTGGTATCGCCGGGATGACGAGGGCGAACTGCTGTCGCCATCGGCGATCGACCCGGCCGACAGCCGGGCCGTTACGGTGTGGGGCGACCTGATCGAACTGGACTTCGGGCACCGTGTCGTCCGTCGTGAGCTTATGGACCACTTCTCGGAGGTGGCCCGGTACTATGCCCGACTGGGCGTCTGCGGCTTTCGCTGCGACGCCGCTTACAAGGTTCCGGCCGAGGTCTGGCAGGAGATCATCGCCGCGGTGCGCGAGATCAGGTCCGACGCCCTGTTCCTGGCCGAAACCGTCGGCTGCCGGGCTGCCGAAATCGAAAATCTGAAACCCGCCGGCTTCGATTATTTGCTGAACAGCAGCAAATGGTGGGACTTCCGGGAACCCTGGCTGCTGGAGCAGTACCATCGGTTTCGTTCGGTGGCGCCCTCGATCAGCTTTCCCGAAAGCCACGATACCGGCCGGCTGGCGGCCGAGGCCCTGCCCGGGGTCGACCCGGCGGTGCTGTGCCGCCAACGCTATGCCTTCGCCACGGTGTTCGCGTCCGGGGTGTTGATGCCGGTCGGCTTCGAGTACGGCTTTCGTCGGAAACTCGACGTCGTCACCACGTCGCCCGCGGACTGGGAGCCGCCAAACCTGGACCTGACCGGCTTCGTCGCCGCGTGGAACCGGTTGCGGCGCGGATGGTCCGGCTTCGCGGTCGAAGGCGCGCAGCGGCCGGTCAGTTTTCGCCAAGGGGACGTGGCCGGGCTGCTGCGGCAGGCCACCTGGCGGCCCGAGCCGGCACCGGACGCCGACACCGAATGGTGCCTGACCCTGATCAACCGTGACCTGATCCGTGCATGCGCCGTCGAGCTGATCGGGTGTCCGGAACTGGCGGCCTCGGGCCTGGGGCTGGAGATCACTCCCAACCGGCCCTCTGGACCGGTTGTCGCCGGTGCCAGCCTGATCCTGAAGCCGGGCGAGGTCCGGGTGCTGCTGTCGCCGGCCGCCGGGCGGCGCTGCGACGGAGACCGACGATGATCGAATCCGGGTCCATCATCATCACCGACATCACGCCCCGGATCGACGGCGGTCGCTTTGCGGTCAAGCGGGTGATCGGGGACCGCCTCGAGGTTGGCGCCACCCTGGTCCGGGACGGTCACGACCGCCTGTCCGCGGTGGTCCGCTATCGCCGCCCCGGCGACGGCGACTGGCAGGAGGCGCCGATGGTGCCGGTGGATCCCGGCCTCGACCGGTGGCAAGGCCGGGTGTCCCTCGACCGCCTCGGGCGCTGGCACTACACCGTCGAAGCCTGGACCGACCTGTTCGGGAGTTGGCGGGCCGATATCGCCAAGCGACAGGCGGCCGGCCAGGCGCTGGCCCTCGATCTGCTTGAAGGCAAGGCCCTGGTCGAGGCGGCGGCCGGGCGCGCGGCGGCACCGGAACGGCTGCGCCTCGCCCGGCTGCTCGACGAATTCGCGGCGGTGGACGACGACGACGCCCGGCTTGGGCTGATGCTGTCGGCCGATCTCGCCCAGCTGATGGACCGTCTGGCCGTCCGCGCCGACGCCACCCGCGGCCCGACGGCGTTCGAGGTGGTGGTCGACCGAAAACCCGCGCGCTTTGCCGCGTGGTACGAAATGTTCGCCCGTTCCCAGGGCACGGTTCCGGGACGAAGCGCCAGCTTCGACGACGCCATCCGCCGCCTGCCCGAGATTGCCGCGCTCGGTTTCGACGTGGTCTATCTGCCGCCGATCCACCCGATCGGCCACACCTTCCGCAAGGGAGCCAACAACGCCGAAACCGCGGGTCCAGCCGATCCCGGCAGTCCCTACGCCATCGGTGCCGCCGAAGGTGGTCACACCGCGATTCACCCGGATCTCGGCACCCTCGACGATTTCCGGCGCTTCGTGGCCGCAGCATCGGGCCACGGCCTGGAGGTGGCGCTCGACATCGCGCTCCAGTGTTCGCCCGACCATCCCTGGATTCGGGATCATCCCGAGTGGTTTCGCTTTCGGGCCGACGGCTCGATCCGCTACGCCGAGAATCCGCCCAAGAAGTACCAGGACATCGTCAATCTCGATTTCCTCGGCCCGCACCGGCAGGCGTTGTGGGCGGCAATCCGCGAGGTCTTCGAGTTCTGGATCGCCGAAGGCGTCCAGACCTTCCGCATCGACAATCCCCACACCAAGCCACTGGATTTCTGGGAGTGGCTGATCCGCGAACTCCAGGCCCGGCATCCCGAGGTCATTTTCCTGGCCGAGGCCTTCACCCGGCCCCAGCTCATGAAGGCGCTGGCCAAGGTCGGCTTTACCCAGTCCTACACCTACTTCACCTGGCGCACCTTCAAGGACGAGTTGACCGCCTACCTGACCGAACTGACCGCGGGCACGGCCGCCGAGACCTTGCGCCCACATTTCTTCACCAATACCCCGGACATCCTGCCCGAGTTCCTCCAAAAGGGCGGCCGTCCGGCCTTCGTGATCCGGCTGGTGCTGGCCGCCACCCTGTCCAGCCTCTACGGCATCTATAACGGCTTCGAGCTGTGCGAAGCCACCGCCATTCCCGGCACCGAGGAATACCAGGACAGCGAGAAGTACCAGTACAAGGTCTGGGACTGGGACCGTCCCGGCCACATCAAGGAGATCATCGCCGCGATCAACCGCATCCGGCGCGAGAATCCGGCGCTGCATGAACTCGTGACTCTGCGCTTCCATGAGGCCGATCATGAGAGCGTGCTGTTCTATTCGAAGATGACCGAGGACTGCGGCAATGTCATCTGCGTCGCGGTCAATCTCGATCCCTTCGAGCCGCACGAGGCGATGCTGGCGTTTCCGCTGGGCGAGATCGGCCTCGGCGAAGCAGATCCCTTCGAAGCCGAGGAGCTGCTGGGTGGTACCCGTCATTTATGGACCGGCTCCGGCCATCGGCTGCGGCTCGACCCGCAGCGCAATCCGGCGGCGATCTACCGGATCGCCGGTTGGAAGCGGGTCGATTACCGGACACCCTGTGGCTGACGGAGCCGGCGATGGGACAGGTCAGCGATTCGCTGTGGTACAAGGACGCCGTCATCTACGAGTTGCACGTCAAGACGTTCTTTGACGCGAGCGGCGACGGCGTCGGCGACTTCGCCGGCCTGACCGGCCGGCTCGACTATCTGGCCGATCTCGGCGTCACCGCGCTGTGGCTGCTGCCGTTCTACCCGTCGCCGCTGCGCGATGACGGCTACGACATCTCGGATTACCGCGCGGTCAATCCGGTCTACGGCTCGCTGCGCGACTTCAAGACCTTCATCCGGGCCGCCCACGACCGCGGCCTGCACGTCATCACCGAACTGGTGATCAACCACACCTCGGACCAGCATCCCTGGTTCCGGCGCGCCCGGAGCGCGCCCCGGGGCAGCCGGCTGCGCGATTACTATGTCTGGTCCGATGACGATCGGCGCTGGGCCGACAGCCGGGTTATCTTCAAGGACAGCGAGGTGTCCAACTGGACCTGGGACCCGGTGGCCGGGCAATATTACTGGCATCGCTTCTACAGCCACCAGCCCGACCTCAATTACGACAACCCGCGGGTACTTTCCGCGGTGACCGGGATCATGCGCCACTGGCTCGACCTGGGCGTCGACGGCCTGCGCCTGGACGCCATCCCCTATCTGGTCGAGCGCGACGGCACCGGCAACGAGAACCTGCCCGAGACCCACGCCGTGATCCGCCGGCTGCGGGCGGCGCTGGCCGAGAGCCATCCCGATGCTTTCTTTCTGGCCGAGGCCAACCAGTGGCCGGAGGACGCCGCCGCCTATTTCGGCGAGGGCGACGAGTGCCACATGTGCTTCCACTTCCCGCTGATGCCGCGGATGTACATGGCCATCGCCCAGGAGGACCGCCATCCGATCTCCGACATCCTGCGTCAGACCCCGGAGATTCCCGAAAGCTGCCAGTGGGCGATCTTCCTGCGCAACCACGATGAACTGACCCTGGAGATGGTCACGGACCGGGAGCGGGATTATCTCTGGGAATTCTACGCCGCCGACAAGCGGGCGCGGCTCAATCTCGGCATCCGCCGCCGGCTTGCGCCGCTCATGGGCAACGATCCGCGCAAGATCAAGCTTCTCAACAGCCTGCTGTTCTCGATGCCGGGAACTCCGATCGTCTTTTATGGCGACGAGATCGGCATGGGCGACAACGTTTTTCTCGGCGACCGCGACGGCGTGCGCACGCC
>PLTC01000227.1 GCA_003165295.1 Rhodospirillales bacterium | reverse complement strand
CTTGCGGGAGCGATCTCGCGCCCGCGGGCGCGGGGTTGCCAGGAAACGTGCGTCGATCTCAGTCCGCACCATTCTCTGTCAACCGTCGCGCCCACACGATGCGTTTGTGGATGCCCAGGCGGGCGGCGATGGTCGCATCGTCGGCGCCGAGCGCCAGCAGTCGCTGCAACTCCTCCTCCCCCGCCGAGGTCAGGCGCTTGCGGCTGCCCACCCCGCGGGTGAACGGCCCCGCGCCCGCCCCGCCGGCCTCGGGCACGGGGGCCGGCACCGGTGCCGGTGCCGGTGCCGGTGCCACGCGCGCCCCCCGCGCCTCCAGCACCTCGAGTCGCTCCATCAGCGGCGGCATCAGCGCGCCAAGCCGGCGGTCCAGGGATTCGCCATGCTGCTCCAGGCCGTCGAGCCGGTACTGCGTGCCCTCGGTGCGGTGCCCCAGACCTTCGACCACCCGTTCAAGCGCGGCCAGGCGCGCCTCGACCGCCACCAGCCGCTGGATAGTCCCCTCGTCAGCCACCGCCGGCGCCACCACCACCGGCACCGGCTCTTGCGACTCGCCGTTCCCCAGCGCGTTAACCAGGGCGGCGCTGGTCCATTCCCCCAGGGTCTGCCGACCGGCCTTGGCCGCAGCGGAAACCGCCGCCTGCAATTCCGGCGGTATGCCGCGCACGGTCCAGATTTTCGAGCCGCCTGTCACCCGTCGGTCCCTCGCCCTGCCCGGCCACGGCCGCTGCCATTACCGGTCTTCTTAGCGTATGCCGGGGCGACGGTCAAAGCACCACCGATCGCCCGCGGTGTCGCCGGCTGTTGACAGTGCCGGCTGCCTCCCCTATGGTCGCCCGCCTTCCGGCAGTCACCTTTTCCGTTCGGGACCTCCGCCATGAAGATCGTGAATTCTCTCAAGTCAATGAAGACCCGGCACAAGGAATGCCGGATCATCCGCCGCAAGGGCCGGGTCTATGTGATCAACAAGGCCAACCCGCGTTTCAAGGCGCGCCAGGGCTGAGCCCGGGCCTGCCGAACCCGGATCGGTCACGGCCGGCCTGTCCGGCGGCCGGGCCATCGCCGACCGCGCAAGATTCCGACGACGCTCCGGCGTCGGGCGGAACCGATGTCGTGCCGGTTGGTCCCAGGATCGGGCAACCGCCCGACACCGTCGCCCTGACCGCCCGATCCTGGGACCAACCGGTGCGCCCCTGTCCGCTCTGGCCCGAAGAACTGGCGTTGCCCGCTTCACCGCCGGTCACAGCGACGCCAGCGCCAGCATCAACGCGCCGATCAGGCCCGCCAGCACCAGGCAGGTGACGGCATGGAGCGCCAGCGCGCGGCCGATATCGGCGGCGGTGGCACGCGCCCGCCCCTGACCGATCCACATTTCACGGACCGTCATGGCGCCGTCGTGGTACGGCCCGCCCAGGGCCAGCCCCAGGGCCCCGGCCATCGCGGCTTCGGGCCAGCCGGCATTCAGCGAACGGTGATAGCGGGCATCGCGAATCATGGTCCGTAGCGCCGCGAACGGGGCCGCACTGCCGAGGAAGGCCGCCGACAGAACGATCAGGCCACCGGTCAGTCGGGCCGGCAGGAAGTTAAGGGCATCGTCGAGCCGGGCCGCGGTCATGCCGAAATGCTCGTAGCGGGGCGAGCGGTGGCCGATGGCCTCGTCGAGCGCGTCCACCGCGGTCCACAGCATCACGCCGGGCAGACCCAGCAGGATGTACCAGAACGCCGGCGCCACCACCCCCTGGCTGAGATGCTTGGCCGCCGCCTCCACCGCCGCCCGGGCCACGCCGTGATCGTCAAGGGCACCGGCGGTGCGCCGGGTCAGGGGTTGGACCTCGGCCCGGGCCGCCTCCAGGCCGCGATGGTCGAGGGCGCGACGAACCGACCGGATGCGCTGCCAGGGCGCACCCAGCCGAAGGCAGCTCAGCAGCGCCAGCCCTTCGAGACCCCAGCCATAGGGCAACAGCCGGCTGGCCAGATGGATCAGTTCGCCCGACAGCAGCGCCGCCACGGCGATGGCCATCACCACCAGCGCGCCACGGACCAACCGGGTGGTGTCGCCGCGCTCCACGCGGTTGAGCCGACGGTCAAGGTCGGCACCCAGCCGGACCACCAGCGCCGCCGGCCCCGGCGGCAGCCTTGTCATCAAACCACCGAGAACGCCATCCACCAGCAACGCCGCCAGCAACAGCAGCAGCGGTCCGGGGCCGCCAAAGGCGGGGAACACGGGCAGCAGCCGGCGGTCAGTGGGCGCCGAACTGGCGCAGCAGCGCCGCCGCCGCCGGTGTCCGACTGTCGGCGGCCCAGGCCAGGGCGTCCCGGCCGGTGTAGTCGGTCTTGTCGATGGCGGCACCCGCCTTCAGCAGCACCTCCATGGCCTCGGTCCGGCCATTGCGGGCTGCCGCCATCAACGGCGTCAGCCCCTGCCGGTTCTCTTCGTTAACCTTGGCCCTGGCCGTCAGCAACTGCCGGACGATGCCCGCGTCGCCACCATCGGCGGCCCAGATCAGCGGCGTGTTGCCTTCCTTGTCGGTCATGCCGGCATGGGCGCCGCCGGCCAGCAGCACCGCCACCAGTTCGCCATTGCCGGCTTTGATCGCGAAGATCAGGGCGGTGGTTCCGCGGATGTCGGTGGCGTCGGGCTTGCCGCCATGGGCCAGCAGCTCCCGGACCTTGTCCACATCGCCGGCACCGACCGCAACGATCACCTCCGAAGGCTTCAGCAAGGAAATTTGCGCCCGGGCCGGCGTCACCGCCGCGGCGCACAGCAGACTCGTCGCCATCGCCACCGCGAACAAACGGGCTGATCTCGTCACGCTTCCCCCCTTTCGGCGCCGGTGCAGGCGCCTCGCGTCACCACCGGCCGCATTGTAACGAAGATCCGGCCACGGTTACCAGCCGGCTTGACCGGCCCCGACACTTACGCCTCGGGCGCGCCCCGGTCATGGCTGCGGGTCCGCGCCACCAGATAGGGTTTGTACAAGAAGTCCGAGACCCGGATGTGAGAGGTGAGCCAGGTTTTGAACAGCACCAGCACCTCCCGCCCCAGGGACTCGGTACTGCCGTCGGTCAGCCGTTGGTGCAAGGCGCGCACCTGAACCGCCAGTTGCTGGTGTTCTCTCCGATGAGCGGCAAGATCGGGATAGCCGCACTCGGCCATCAGCGCCTCTTCGCGGGCAAAGTGTTCGCGGGTGTAAAGCAACAACCGGTCCAGCAACGGCGCCATCATCGCACCCTCGGTTCCGTCCTGGAGCGCATCGTTCAACTGATTCAGCATGGAAAACAGGCTGCGATGATCCTGGTCCAACGCCCCGACCCCGACACTCAGACTCTCCTGCCACTGAACCAGCGCCATGCTCCCCCTCCGGTGACCTCGCTCCCGCCGCGGCACCGGGAAGGCTCCTGGCCGCCCGCGGTTCCCGGCCCTTTGGTAACGCCGAATCCCGCCGAAGGCTACTCCGACGGCGGCTCGGCCCGCAGTCTCTTGACCGCGGCCCGTTGCCCCTTGGCCTCCAGCCGGCGCTGGCGGCTGCCCAGCGTCGGCCGGGTCGGCCGTCGCGGCACCGGGGCCACCGCCGCCCGCTGGACCAGTTCCACCAACCGGGCCACGGCATCTTCCCGGTTGCGCTCCTGGGTCCGGAAACGCTGAGCGGTGATCACAAGCACGCCGTCGCGGGTCAGCCGGCTGCCGCACAGCCGCTCCAGCCGCTCGCGCACCGCTTCGGGCAAGGACGGCGAGCGCCGGACATCGAACCGGAGTTGCACCGCGCTGGCCACCTTGTTGACGTTCTGGCCGCCCGGACCCGAGGCCCGGATGAAGCTCTCCTCGATCTCGCTCTCGTCGAGGGCGATGCTGCGCGTCACCGGAATCACCGCGGGTCACCTTTGGCGGTCACACTGTGATCGGACGGCTGGTCCATGTGATCGGACGGCTGGTCCATGTGATCGGACGGCTGGTCCATGAACGGCTCCCCAGGCGGGCATTTCCGGCATAGAATGACCGGGCGGACGCAAAAGGCAAGACTTCACCCCATGAACTTCGAGACCCCCCTGCTTCCGGGACAACTGGTCCGGCGCTACAAGCGGTTTCTCGCCGATGTGGTACTGGCGGGCGGCGAGGCCGTGACGGTTCACGTCCCCAACTCGGGGGCGATGACCGGGCTTGACCAGCCCGGCTCGGCGGTCTGGCTGTCGCGCTCGGCCCGGCCCGGGCGCAAGTACCCGCTGACACTGGAGCTGATCCGGGCCGACGGCGTGCTGGTCGGGGTCAACACCATGCACCCCAACCGCATCGTCGCCGAGGCGATCGGTGCCGGGCGCATCCCGGAACTGGCGGGCTATCCGCGTCTGCGCCGGGAGGTTCGCTACGGCCGCGCCTCCCGGGTTGACCTGCTGCTGGCCTCCGACGACCGGCCGCCCTGCTATGTCGAGGTCAAGAATGTCCATTTGCGCCGGCCGACCCGCGGCGACGGCCGGACCGCCGAGTTCCCCGACTGCCCCACCGCCCGCGGCGCCCGTCATCTGGAGGAACTGAGCGCGGTGGTCGCGGCTGGCGGACGGGCGGTGATGATCTATCTGGTTCAGCGTGCCGACTGCGACACCTTCCGCATTGCCGCCGATCTGGATCCGGTCTATGCCGTCGGTCTTGATCGTGCCCGGGCGGCGGGGGTGGAGGCGTACTGTTATGCCTGCACCGTCACCGTCGATGAGATCGATCTCGACCGGCCGCTCACCATCGGGCCAGGACAGTGATGCTGCGATGAATGATGCTGCAACAACCATGCGGCGACACCGACACCGAGAAACCCGTGAACCCATGAATCAGGCGCAGACCGCGAACCAGGACGACAGCGGCCAACCGGTCCGCATTTACGGCCCCGAAGACTTCGCCGGCATGCGCGAAGCCGGCCGGCTCGCCGCGGCGACCCTGGACTTCATCACCCCTTATGTGCAACCCGGGGTCTCCACCGGCGAACTCGACCGCCTGTGCGAACAGTTCATCCGCGACCACGGCGCCATCCCGGCGCCGCTCGGCTACCGCGGCTTTCCCCGGGCCACCTGCGTCTCGATCAACCATGTGGTCTGCCACGGCATCCCCGGCGAAAAGCGGCTCCATGACGGCGATATTCTCAACATCGACGTGACCCCGATTGTTGATGGCTGGTACGGCGACACCAGCCGGATGTATCTGGCCGGAACCAATGTCAGCCTCAAGGCCCGGCGGCTGGTCGACGTGACCTACGACGCCCTGATGCTGGGCATCAAAGCGGTCCGGCCGGGCGCCACCCTGGGCGATGTCGGCCACGCCATCCAAAGCTTTACCGAAGGCAACCGCTTTTCGGTGGTGCGCGACTTCTGCGGCCATGGCCTGGGCCGGGTGTTCCACGAGCCGCCTTCGGTGCTCCATTACGGCAGCCCCGGCACCGGCCTGGTGCTGCGCCAGGGCATGATCTTCACCATCGAGCCGATGATCAATGCCGGCCGCTTCGAGGTCAAGGTGCTGAGCGACGGCTGGACCGCGGTCACCAAGGACAAGTCGCTTTCCGCCCAGTTCGAACACTCCATCGGCGTCACCGCCGATGGCTGCGAAATCTTCACCCTGTCGCCGGCCGGCTTCACCAAGCCGCCTTACGAAAGCGACTGAAACCACCGCAGGTCTGCCGGTCGCCCGCCTGCCGGGACCATGGTGGCAAACTGGAGTGAGCCTATGAGCGACGAAATTGAGAGCCCGGCGCTCAGCAGGAAAGAAAACTTCCGGCATTGGACCCGGGACATCGTTCGTTATGCCGACACCGATCGCCGGGGACATGTCGACAACGCGGTTTTTTCGACCTTTCCCGAAATCGGGCGTGTCACGATCCTTTATGATCCGCAGCGGCCACCGGCCCCCGCTTCCGACGCATACCCGTGACGACCTGACGAAATGGGCCGGGCCGGCCCGGCGGCCGGCCGAACCCTCCGTCCCCGTGATCTGACCCACCGAGGCACCCGGAAACCGTGACCGCGCCGGCCCCCCCCTCCCCTCGTCCCGCCACCCCGCCGGAACCGGCCGGTGAGGATGCCGCGCCGGTGCCTCACTACATCGGTCACCGCGACCGCCTGCGCCAGCGATTCCTCACCGCCGGCACCGACGGGCTTCAGGATTACGAACTGGTGGAGCTGCTGCTGTTCCCGGTGCTGCCCCGGCGCGATGTCAAACCGCTGGCCAAGGCGCTGATCCAGGAATTCGGCTGCCTGTGGGCGCTGGTCACCGCCTCGCCCGACCGCCTGCGCCGGGCGTTCAACTTCAGCGACGCCACCATCACCGCGCTGACCGTGGTCGGAACCGCGGCCTTGCGCGCCATGCGCCAGCAGGTGATCGACCGGCCGGTGCTGGCCGGCTGGGATACCCTGGTCGACTATTGCCAGGCGGCCATGGCCCACGAGACCACCGAACAATTGCGCCTGCTCTTCCTCGACCGCAAGAACGCCCTGATCTCCGACGAGGTCCAGCAGCGCGGAACCATCAACCACACCCCGGCCTACCCGCGCGAGATCGTCCGGCGCGCCCTCGAACTCGGCGCCCAGGCGGTGATCCTGGTCCACAACCACCCCGCCGGCGACCCCAACCCCTCCCGGGACGACATCTTCATGACCAAGGAAGTGGTCCGTGCCGCCAACGCGCTGGGCGTGATCGTCCACGACCATCTGATCATCGCCCGCGGCCGGACCACCAGCTTCAAGGCACTGGGGCTGTTGTAAGCGGCACCCGGTCGCCAAATCCCCCGCACCCCCCCATTTGCTGTCCAGAGTGGGACCGGCCCGGCCCCACCGGAACCCGCGCCCGAGCCACCGGAGACCCGTAATGACCGCCGACGCTGACGCTCTCGACCTGCTGCACACCCTGATCGGGAAGGCCCTGGCGGCCGGAGCCGACGCCGCCGACGCGGTGCTTTATGACGCCGCCAGCCTGTCGGTGTCGTTGCGCCTGGGCAAGACCGAAACCGTGGAGCGCGCCGAGTCGGGCGACCTTGGCCTGCGGGTGTTCATCGGCCGGCGCCAGGCCATCGTCTCGGCCAGCGACCGCCGGCCCGAGCGGCTGGCCGAACTGGTGGAACGGGCGGTGACCATGGCCCGGGTGGTGCCCGAGGATCCGTTCTGCGGCCTCGCCGAACCCGGGTTGCTGGCCCGGAACTATCCCAGGCTGGACAGTTGCGACACCACCGAACTCACCGCCGAGAGTCTGATCACCACCGCGCGCGAAGCCGAGGAGGCGGCGCTGGCGGTGCCCGGGGTGACCAATTCCGAAGGCGCCGACGCCAGTTGGAGCCGTTCCCGGGTGGCGCTGGCCGCGTCCAACGGCTTTGCCGGCGGCTACAGCATCAGCCGCTCCAGCCTCTCGGCGGCGGTGCTGGCCGGAACCGGCACCGCCATGGAGCGCGACTATGATTTCGGCTCCAAGGTCTACGTCGCCGACCTGCCGGCCGCCGCCGAAATCGGCCGCGCCGCCGGGGAACGCGCGGTCCGCCGGCTCGGCCCGCGCAAGGTTCAGACCCAGAAGGTCCCGGTGGTCTACGACCCCCGGGTATCGCGCGGCCTGCTCTCTCACTTTTCGAGCGCCATCAGCGGACCGGCGATCGCCCGCGGCACCAGCTTCCTCAAGGACCGGCTGGGCCAGCCGGTGTTCGCCCCGGGAATCACGGTGATCGACGACCCGTTCGTCCATCGCGGCCTGCGCTCCCGGCCGTTCGACGGCGAGGGCGTCACCGTCCAGCGTCGGACCCTGATCGAAGACGGCCGGCTGACCACCTGGCTGCTGGATCTGCGTTCGGCGCGCCAGCTTGGTCTTGCCACCACCGGCCACGCCTCGCGCGGGACCTCGGCGCCGCCCACGCCCTCTCCGGCCAACCTCTACATGGCGCCGGGCCGGACCTCGGCCCGGGACCTGATCGCCGGGATTTCCTCGGGCTTTTACATCACCGAAATGATGGGCATGGGGGTAAGCGGCATTACCGGCGACTACAGCCGCGGCGCGACCGGATTCTGGATCGAGAACGGCGAACTCACCTATCCCGTAAGCGAAATTACGGTGGCCGGCAACCTCAAGGATATGTTCCTGAACCTGGAGCCGGCCAGTGACCTGGAATTCCGCTACGGCGTCGATGCCCCCACGGTTCGGATCGACGGCATGACCATCGCAGGTCTATAGAAGCCGGCCTCGGATTTCGCATGTGCACTCTTGCGATCTGGTGACAGACCTGTTACAACGGTATGTGCAAAATATGATGGATTCGAGAATTTTGACCGATCCCGTGGCGGGACGATCCGGCCTCGATTGGCAAGGCACCAAATTAGCGGTATAGGCGTTCCGGTTATGCGAATCGCTAAGGGAGTCGGTTGATGGAGCCTGTGTCCGGTAAGCGTACCTATCGCTCGATCTGGATTTCGGACGTCCACTTGGGCACGCGCGGCAGCAAAGCGGATTATCTGCTCGACTTCCTGAAATACAGCGATTCAGAGTATCTGTATCTCGTCGGTGACATCGTGGATGGCTGGCGGCTGAAGCGGGCATGGTACTGGCCGCAGTCGCATAATGATGTGATCCAGAAGATCCTGCGGCGGGCGCGCAAAGGCACCAAGGTCTACTACATCCCGGGCAACCACGACGAAACCGCCAGAGAATATATCGGGATTCAGTTCGGCGGCGTAACCGTGGTCAACGAGATCATTCACGAGACCGCCGATGGCCGCCGCTTCCTGGTCATTCATGGCGATCAGTTCGATGCCGTCGTGAAATACGCCAAGTGGCTGGCGCTGATCGGCGATCACGCCTATGTCCTGCTGCTGCACCTCAATACCGGGCTCAACTTCGTCCGCCGCAAACTGGGCTTCACGTATTGGTCGATTGCAGCGTACCTCAAGCATCGGGCCAAGTCGGCCGTCGAGTACATCGGCAATTACGAGACGGCCCTGGCCGAAGAAGCGCGGAGACGCGAGGTTGACGGTGTCATCTGTGGCCACATCCACACGGCCGAGATGCGCAACATAGAAGGTGTCCTGTATTGCAACGACGGCGATTGGGTAGAATCCTGCACCGCCTTGGTCGAACACGCGACCGGGGAGTTGGAGATCATCAACTGGACGGAGATGCTTCGGCAACAGCAGGTCAAGGCGGCGGCGTGAACATTCTGGTGGTAACCGACGCCTGGTATCCGCAGGTGAATGGGGTTGTCCGTACCATCGCCACGGTACGGGACGAACTGCAAAAAATGGGCCATACCGTCGAGGTCATCGGACCCGAGCGGTTTCGGACCGTGCCCTTGCCGACCTACCCGGAAATCCGGCTGGCGGTGGCTGCCGGTCGCAAGCTCCGCCGCCTGATCGAGGCGATGGATCCCGACGCCATCCATATCGCGACCGAAGGGCCGCTGGGTCATGCCGCCCGCCGCTACTGCATGACACGGGGCATTCCGTTCACCACCGCCTACCATACCCGCTTTCCCGAATACATCCGTGACCGGGCGCCGATTCCGCTGTTCCTCAGCTACGCCGTGGTCCGCCGCTTCCACCGGCCGGCGGCGGCGATGATGGTGGCCACCGCCTCCATCGAGCAGGCTTTGCGGGCACGCGGCTTCACCAACATCCGCCACTGGACCCGCGGCGTCGATACCGAGTTGTTCCGCCCCCGCGACAAGTCGTTCCTGACCGATCCGCGGCCGATTTCCATGTATGTCGGGCGGGTCGCGGTGGAAAAGAATATCGAGGCGTTTCTCGCCCTCGCCCTGGAAGGCACCAAATACGTGGTCGGCGCCGGCCCGCAACTGGCCGAATTGAAGCAGCGATACCCCACGGTCCGCTTTGTCGGCTCCCAGCATGGCGAGGAGCTGGCCCGGTACTATGCCGCGGCCGACGTCTTCGTGTTCCCGTCGCGCACCGACACCTTCGGCCTGGTGCTGCTGGAGGCTTTGGCCTCGGGGGTGCCGGTCGCGGCCTATCCGGTGGCGGGGCCGCTCGACGTGATCAACGGCGCCGACGATGTTGGCTGCCTCGATACCGATCTCGCCCGGGCCGTGCGGACGGCCCTGACCTTCTCGCCCGAACGCTGTCGTGAGTTCGCCTTGAAATACTCATGGCGGGCTTCCGCCGAACAGTTCCTCAATAATCTGCAACCTTTCACCACCTTCCGGTCAAAGGCCGCCCTGCCCTGTCCTTCGGATCCCGCCGACACCGGGGCCGCTTCCTGAGGGGTGGCGCCCGAAGATTTGCCGTACCCCGCCGGACCGGGCGTCCGGGCGCCGGCACGTCTTCGCGATCTGTCCTGGCACGCCGGCCAGGGGCATGGTAGACAGCGGGTGAACGGCAGGTTTATGACCACTGGCATGCTTCAAACGCTCTATCGCGGCCTGACCCGGATCGGGGGGCCGGCGATCCGGTATTACCTTCGCTGCCGCCAGCGCGCCGGCAAGGAAGACCCGACCCGTCAGGATGAACGGCTCGGCATCCCGTCGCGCCCCCGGCCGGCGGGACCGCTGGTATGGTTCCACGCCGCCAGCGTCGGCGAGTCCCTGTCGATCCTGATCCTGGTCAACCGGCTGATCGGCGCCGACCCCCGCCTGCAGATCCTGGTCACCACCGGTACCGTCACCTCGGCCCAACTGATGGCCCAGCGCCTGCCCGAACGCGCCTTCCACCAGTTCGTGCCGGTGGACCGGCCCGGTTACGTCGCCCGGTTCCTCGACCATTGGCACCCGGACGCCGCCTTGTGGGTGGAATCGGAGATATGGCCCAATATGTTGTGGGAAATCGGCCGGCGCCGGTTGCGCGCGGTGCTGATCAATGCCCGCATGTCCGAACGTTCGTTCCAACGCTGGCGGCACGTCCCGGGTTTCATCGGGCCGCTGCTCGGCGCCTTCCGGGTGTGTCTGGCCCAAACCGCCGCCGACGCCGCCCGCCTGCGCCAACTGGGGGCGGGCGATGTCAGGACCACCGGCAACCTTAAATTCTCGTCCGAACCGCCGCCGGCCGCCGCCGCGCCGCTGGCCGCACTATCCGAGGCGGTGGCCGGCCGACCGGTATGGCTGTTCGCCAGCAGCCATCCCGGCGAGGATGCCCTGGCGGCCGCGGTCCATCTGACACTTTCGGCCCGTTTGCCCGGCCTGCTGACGGTGATCGCGCCCCGGCATCCCCACCGCGGGCGCGACATCCAGGCACTGCTGACCGGCCAGGGCCTGACCGCCGGCCGCCGGTCGGCCGGGGCGTTGCCGGCACCGGGCGACGCCGCCTATGTCGCCGACACCCTTGGCGAGATGGGCGTATTGTACCGGCTGGCGCCGGTGGTCTGCGTCGGCGGCTCCCTGGTACCCCATGGCGGCCAGAACCCCATCGAGCCGGCACAATTGGGCTGCGCGCTGCTGTTCGGCCCGTACATGGGCAATTTCGCCGAAGTCGCCGCCGAGCTGGTCGATGCCGGTGCCGCCTGGTCGGTCCGGGACGGCGCCGGACTCGCCGATGCGGTCGGCCGGTTGCTCGATGACCCCGACCGGCGCCGCCGGCTGGCCGAGGCCGCCGGCCGGGTCACCACCCGCCATCGTCAGGTGGTTTCGGTGGCGCTGGCGGCTCTGGCGCCGGTGCTGGCCGAAGCCGGGATCACGCCTCCCGGAACCGAACCTCCATGAAGGCCCCCGGGTTCTGGTCCCGGCCGCCGGGGTTGACCGCGCGGCTGCTGGCGCCGCTGGGCTGGGCCTATGACCTGGGCGGCCGGCTGCGGCGGCTGGCCGTGGTGCCGCTGACCCCCGGGCTGCCGGTGGTGTGCGTCGGAAATCTGGTTGCGGGCGGCGCCGGCAAGACCCCGGTGGCGCTGGCCATAGCCGACCTGCTGCGCGCCCGGGGGGTTGCCGTCCACATGCTGACCCGCGGCTACGGCGGCCGGTTGCACGGGCCGGTCCGGGTGGTCCCCAGTCACCACGACGCCGCCCTGGTCGGCGACGAAGCCCTGCTGCTCGCCGAAGCCGCCCCCACCTGGGTCGCCCGCGACCGCGCCGCCGGCGCGCTGGCGGCCCGCGGAGCGGGCGCCGACGCCCTGGTTCTCGACGACGGTTTCCAGAATCCCACCCTGCGCCACCATCTGGCCCTGGTGGTGGTGGACGGCGCCGTCGGCTTCGGCAACGGCCGGGTGATACCCGCCGGCCCCTTGCGCGAACCGGTGGCCCGCGGCCTGAACCGGGCCTCGGCCCTGGTGATTCTCGGCGAGGACCGAACCGGACTCGCCGCCGCCGGCCTGGGGCTGCCGCTGATCCACGCCCGACTGGTCGCCGACCCCGCGGTCGCGGCACGCTTCAGGGGCCGACGGCTGCTCGCCTTCGCCGGCATCGGCCGACCGGCCAAGTTCTTCGAAACCTGTCGGGAACTGGGGGCGGACTTGGTCGCGACCGTCTCCTTCCCCGATCATCACCGCTTCCGGCCCGAGGAAATCGCCGAACTGCTGGTCCGCGCCCGCGCCCTGGGGGCGTTGCCGGTGACCACCACCAAGGACGCGGTGCGCCTGCCCGCGGCCATGCGCAGCGAGATTCGGGTGCTGCCGGTCCGGGTGTCCTGGCAGGACCCGCAACGCCTGACCGACCTGCTGGCCACCGCACTGGCGCCGATGGCGTCCTGCCCCGACCGGACCCGGGCTGACCATGGCTGACCGCGGCACCACCGACCGGCGATTGCGCCGGTTCCTGCTGTATCCCGCCGAAGCGGCGGCAATCCATCTGCTCTACCACCTGTTCGCCCTGTTACCGGTGGACCTGGCCTCGGCGGTGGGGGGCTGGCTCGGCCGCAGCTTCGGGCCATGGCTGCCCTTTTCCCGCCGGGCGTTGTCGAACCTGCAAGCCGCCCTGCCCGAATTGCCGGGCCGGCGCCGCCAGGAGATTCTCCGCGGCATGTGGGACAACCTCGGCCGGGTGATGGCCGAGCACCCCCACCTGGACCGCCTTTGGGACGACCGGGCCGGCGGCCGGATCGAGCTGGTCGGCGCCGAACATCTGCCGCGCCCGACCGATGACCGGCGGCGCCCCTGCCTGATGTTCAGCGGCCACCTGGCCAACTGGGAGCTGTTGCCGATCGGGGCCTCCCGCCAGGGCCTGACCCTGACCTCGATTTACCGGCGGCCCAACAACCCGCTGATCCGGGAGCTGATGACCGCCGGCCGGCGGGCCGGCCGCGGCCGGCTGGTGCCCAAGGGTCGCGACGGCGCCCGGGCCATCGTCGCGGCGCTGGCCGAAGGCGGCACGGTGGCCATGCTGATCGACCAAAAGATGAACGACGGCATCCCGGTGCCGTTCTTTGGCCGACCGGCCATGACCGCGCCGGCCCTGGCCCAACTGGCCCTCAAATTCCGCTGCCCGGTCCTGCCGGCCCGGACCGAGCGCCTCGGCGGCGCCCGGTTCCGCCTGACCGTGCTGGCGCCGCTGGCCCTGCCCGACACCGGTAACCGCGACGCCGACATCCGCGCCCTGATGACGCAGGTCAATGACCTGATGGAGTCCTGGATTCGCGGGCATCCCGAACAATGGTTATGGTTGCACAAGCGTTGGCCGGACTGATCCCGACATCGGGAACCGGCCACCGGCCCGGGATGGCGATGCCGGAGCAACGCTCTTGCGGCCATCGGGCCGCCGTCGCCGTTTTCGGTCGGTGGCAGCCGGCTTACCCTGCTATCCTTGAGCACGGCGGTCCAGGCAGACGGTCGCCTCATGGCACCTTTCGGCTTCACAGTAGACGATCCCGTCAATGATTCCCCAGAAAATGACCGGGCGGGTAGCCAATAACTGGATAGAGCGCGGTATCGCGGTCTTCTTCACCACGCCGGCGCTGACGCAGGCCCGGATGCGTCGCGATGACGCAAGCAAACGTTGTGAATTTGTCCTGCCCAGCCTTTCCGGCGGCAAGGGCTACTATGTCATGCCATGGAAATCGATCATGGCCTCGATCACCACGACATTGCACGACCGCGTTCTCTTTGAGCAGATTCAGAAGAACGATGTCGACGACCCGATCAAGATGCGTCATGTCACTCTGGAGGTTGCAGCCAAGGGACTGGCCGGACCGCGCGCCGCCCGGAAGGCCCAGGAGATCCTCGACAGCGAAAAGCATTATCAGCTTCTGACCACCTTCCTGCTGGTTCTGCAATTGCTCAAGCTGGCCGATCTCCCGCCCAACGAGTTGATCGCCCAGGGCATCGCCACCGCCAACGCCCAGAAAAGGCTCAAGGCGGCCTTGAAAGATGTCGCGGTCCGCCTCAATGTTCCCCAGGATGACCTTTACGTTCGGATTGAAGCCCTGAGCCTGCTGATTGCGCCGATCGGTCTGCCGCACGCCCCCGAGCCCGGCCGGTTGCGGCTGCTGTCCGACGATCTGCTCCAGTTCAGCGGTAATGTGCGGGGTTGGACCCACCGAATGCCCGAAGAAATCGCGCATCTGGGCGAGTTCGAGGCCGGCATCGCCGATCTCACCAACAGGATTACGACCAAGACCATGCAGAAGGTCTTCCAGCAAACCGAGGCGCTGGCGGCCATGTTGAACGCCTGGGAAAAGCACTTTAACCTGATCAGACACGAGGTCCGGCAACTGGCGTGGATGCTGGACGGCTGGGATTACCTGATCAGCGTCTTCCAGGACGCCGCCGGCAAGACGGAACGCGAGCGCGAGGCCGTGATTGCCGACAATTTTTCCCTGTTGCCGATTCCGCCCAAGGATCAATTGGAGATTATCAGCGATCAGCAAATGAGCACCCTCAGCGTGGTCCAGAAGCGATGGGTTCGTGCCAACGAAGATTGGCGATCCGGGCTGCTGGACTACGAGCAGGTACAGAGAAACGAGGGCCGCAAGGCAGAAATGAGGTGACATGAGTTCGCTTGATGACTGGCGCAACGTCGCCACCGCCAGCCTCGGCCTGCCCGACAAACGGCTCCTCGATGTGGTCAAGCTGGTCGAACAGGCCCCCGACCGTGGCCGGGTGTGCGAGGTCCTTGACCGCATCCGGCCGCGTCTGGTCCGGCTGCGGCCGCCCCGGGCACTGACCGTCCAGCGTCTGCTGTTCCGGCCGGTGGAAGACCTGTTCGACCCGGTGGAACGCTATCGGGCCAAGATCGGCCGGCTGTCACGCCAGATCGTGCAGCCATGCTGGACGATTATTCGCGCGCTGGTGGCTCCGCCCCTGCTCCGGCGCACCGACGAGCGGTTGCGCACCATCGACATCCTCGACCCGAACGAGGTCTTCGCCACCGGCCTGCCGCTGTGGCAAACCGCCGCCGAACAGCTTTCGACCTTCCTTGCCACCGACGCCGGTATCGGCCGCTGCCAGGTCGGAACCGAACAGGTCACGATCACCGAAGACGTCCGCCAACAGTTGTTGAACATCGCCGAGATACTGGCGCTCGCCACCGAGGTCGAGACGGTCAAGCTCCACTTGTCCGAGCGGCCGATCGGCAGCCTGTCCCAGGTCGACATCGATCTGCTGAGCACCATCATCTCGCGTCTTGCCGCCGACTCGACCCGCAAGGTCCAGACCTTCGTCCTGGTGCTGCTGGCCCGGATGGCCCGCCCCGGCGACCTGCTTCAGGTCCTGGCCGACATGGCCCTGCCCTGCTCTTCGGCCGAGCATGCCGGCCTGTTCAAGGCGGTGGGCTCCAACGCCCTGGCCGCCCTGACCTACGAGGCCCAGGACCTGCGCCAGCAGCGCAACAAGGTCACGGATCCGATCTCGGGGGCCGAAACCGCCGAGCATCTGGTCACGCGCCTGATGTCCTTCGAACGCACGCTCGGCGGCCTGCGCGACCGCACCGTGACCGAGCAAATTCACAGTGCACGCCGGGACATCGGGACCTTCGTGCTCGACACGGTGGTCGCCAAAGCCAATCAGGAGTTGTTCCAGACCCTGGCGCCGCCGCAGGGACCGGCCACCCGGACCGGCCCCGCCGAGCCGACCGTCGAGCAGGTCGAAAAGGCCGAGAAATGCGCCCTGTCGCTGCGGCGCTGCGCCCGGGTCACCGAGGCCATCGGCCTGCGCCGGGAGATGGAACAGCGGCTGGCCATCATCTGCGCCGAGTTGGAGCGCCAGGCACACCCCGCCGGTGCCGAGGCGGACGAACCCCTTCAGTCCCGGCAGATGATCCGGTCAGCCCGCCTGATCGAGCTGCTCGCCGGCCCCGATGAGGCCCAACGGATGCTGACGGCGCAACTCCCGGGGCGGAACCCGGCCCCATAGGAGAAGAATTTCGTGGGCTCTGCCCACACCCGCAAAAGGCCGGTCGGCCCTTTGGACCCGTGACGGTTTAAGGTCCGGGGGGGAATGAGCGCCCCTCAATCCGGCAGCGCCTGCTCGGCCAGGATCTGGAGCCGCGCCTCGTGACGGCGCAGGACCAGGGTGGCCACCACGAGGCCGATCACCAGCGCCACCACCAGACCGCCAACGCCGACACAGCCAAACAGTTGGCGGACCTGATCGCCCAGCAGATAGGTGCCGAAGCCGAAGACCGCGGCCCAGGCGACGCCGCCCCCAAGGTTGTAAAGAAAGAAGCGGGGAAATGCCATCCGGTTGGTGCCGGCCAGGAACGCCGCCAGGATACGCAGCAGCGCCACGAACCGCCCGAAAAACACCACTTTGCCGCCATGCCGCAAAAACAGGTACTGACCGAGCTTGATCCGGCCGGGATTCAGGCCGATGGCGCGGCCGTAGCGCAGGATCAGGGGATAGCCCACCTGGCGGCCGATCCAGAATCCCAGATTGCCGCCGACCACCGCCCCGCCCGCAGCCGCGACGACCACCAGCGCGATGTCCAGGTTGTGGGTGGCGGCGGCGTAGAGCGCAGCCCCCACCAGCATGGTTTCGCCCGGAAGCGGAATGCCGACGCATTCCAGCGCCACGATGCCGGCCACGCACCAGTAGCCGTAGGTCATCAGCAAAAGCGTCAATTGGTCGGAAAGGGCGGGCATGGAGCGGTACCGGGACGGCAAAGGAAGTGATGGAGTGATGGAAAGAGATCAGTAACCAATCTGATACAGAATTGCAAGAGTCGGTTACCGCACCATGACCGGGCCAGGGCAACCGGATCACAAGGCGGTGGCCCCGGCGTGGTTGCCCGCCGGAACCGCTCATGCCACAGTGGCCCGGCATCATCCGCCCCACCCCATGCCCGCCGAGGCTGCACACCCATGACAGAGGCCATGGACCCGGGAACGCCGGATGACCGCGAAGACCGCTATCGCCGCCTGATCGACACCGGGATTGCGCTGTCGACCATGCGCAACCACCACCAACTCCTCGAGAAGATTCTGCTCGAGGCCAAGCGCTTCGCGCTCGCCGACGGCGGCACCATATATCTGACCACCGAAGACGGCAACGCCCTGCGCTTTGAGATCATGCGCAACGACACGCTGGGAATCGCGCTGGGCGGCACCACCGGGGCCGCAATTCCGTATCCGCCCATCCCCCTGTTCGGGGAAGACGGACAGCCCAACCACCGCAACATCTCGAGCAGCGCCGCGCTGTCCGGCACCACCATTGCCATCACCGACGCCTATGACGTGGAACGCTTCGATTTCTCCGGCACCCGGGCCTTCGATGCCCGAACCGGCTATCGCTCCCGCTCCTTCCTGACCGTACCGCTCAAGAACCATAATGGCGAGGTGGTGGGGGTGATCCAGTTGATCAACGCCCGCACCGGCGACGGCACGGTCATTCCGTTTCCCGACGAGATCGTACCGCTGATCGAGGCCCTGGCCAGCCAGGCCGCGGTGGCCCTCGACAATCAGATGCTGATCGAGGCCCAGAAGAAACTGTTCCGGTCGTTGATCCAGATGATCGCCGGCGCCATCGACGCCAAGTCGCCCTATACCGGCGGCCATTGCCGGCGGGTTCCCGAACTGGCGGCCATGCTGGCACGGGCCGCCCACGAGGCCCGGGACGGCCCCCTGGCCAGCTTCACCCTGACCGAGGACGAGTGGTACGAGTTGTCGGTGGCCAGTGGCCTGCACGATTGCGGCAAGGTCACCACCCCGGAATATGTGGTGGACAAGGCGACCAAGCTCGAAACCCTCTACAACCGCATCCACGAAATCCGCACCCGCTTCGAGGTGGTCAAGCGCGACGCCGAGATCGACTATCTGAGAGCGGTCCTGGCCGGCGGCAACCCCGAGACCCTGGCCGCCGCCCGCGATGCCCGGCTCCGCCAGTTCGACGACGACTTCGCCTTCGTCGCCACCTGCAACATCGGCAGCGAATTCATGGACCCGGAGCGGATCGAGCGGCTGAAACGGATCGCCGGCATCACCTGGCTGCGGACCCTTGACGATACCCTCGGGCTGTCCGAAGAGGAAACCGTCCGCAAGGGCGGCGCCGGCGACAAGGCGGTACCGCCCGTGGTCGAGCCGCTGCTGGCCGACCGGCCCGAACACCGGATTCCCCATCACAAGCCGCCGCTGGCCCCCGACAACCCCTGGGGCTTCACCATCAAGCAACCCCCGCTTGAATTCAATCTCGGCGAACTCTACAATCTTTCGGTCCGCGCCGGCACCCTCACCGCCGAGGAGCGGTATCACATCAACGATCACATGGTGCAGACCATCATCATGCTGGAGGCGCTGCCCTTCCCCAGCACCCTCAAGCGGGTCCCGGAATGGGCCGGCGGCCACCACGAAAAAATGGACGGCACCGGCTACCCCAAGGGATTGGCGCGCGACCAGATGAGCATACCGGCCAGACTGCTGGCCGTCGCCGACATCTTCGAGGCCCTGACCGCCCGCGACCGCCCCTACAAAAAACGCAAAACCGTGTCCGAGGCGATCGCGATCATGGCCAACATGGTCAGAAACCACCACATCGACCCCGACCTGTTCGCGCTGTTCGTCACCGCCGGCGTTTATCGGCAGTACGCCGAGGCCTTCCTGCTGCCCGATCAGCTTGACGAGGTCGACATTGCGGCCTACCTGAAGCCGTAGGAAGCCGCGTCAGCTGAATTGCACGGTAAAAGCCCCGGTTTCCAAAGACCGCCGGCCAAAGGTTGGGTCCAAGGGCAACGCCCTGGTCGCCGAGGGCTTTTTTTTGTAGGGGCTTTGCCCCTACGACCCCACCAAAGGCCGGTGGCCCCTGGAACCCGGGACCCGCGCGCAGCCCACTCTCTGCCGTGTGTTTGTTCCGCTTTACAGCGGCGGCGGCGGTGGCGACAACGGGGGCTGCCCTTGCCCCCGCCCCAATCCCTGTGATGCCCCGATGAAATTTACGGTTTCGACCGCCCAGGCGCTGGCCGGAATTGCCATCGCCGCCGCCCTGCTGGTGCTGCTGTTCCCGCCGCTGCCCGCCGCCGAGACCCGGGCACTGGCGCTGATCATCGCCGCCCTTGGCCTGTGGGCCACCGGCGCGGTACCGGAGCACATTACCGCCGTCGCCTTTTTCACCCTGGCCATGCTGTTCGCGGTGGCGCCGCCGGCCGTGGTGTTCGGCGGCTTCGACTCCGCGGCGCTGTGGCTGATCTTTGGCGGGCTGGTGATGGGGGTCGCGGTCCGCACCACCGGCCTTGGCGAACGCATCGCCGCCCGGGTGGCGCGGATGTTCGGCACCAGCTACTGGGGCGTGATCTCCGGGGTGACGGTGGTCGGGGTGGCGCTGGGTTTCGTCATGCCTTCCTCCATGGGGCGGGCCATTCTGTTGATGCCCATCGCCCTGGTGCTGGCCGCACGCTTCGGCTTTGTCCGGGGCAGCCGCGGCCACACCGGGGTCGTGCTGGCCGCGGCCTTCGGTTGCCATGTCCCGACCTTCTCGGTGCTGCCGGCCAATCTGCCCAATCTGGTGCTGGTCGGCGCATCCGAGAAACTCTATCACATCGTACCAACCTATGGTTCATATTTCGCGCTGCACTTCCCGATCCTGGGTCTGCTCAAGACCGCGGTGATGGTGCCCTTGATCGTCTGGCTGTGGCCGGACACGCCCAGGCCGGCACCGGCAGCCGCCCGGTCTCCGGCCATGACCGGCGAGGAACGGTGGCTGGCTCTGCTGCTGCTGGTGGCGCTCGCCTTGTGGGCCACCGACTTCCTCCATCACATCAGCCCGGCCTGGATCAGCATGGCGGTGGCGCTGGTGCTGCTGTGGCCCGGCATCGCCCTGGTCAAGGGCAAGGCTTTTAACGATCAGATCAACTATGGCTCTTTGTTCTACGTCGCGGGCATCATGGGGCTGGGCGCGATGGTCGATCAGTCGGGCCTGGGCCACCGGATGGCCACGGCAATCCTCCAGTGGCTGCCGCTGGCCCCCGACCATCCGGCCCTCAACTTCGCCAGTCTCGCCACCGTCAGCACCCTGGTCTCGATGATCACCACCCTGCCCGGGGCACCCACGGTGCTGACGCCGCTGGCCGACCAGATGGCCCGGGCCTCGGGCCTGCCCCTCGAGGCGGTTCTGATGAGCCAGGTTCTCGGCTTCTCCAACCCGATCCTGCCTTACGAATCAGCGCCGCTGGTGGTGGCCATGCAGCTTGGCGGGGAACGCCCCGCCGCGGCCCAGAAGCTTTGCCTGCTGCTGGCCACCGTCACCGTGCTGGTGCTGTTGCCGCTTGACTATTTGTGGTGGCGGTTACTGGGCTGGCTGTGATATTGACCGGAAGGTCTGTGGCTGAAATCTTCGAAGCAAGCAGAGATCTGACAATTCCTTGCCCCATTTTCGGATGCTAAGGAAGCATCTTCTCTCTTGCCGGCGATTCCCAGCTTATGGAAGTCACCACGGCGGGATCAAAACCCCGGCCCCGATCGTTTTGCCTTGACCCTTGCCTCACGATCGGCCTGATGAGTACGATCAAACCCGGTATATCACCGGATATCGCCAGGAGGAACCTATGGATCCCATTGCGCTTCTCACCGCTTTTGCCGCGGCCTTGGGGGTTATCACCACCGATGCCGTCTTGCACTCCGACACCGTCAATATTCACATTGCAGTACCGGCCGATCTGGCCAAGACCTTGCCGAAGGACGAGGTGCTTGAGGAAATCTATATCGCCGATATGGAAAAAATCGTCGAAACAAAGAATTACTTCGGTACCCCGGAAATTAAATCAAGTCACGCCAAGACCATCGGTTCGGTCCTCGCCAAAGCACTGAAAGTCGAAGACTTTGCCGCGGCGATTCAACACCAGTTCGGAATGAAAGTGGCCAGCGTCAACGCCAGCCTTGCCGTCGACAATGGCAAACAGCAATTCGTCGCGGTGGTCAGCGACATCGATGAGCCGCCCTTCATCCTTATAATAAATCGGGAGAATAATGACTCCTTAAGAGACGTCCTGCTCAAGGCCGCCGTAAATACCATGGAACACCTTTCGCCCTATCTTACCGCGGTATATTATATAAACGACAGCGATAAATCCGGTGATTACCAAAAGGCCGATCAGTTACTGGCGGGCATGCTCGTCCAATATGCCTCAAGCGCGTATAAAAAGGAACGCGCCGGAACGCTCAATCTGGCCGGTATTGTTGCCTTGCACAAGAACGATATCGAAGGCAGCGAAAAACTGTTCGAAGCCGCCAATGACGCCGATCCCGACCTGATCATCCCCCAGATCAACCGCGCCTTTGTCATGCTGCTGACCGACCGCGATCAGCAGGCTCTTGAGGTGCTGACTCCGGCGCTGGAGGCGCTGAAGAGCAAGCGGGACGCCACCCTGCTGGCCGCCGCCGAGATGACCCGGGCCGCGGCCTACATCGCCCTCAACCGCCTGGATTACGCAGAGATCTCCTTGAACAATGCGGCATACTGGGATCCGACCAGCGCGCTCGTTCCCGGGCTGGCCGCGGGTCTCGAACACCTGAAGGGGAACGACGCACAGGCCGCCGTATTGCGTCGCAAGGCCACCGACAATCTGGATAATTTTGAGACCTATCCCGAACTGGCCAGCCTGTACTTCAAGCTTTCCTGGAAAAAGGGCGAGCCGTTGATCAAAAACGACGTTAAAGCCACCCTGCATTGACCGGCCCCCCCGGGGGGGGGGGGGGGGGGCCCCCCCCCC
>PLTC01000139.1 GCA_003165295.1 Rhodospirillales bacterium | reverse complement strand
CCCTTGCCGGCCTCGCCGGCACGCGCCGCCTCGATGGTCGCATTGAGCGCCAGCAGGTTGGTTTGCGACGCGATCCCGGAAATCAGCTTGAGCACCTGGCTGATGCTGGCAACGGTGTCGGAAAGGCGGCGGATGCGTTCGGTGGTCTCTCCGGCCTCGTTCACCGCTTTGGTGGCGATGGCGGCGGCGTCGTCGATCTGCCGGCCGATTTCCCGGGTGGTGGCGGTCAACTGGTCGGCGGCGGCGGCCACGGTCTGGACGCTGCGGCTGGTCTGCTCTGCGGTCCTGGCCGCGGACTGGCTTTCGGTGGAGGTGACGTGCACGCCCTGGCTCAGACTGTCGGTGGCGCTCGCCACCTTTTTGACCGCAGCCGAGACGGTCTCGAACAGCCGTGAGACCGAGTCTGAAAAGGCGCGGGTCAGGACGTGGATGCTTTCCTGACGCCGCAGGTGTTGCGCCTGGTTGCGCAACTGCGCCTCGGCCAGCCGGCTGCGTTCCTCGGTGGCGGCCTTGAAGGCGTGGACCGCGCGGGCGAGGGCACCGATTTCGTCCCGACGCTCTTCTCCGGCCACTTCGGCCGCAGTGACCTCGACGGCCACGTCGCCGGCGGTCAGCCGGCTCAGGGATTCGGTGACGCGGCGGAGCGGCGCGATGATCCCAAGACGCGCCAGCAGCGCGGCGGCAATCAGGGCAAAGGCCATCCCCAGGCTGGCGATGACGGCCAGAATCCATACCGACTGCCGGGCCTGGTCCAGGGCGGCGGCGGCGATGGCCTGGCTGTCTTCGGCCGACTTGCCGTTGACCGCCCGGATCTGGTCGCGCACCCGGTCGGCGGTGCCCTGGATGTCGGCAATGGCACCGGCGAGCGCCTGGAGGCTGTCGGCGTCGTTCCGGGTGGTCCGGGCCTGGGCCGCGCCGCGCAACCGCTCGATCCCATCGGAATAGTGCCGATAGAGGTCCTCAAAGCGGGCCAGTTCGCCGCCGGTTTCGGTGTAATGCAGATCATTCAATTCGTGCAACCGGTCGCCGATCAGAGCAAAGGACCGGGTCAGTTTCGCCAGAGCGTCGGTGATTATGGCCGGCGTCGGCTGCGCCAGCATGCGATATTGCTCCAGCGCCACCGAGACCACGCTGGAATTCATCCGGCTGGAAATCAGCGCGTGCCGGCCCGCGACCTCCACCTGTCGCATGGAGTCGGCAATTTGCTGCAAAGAGATGATCGCGAAGCCGGCGATCACCACAAGAATCCCGCAGTTCACGGCGACGATGGACAAGATTCGAAGACCGATCGAAACATTCCCGAATCGCATCGCGCCTCTCCGTTCCGATATGGGCAAAACCACGACGGGCAAATTCGTAGGGGCGAAAGATATCGTTTGGGGTGTGATCTCGCCATGCTTTTTTGGCAAATGCCGGTGACCACTGGCGCTTATCCCACCAGCCGGTCATGGTTGGCGTTGGAACCAATCAAGAACCCGATCGTGGCGACCAATCACGGACGGAATACACCGGTTCTCGCTTCAGCCGGTAAAGTCCATGCCTGCGGGAACCGCCGGTTTTCCGGCGCCTGCTTCTTCGGCGATCAGGTCTTCGATGGTGCGGCAGATCAGCGCAATGTCCTGGTCGCGGGACAGGCGATGGTCGCCGTCCTTGATCAGGGTCAGCCGGACCCGGCCGCCGGTCAGGCGCTCGGCCAGACGCACGCTGGTAATCCATGGCACGTCGGCGTCGGACATGCCATGGATCAGTCGCACCGGACGGTCGAGGGCGATGGGGCCGCGCAGCACCAGATGACGGCGGGCCTCCTCGATCAGGGCCAGCGTCACCGGATAGGGCTCGGCGGCATAGTCCGAGGGGACCTCCAGCCGTCCGTGGTCAAGCAGCGCCAGCCGCTGCTCGGGGTCGAGGGTGCCCCAGATCAGGTCTTCGGTGAAGTCGGCGGCGGCGGCGATTCCCACCAGTCCCGCGATGCGTTCGGGTCTGCTGGTGGCCACCAGCACCATGATCCAGGCGCCCATCGAAGACCCCACCAGGATTTGCGGTCCCTGGGTGAGCCGGTCGAGCACCGCCCGGGCGTCGTCGGCCCAGCGCCCGATGGTCCCGTCGACGAAGTGCCCGCTGGAACTGCCGTGTCCCTGATAATCGAAGCGGACGAAACTCCGGCCCCGGGCGCGCGCCCAGGATTCCAGGGCCAGCGCCTTGGTTCCGGTCATGTTCGACTGAAAGCCGCCACAGAAGAGGACCCCAGGCCCGACCCCCGGGGTGGCGTGAGCCGCTATGGTAGCTGCACCCACGGTCAAACTATGGTAAGTCGCAGCCGGAGCCCCCGGCTGGTTCGGTATTGACGGGGATTCGTTTGATTCGGCGCCGGCGTGGTCGGCCATGAACACTTTCCCTTCTGTCGAGAAGATCATGGAAGCAGGCGAACAGCTTAACATCGGGCCGGAGCAATACAAGGTGGCGTGCAGCCCGGAAGCCGGTCCCGATGACCACGCCGGCCGCCGCCTGCCCGTTGTGCTCCAGGTGCTGCCGGGCCTGGTCACCGGCGGGGCCGAGCGCGGCTGCATAGACGTGGCGGTGGCGCTGGCCGCCGCCGGGGCGCGGACGCTGGTGGCGTCCAGTGGCGGCCCCATGGTGCGCGAGCTTGACCGGGTCGGGGTCGAGCATGTCAGGCTGCCTCTCGACAGCAAGAATCCCTGGGTGATCTATGGCAATGCGGGGCGACTCGCCGACCTGATCGTCAGGCACGGTGTCGACATCGTTCACGCCCGCAGCCGGGCCCCGGCCTGGAGCGCCTGGTTGGCCGCCCGGCGCACCGGTGTCAGGTTCATGACCACCTTCCATGCCCCGTATAATTTCAGCGGCCGGCTCAAGCTCGCCTATAATTCGGTGATGGCCAGGGGCGAGCGGATCATCGCGATATCGAACTTCATCCGTGACCATATACTCGCGACCTACCCGGTGGCGCCCGAGGCGGTGCGGGTGATTCACCGCGGGATCGATCCGGCGACCTTCGCACCCGAGCGGGTGAACCAGCCGCGCATGATCCAACTGGCGAGGCAGTGGCGCCTGCCCGATGACCGGCTGGTGATCCTGTTGCCCGGGCGCCTGACCCGCTGGAAGGGACAGCTTGACCTGATCGATGCCGTGGCCCGGCTTGGCCGCCGGGACGTCTGTTGCGTGCTGGTGGGCGGCGATCAGGGCCGACACCGGTACCGGGCCGAGCTGGAACGGCGGATCGCCGAGCATGAACTGGGCGGGGTGGTCCATATCGTCGATCATTGTTCGGATATGGCAGCGGCCTACATGCTTGCGGCCGTGGTGGTCTCGGCCTCGCGGGAACCGGAAGCCTTTGGCCGGGTGATTGTCGAGGCCCAGGCCATGGGCCGGCCGGTGATCGTCACCGACATCGGTGCGGTGATGGAAACCGTGGTGCCCGGTGTGACGGCGCTGGTGGTGCCGCCCGGCGACCCCGAAGCGCTGGCCCGGGCGCTGGACCGGACGTTGGAGATGACCCTGGACGCCCGGGAGGCACAGGCCGGGCGGGCCATGGCCCATGTCGCGGCCCATTTCAACAAGGACCGGATGTGCCGGGAGACCCTCGCGGTCTATCGCGAACTGGCGCTGAGCCCGCGCCTGTCCCCGGCCCGACCCGGCTCCGGTCAGGTGGTGGCTACGCCTTGAGCCGGTAGCCGGTCGCCAGCATCCACCAGGCCACGGCGCAGAGCACCAGATTGCCGGCCAGCATCACGGCCAGACCCAGCCCGAGGGTGCCATCGGTCTGGTCGATGAAGCCGTAGCGAAAGCCGTCGATCATGTAAAAAAACGGGTCCAGATGGGCCAGCCACCAGAACGGCGCCGGGAGCGTCGCCACCGAATAGAAGGTGCCCGAGAGGAAGGACAGCGGCGTCACCAGGAAGTTGGTGACGGCGGCGAGGTGGTCAAACTTTTCCGACCAGATGCCGGTGATGACGCCGATCAGCGACAGCATCACCGCGGCCATCAGCCCGTGATAGATCACGAAACCCGGATGGGCGATGGTCAGCGGCTGGATTGGCCAGAGCGCCGCCGCGGTGGCCACCCCGACCACGACCCCCCGGACCACGCCGCCCGAACCGTACCCGATCAGCAGTTCGGCCGCCGAAAGCGGCGGCATCAGCACATCGACGATGTTGCCCTGAATCTTGGCGATGATCAGGGAGGACGAGGTGTTGGCGAAGGCGTTCTGGGCCAGCGCCATCATCACCAGACCCGGGGCGAGGAAGGCCAGAAACGGCACCGTGCCGACCATGCGCACGGTGCCGCCCAAGGCCAGCGCGAACACGGCGAAGAACAACAGGGTGGTCGCCACCGGGGCCACGATGGTCTGAAGATAGACCTTGAGGAAGCGCCGCACCTCCCGAACCGTGAGCGTCCACAACCCGATCCAGTTGACCATGCCGATCGGGTGGAGCAGCGCCGGCTGCGGGGTCACGGCAACGGACTCCCGGGAAATTCCAGGGGCCGGTTTTCGCCCTTCCGGATGGCCTGGTATTCGGCGGCAAAGCGATGGAAGAACCAGAGGCTGCCCGCCGAGGCGCCCAGGATGGCGCCGATGGCGGTCGCGGGCAGGCCGCCGAACGCCAGATTGCCCACCACGCCCCCGGTGACCAGGCCGATCAGCACGGTATTGGTGTATTGCGCGGTGAAATGCAGAACCATCAGGTCCCGCCGCTCCTCCGGGGGCAGGTCGTGCAGAGGCAGGTCGGGCAACAGCAGATCCGGCAACAGCAGGTCGGGCAGGGCCGGGCCGGCCGGCGCCGGCGGCTGTGGCTGCGGGGTCTGAGCCCGGGCGAGGCCGGCCACACCCGGTCCGAACATCATTATCGCCAGCAGGATGGTCGCCATCAGCCTTGCCATACCCTCTCCCTCCGCCGTTGCGCCCGTTGAATGCCGCCGACCGGGAGGATACCGCAAAGCCCGACACCGCGGGAAGGGTTGTGGGCCGGCATCAGCAAAAGCGGCAAAAGCGGGAATCGATGCCCGGGGCGGTCGCCGGTCTTACGGCCACATGGCCCGCATCCGGGCCTTCAGGTCGACCGGGATGGTCGGGGTCGCGGGGGCCTCCGCCCGGCTGTCCGCCGGAACCGCCGGCCCGTGGGGGCCGGTGTGGTCGAAGGCCGGCAGGTCGGCCTCGTCGATGAAGCGGCTGCGCGCCGCCCAGACATGGCGGTCGCCCTCGCGGGCCTGACCGCGCACATAAAAGCGCAGCGGCTGGACCAGCACCAACTGGTCGCGTGCCCGGGTCATGGCCACGTACAGCAGCCGCCGCTCTTCTTCGATTTCCGCCACGGAACCGGTGGCCAGATCCGACGGGATGCAGCCATCGACGACATTCAGCACGAACACCGCCCGCCATTCCTGCCCCTTGGCCGAATGGATGGTGGAGAGAGTCAGGCAGTCCTCGTCCTTCAACGGTGCGCCGGCCTCGTCGCCGGTGGCCTCGGGCGGGTCCAGCGCCAGATCCGTGAGGAACCGGATGCGGCTGGAATGCAGCGTCGCCAGCCGCTCCAACTGGTCGAGATCGCTCCGCCGCGCCCGGGGGGTGTCGTAGAGACACTCCAGCAACGGGTCGTACCAGCGCCTCAAACGTCCGACCTGACCGTCCCAGCCGGGCGCGGCGGCGAGGTCGGTCATGGTCGCCACCAGCCCGGGCCAGACCTCGGCGGCGGCGGCCGGCGGCCGGAAGCGGCAGAGGGCGGGGAAGGCGTTGCCCGCCTGTTCCAGGGCCAGCAGCGCCCGGCGGGCGGTGGCCGGGCCGATTCCCGGCAGCAGGTTGAGCACCCGGAACCCGGCCATCCGGTCGCGCGGGTTCTCGGCCCAGCGCAGCGACGCCACCACATCCTTGACGTGGGCCGCTTCCAGGAACTTGAGGCCGCCGAATTTGACGAAGGGAAT
>PLTC01000200.1 GCA_003165295.1 Rhodospirillales bacterium | reverse complement strand
GCGGAAGTGCAACTGTAGTACTAATAACCGTACCTCGCCGGTCTCGGCCGGCGGGGGCCGGGGCGCGCGAACGCCCCGAACCACGAGAGGATACCTCGTATGACCGGAACCGGCCGACCCCAGGCCATCCCGCCACCCTCCGGAGGGTGCGGGCAACATACAACGGTGCGCAGTGATAGACCATCGATGCGGCTCTTGCGATCGCCTGCTGCTACGCGGTATTATTGTGTCAATCCAGATCAAGTGCCCCAGATGCGGGGCGATAAACAATATCCAGTGTGCGCCGTCGAGCGCCCCATCCAGGGCCGCCGAGCCACTCGCCCGATCGCCCCGAGCGACCGAGGCAAAACAGCTATGAATCGCACCGACTCGACACGTCCCGCGCACGCCCGGCCGCTCGCCCCGTGGGTGGGCGGCAAGCGCGGCTTGGCGCGCCACCTCGTCGCGCGCATCGCAGCAATCCCCCACCGGCTTTACGCCGAGCCGTTCGTCGGGATGGGGGGTGTTTTCCTTCGTCGCCCATCTCGTGCGACGGTGGAGGCGATCAACGACGGGTCCCGGGACGTGGCGACGCTGTTCCGGGTGGTCCGGCACCATCCCGAGGCGCTGCTCAGTGAAATGAGGCTCCAACTGGTCAGCCGCGACGATTTCCGGCGACTGCTCGCGGTACCCCCCGAGAGCCTGACCGATATCCAGAGGACCGCGCGATTTGTTGCCCTGCAGCGCATGGCGTATGGCGGCAAGCCGGACTGCTCATCGTTCCCGGTTCGCCCGTCCAACCCGAAAACGTTCGACGCGGGCGTCCTGCGGTCACTGGTCGAGGCCGCTCACGATCGGCTGGCGCGCGTAACCATCGAATGCCTCGATTTTCAAGAGTTCATCGAGAGATACGACCGGCCAGAAGGCCTGTTCTATCTCGATCCGCCCTATTTCGGGTGCGAAAATTACTATGGAAAAGGGCTGTTTGTCCGGTCTGATTTCGAACGTCTGGCGGCGTTGCTTGCCAGAACCAAGGCTAGGTGGCTGATGTCTCTGAACGACCACCCAGAAACCCGACGCCTGTTCGGCGCCTTCGCTGTCGAGGAAGTGCCGGTTACCTATCAGATCGGCGGTCCAAAGCCGGTTGTGGAGTTGGTGGTATCAAGCAATTCGTAACATCGGAGGTTGCGACGTGGGAAGGTTGGGCGGCTATCGTGACTGGGTCAGTTGGCCCATATGATCAGCGATCACGGGGTCGCTTGGGGCCTCGAGACTCGAGTTTGTGCGCCGTCGGCACTGCCAAACCAAGTGCGTTTTACTGCCAAACCAGTTGCCGCGCTACATTCCGCCAGCACCGACAGGGTGTGCTGCCTCAACTGCTCGGCCCAGCCCTGGGCCTCGGAAGAGGCCATGATCCGTTCGAGCGGCCGGGTCCGGCTCTGCTCGGCGATGGCGGTTTGGACGCGGCGGACCTGCGGCGCCATCAATCCCGAGAGCGCGAGCCACCACGCCCCGGCATCCACCACATGCAGACTGCCGGGCAGGCGGGGTTCGATCAGCAGCACCACCTCGTCACGCAACAGGATCGGGTCGAACCAGGTGGTCCACAGCCGCCGGGCATGTTCCGAGCGCGGACCGTTGAGCGACTCGATCAGCAGCCGGGCGATGTGGGGCCGCATCTCGTCGTCCTGGAGTTGTCCGCGATCGATCAGATCGAACAGCCGGGATTGTTCGGTCCGCTTCATCGATGCCAGCATCACCCGCACCCGGTCGAGGCGGGCGGCCGTCTGCTCGCTTTCGGCGGGGACGTCGCCGGCCGCAGATATGACCGGCTCCTGGCCGGGTCGTCGGAACGAAGGCCGCTTGAACATGGCGTGTTCACCTGGGACAGGGTGGCCCGCACCTCTCAGAGTGTGACAAACAATCGAGTCTGCCAAAGAACGCCCTTTGGAAGCATTGGGTTTTTTCCTTCAAAGCCGAGCAGGACGGGCGTTCTCCGGCAGCCTCTCGGGGGACGGCCGACAAGGAAGCATGCCCTTCATCGAGGGTGACGACAATACCCGGGCGACGACAACGCGAGGGGTCCGACACTGCGAGGGTATCGCGATCGGCAGGCCATTGTAACCGACGCATACCGCGTGACCGGCGCATACGGTGGAATGATAGCCCCAAAAGTTTTACAGGAGGATGAAGGTTGTTCCCGCCCGGTGATATTCCTGGGCGCCCGCGGCAGAGATTTTGACGGAACTGGAAATGATGGGAGTCGAACCAACCCGGGACAGGGCCGGCGCGCAGTTCGTCCGGCTGACCCGCGACCTGATCGGCTTCGCCGGTGGCCGGCTTGGCCGGGTGGCGTTGGCGGCGACGGTGGCGGCGCTGGCCGAGGGGACCGGGCTGCTGCTGCTGGTTCCGGTGTTGGGCCTGCTCGGCGTCACCGGTTCGCCGGGGTCAACCGGTTCGGCGCTGGCGCCGTGGTTCGGCCCGGTCACGTTGGAAACCGCTCTTGCCATTTATGTCGGGCTGGTCGCCGCCGCTGCGACCATCGTGCGCGGCCGGACCCTGGCCACCCAAAGGTTACGACTGGACTATATCGACAATTTGCGCCAACGGCTGCACCATGCGTTGGTGGCAATGGAGTGGCAGGCTTTCGCCCGACTGCGGGGTGCCGAGGTGACCCAGGTGCTGACCATCGACGTCACCCGTGCGGCCCAAGGGGTCGAGTTCCTGTTGAAACTGGGCGGCTGGGCGATTCAGGTCACGATGCTTTTGGCGGTGGCGGTTCGGCTTTCGCCGGCCTTGACCGTCTGCCTGTTGGCGTCCGCGGTCCTGGCGGCGGTTCTTGCGCAGCCGCTCAATCGGCGGACCCATCGGTTGGGGCGGGTGTTGGGCAAAGCCGGGCAGGCGTTGCAGGCGGATCTGGCCGACGATCTTGCGGGCATGCGCGTCATCCGCGCCTTTGGACTGGAGGCCGCCCGGCAGGCCGTCTTCGCCCACCGGATGACCACCGTGCGCACCAGTCAACTGGCCCATCAACAAGCCATCGGCACCGCCCGCGCGGTGACCCAGACCGGTGCCGCGGCATTGGTCGCGGCGATTCTGGTGACGGCGACCCGGGGATTCGGTTTGCCCCTGGCCGATACCCTGGTGCTGATCCTGGTGCTGGTCCGGCTGCTGGTAACCCTGACCGGCATCCAGGATGGCTGGCGCATGGTCCTGCATGCGCTGCCGGCCCATGCCCATGCCCATGCCCTGCTGGAACGCTGCCGGGACGCCGCCGAGCCCGCGGACCCGACGCCGGAACCGGCGCCACCGTTGACCAAAGCCATCCGTCTCGAGGATGTGGGCTATCACCATGGCGGAGAAGGTCCCGATGCCATCAGTGGAATCAGCGCCGAAATTCCGGCCCTTGGGGTCACGGCACTGGTCGGGCCGTCGGGCGCCGGCAAATCGACGCTGGCGGACCTGCTGCTCGGCCTGACCGCCCCCAGTTCGGGCCGCATTCTGGTCGATGACAGGGTGCTTGAAGGGACGCGACGCCGTGACTGGCGACGAAAAGTTGGCTATGTGCCCCAGGATGGCTTCCTTTTCCACGATACCATCCGCACCAATCTCTTGGCAGTGGCGCCGGCAGCCAATGACGACACCCTGTGGCGGGTGCTGGATCAGGCGGCGGCGGCCGGCTTCGTGCGCATGTTGCCCAGGGGGCTGGACGCGGTGGTCGGCGACCGCGGAAGTTGTCTTTCTGGTGGTGAACGCCAACGGTTGGCCCTGGCCCGCGCTTTGCTGGCCAATCCCTCGTTGCTGATCCTCGACGAGGCGACCAGTGCCCTTGATGCCGCCAGCGAGAAACATATTCTTGATGCACTAAGCCGCCTGAAGGGGCGATTGACGGTGGTTGTGATTGCGCACCGGCCATCCACGGTGGAGAACGCCGACCATGTGCTGGTGCTGGATCACGGTCGACTTGCTGCCGCCGGTTCCTGGTCCGAAGTCGTACTCAATGCCGGACCGTTGCTTGACCGGTTGGCGCTTGGCGAGGGGCGAGGTTGAGGACCGTCTTGCGCAAAAGGGGTCGATGGCCTGTCCCCCCGCGCACCGCTGTCGATCAGCAGTTCTCATTTTGGCTATT
>PLTC01000123.1 GCA_003165295.1 Rhodospirillales bacterium | reverse complement strand
TGCGGTCGAGAAGACTCGAACTTCCACGGGGTTTCCCCCACAAGCACCTCAAGCTTGCGCGTCTACCATTCCGCCACGACCGCATATCATGGGGCGCACGGCGCTTCTCGCGCCGGCAGGCCGCGCGGTATAGCGGATGAATGACGGGGCTTCAATGACTGCCGATTTCGCCGCCTCTCCCCCCCCCCCCCCCCCCCCCCCGCGTTCTCCGCGTGCGCCTGACTCACCTGATCATGACCTATCTGGCGGACATGGCCATGATCCTCGCGACCAACGACCGGCGCGAACTGGTCAAGGACAACAAGAAGAACACGGCGTCGGCGTTCAATTGTGTGCGGGAGCACTGGATACTGTGGCTGGATTCCAATGGACCCGGGGACCCGACCAGTCAGACGCTCAAACGCCTGACACCCCCGGAGATGAGTTGGTTCAGTGTGCTTATAAAGGGTTTGGACCTCGTAGGACGGGAGGTGCTGGCGAAGGTCATGGGCAACCCGTCCGCGAATCAGATTGAAAAGGAGACTGAGATGAAGAAATTGCAACATAATTAATACGTTTTCTGACGCGACCGTGGGGCGGGCTGAACCACGAATCCGCGGTCAGTGGAATCGGAGGAGGCATCAACAGCCATGCGAAAGCGGCCAAAAATTGCGAACGTCCTGTCGGCTTGGTCGGCGAGGTGTTTGGCCTGGAGATCGGCGAGGGCGCTCTCGGAAATCTTTTCCCCGGTGCCGGCAAAACGCGACCACCACCAATCCCGCGGTCGCCGCCAAGGAATTCGTCACTGAAGAGGCCGGGAACATCAAGACTCCCGAGGCGCGGAGCACCCGCGAGGAATGGCTGATGAAGACCCACGGGGCGCCCGGTTGATCCGGCGCCCACACCATATTTGAAGCAGAATGGGAGAGATCGGGGCATGACCGACGTGTTGAAAGAACAGGCAGCGGTCCGGCTGCTGGCGGTTTCCCCCTGGGATGGGGTGGCGGTGGCTCTGGGCGTGCTTCATGGCGGCCTGGTCGTCGCCTTGATCGTGGCGTTTCCGTGGCTGTCGGGACCGGTCTTCGTGGTCCTGGCGCTGCTCTATGCGGTCAGTATTGCCTGGAGCATCCACAGCGTTGCCCATAACTTTATTCACAATCCGTTTTTCTCGGTGCCGATCCTCAACCGGGCATTCAGCCTGTTGCTGTCGCTGACCCTCGGGTATTCCCAGGGGCTGTCGCGCAACCTGCATCTGCGTCACCATATCGGCAATTCCGACCGGCCCAACGATCGAGGCGAAACCAAGGATCCGCTGTCGATCTATCGCCACGGTCGTGATGGGGCCGCCGAACCGGTGCTGCGCTACAGCGTGCTTGGCTTCTTTCGCACCGACCTGCGTGAGGCCCTGGACCTGCTTGGCCGCACCGCCCCGGTGGAACTGTACTGGACCTGGGCCGAGCTGGTGCTGGTCCCGGTGGTGGCGGTGGCGGTGGCGGTGTTTTACGATCCCTGGGCGATCGTGGCGCTGCTGCCGTTCTGGTTTCTTGGCCATGTGCTGTCGGCGCTGACCAATTACTACGAGCACCTGGGCGCCGACCCGAAGCGGCCGATCGCCTGGGGCGTCAGCAGTTATGGCCGGTTCTATAACTGGCTGTTTCTGAACAACGGGCATCACGCCGAGCATCATTTCCGTACCAGGCTTCACTGGTCCGAGCTTCCGGCACTGCACCAGCGGCTGGCTGCGGAACAGCAGGCGGCCGGGGTGCGGGTGCTGGCCTGGCCGCATCCGCTCGGCTTTCTGGAACGATCCTAGAAAGCCGCCGCCGGGCCTGTCCGGCCCGGCGTCATACGCCATTTCTTTTGCTGCGTTGGTGTTTATACCGGCGGGCGCGAAGAATGACTCCAACGGCGTTCCCCTCGGGCTTCGCGGGAGACGGAGTATGGGGTATGCCTTGCACCCGGCGGCATTGGCGGTGTGCGGAGGGTGGCGGATGGCAGATCGGGGCGAAGCGTCCGGGGGCGGTGACGCGGAGCGGCAAGAGGCGGGTCACGACGCCCGACTGGCGCTTTTGCGGCAGGAACTGACGGCATGCGGGCTCGACGGCTTCATCGTGCCCCGGGCCGACGAGCACCAGGGCGAATATGTTCCGGCGCGTGCCGAGCGGTTGGCCTGGCTCACCGGTTTTACCGGTTCGGCCGGGTTGGCTGTGGTGCTGGCCCGCCGCGCGGCGCTTTTCGTCGACGGCCGTTATACCTTGCAGGCCCGGAGCGAGGTCGCGACCGTTCAAAGGCCGGGCGAGGTCGCGACCGTTCAAAGGCCGGGCGAGGTCGCGACCGGCAGCTACGAGTTTCGCCATCTGATGGACGATCCGCTGGCCGACTGGCTGGGCGCGGCGCTGCCTGCCGGTGGCCGGGTCGGCTACGATCCCTGGCTGCATACCTTCGAGTGGGTCGACAAGTTGAAGCCGGCGCTGGATCGGGCGGGAATCCGCCTGGTGGCGGTGGCCGACAATCCGGTGGACCGCATCTGGCCGGACCAGCCGCCGCCGCCGCTGGCCCCGGTGGTGGCCCAGGAGCTGTGCCACGCGGGGCGGACCTCGGCGGACAAGCGGGCGACGCTGGCGGAGGCGCTGCGCCGGGCCGGGGTTGGGGCGGCGGTGCTGACGCTGCCTGATTCCATTGCCTGGTTGCTCAACATCCGCGGCGCCGACGTGCCGCGGGTGCCGGTGCCGTTGTGCTTCGCCATCCTGTTCGACGATGGCCAGGTCACGCTGTTCATCGACGCGCGCAAGCTGGGGCCGGACCTGGACCGGCATCTGGGCGCCGAGGTGACCATCGCGCCTTCGGAGGCGCTGGCGGCAACGCTGGACCGGCTCGGCCAGGAACACCGGCGGGTCCAGGTGGATTCCGCCACCGCGGCGGTCTGGCTGTTTGACCGGTTGGCGGCGGCCGGAGCCGGGATCGAGGCGGCCCCGGACCCCTGTGCGCTGCCTAAGGCCTGCAAGACTCCGGCGGAACTGGAGGGCGCGCGGGCGGCCCACCGCCGGGACGGGGTGGCGCTGGTCCGCTTCCTGCATTGGCTGGCCGGGGCGGCGCCGGCGGGATGCGTCACCGAACTGGCGGCGGCCGGGCGGTTGTATGATTTTCGGCGCGAGGGCGCGCTGTTTCGCGATCTCAGCTTCGACACCATTTCGGCGGCGGGGGGCCACGGTGCCGTGGTGCATTACCGGGTGACGCCCGCCAGCGACGGTCGACTCGACCCGGGAACGCTCTATCTGGTGGACAGCGGCGCCCAGTATCTGGACGGCACAACCGATGTGACGCGCACCGTCGCCATTGGTGTGCCCACCGCCGGGATGCGGGACCGCTTTACCCGGGTCCTGAAGGGGCATATCGCGCTCGCCACCGTGTGCTTTCCGGCCGGCACCACCGGCAGTCAGCTTGATGTCCTGGCCCGCCGGCCGCTGTGGGAGGTCGGGCTCGACTACGACCACGGCACCGGCCACGGCGTCGGCAGCTACCTTGCGGTGCACGAAGGCCCGGTCAGCCTGTCGCGCACCGCCAAGCCGGTGCCGATCGCCGCCGGCATGATNNCCGGCCACGGCGTCGGCAGCTACCTGAGCGTTCACGAGGGGCCGCAGCGGATTTCCAAGGCGCCGAACCGGGTGCCGCTCCAGCCCGGCATGATTCTGTCCAACGAGCCCGGCTGCTATGTGCCGGGCTGCTATGGCATCCGCATCGAGAATCTTCAGGTGGTGAGGGTCGCTGCCGGGCCGGTTGGGGAGGGGCGGGTGACGCTGGCGTTTGAGACGCTGACGCTGGCTCCGATCGACCGCAACCTGATTGATTCGACGTTGTTGTCACCCGCAGAGATGGAATGGATCGATGGATACCATCAACGGGTGTGGAGGACGTTGGGGCCGTTGCTGGAGGCCGGGGCGGCGGCGTGGCTGGAGGCTGCGACCCGGCCGCTTGCCGGTTGATTTGCGGCGATGGTTGGGTTTGGAGCCAGCCATCGTCTATGGTATGACATCGCCCACGCGATCCCCGCGCGGGATGGTGACATTTGTTGCGGTCGGCGCAATAATGGATCGGGCGGGGCAATGCATGGCGACCCCACACGGTCGGGACATGGTCGATCAACGCCCTGACCAGGGCGCGGCTCGGTTAACGGAAAGAGGCGGAGATCCTAGATGAAGATTCTTGTCGTCGATGATTATNNCCACGATGCGCCGGATCGTGCGCAACCTGCTGACCCAAATTGGTTTTACCGATGTCGACGAGGCCGGCGATGGCGTGACCGCCTTGCAGAAGCTGCGCGACAACAAATATGGTCTGGTCATCTCGGACTGGAACATGGAGCCGANNAGACCGAGAACGTGGTCGCGGCGAAACAGGCCGGCGTCAACAACTACATCGTCAAGCCGTTCAACGCCGAAACCCTCAAGACCAAGATACAGTCGGTGCTCGGAGCGTGAGGCGTTGGAACAACTCCCCCAGCTAACCGAGGACGAATTCGAGCATATCGAAGAAGAAATCGCTCGAACCGCCAAGGGGCGCTCTTTTCTCAGGCGTTTCCGCCGCCGGGCAATGGGAGCCGCGACGGAGGAAATCCGCACGATGCTGGAGGAGTTCCGCCTGTCGTGGCGGCAGCAGACTCAGGTGTTGGAAGCCGCTGGTCGCGTCAATGTTCTGCGTCAGGAACTGATCGAGATGGCGGCGTCGATCGAACGGGCGCGGCGGGAGATTGCCGCGTTGCAGCCGGCCGATGCCGACATCAACAGGATCATAACGGCAACCAACGAACTGGATGCCATCGTTATTTCAACGGAACGCGCGTCGTTTGAAATCCTTAACGCCGCCGAGCGACTGATGGAGCTGTCGGGCCGCTTCCGTGAAGGCGGAGCCGGGCCCGAGCTGTGCAATGACCTGGATGCCGAGGTCACGACGATTTTTACCGCCTGTTCGTTCCAGGACCTGACCGGTCAGCGGACCAGCAAGGTGGTCAATGCCCTGCGCTACATCGAACAGCGCATCATTGCCGTGATCAGCATCTGGGGCGCGACCGACGACAGTTCTTTGCCGATTCCCGACGATCGGGTCGACACACGCGAGGATGCGCACCTGCTGTCCGGACCGCAGCGGGAGGGTAAGGGCGTCAGTCAGCACGATGTGGACCGCATGTTTGAGTCGCCGGACGACAGTTTGGTCCCGACGGCGCTGCACCTTGCTCCGATGCCACCACCACCTGCGGCGGCGTCCGCGGATGAAGGCTTCAGTCAGGCCGACATCGACGCCCTGATGGGCGGGGCGGCCCCGGCCAAACCGGCGAAAGCCGAACAGGGCCAGTCCGACATCGACGCCCTGTTTGACAGCCCGGCCCCGGCGGCGCCGGCCAAAGCCGCCGGCAAGGCGCAGCAAAGTCAGTCCGACATCGACGCCCTGTTTGACGGCCCGGCCCCGGCGGCGCCGGCCAAACCCGCCGGCAAGGTCCAGCAAACTCAGTCCGACATCGACGCCCTGTTTGACAGTCCGGCACCGGCACGGGCCAAACCCGGCAGCAAGGCCCAGCAGACTCAATCGGACATCGACGCCCTGTTTGATACCCCTGCGGTGGTTGCCAGGCCGGCGGCCAAGGCGCCGCCGCCGCCGGTGGACGCCAAACCCAAACCCAAGCCCAAACCGAAGGCGCCGGACCCGTCCGGCCCCCTCGACCAATCGGCCATTGATGCTCTGTTCGGCTGACCGGCAGGCTTGTCCGCGGTGACAGGAAACCGGTAAACAGGCTCGTCCGCGCCTGCCGGGATTCCGGCATGGCTCCCGTTATGCTGACACCCTGGGGCAGGACCGACGATGACGGCATCCACAAAGCGATTCATGGCCGAGTTGCAACTGGCGGCGCGCCGGGAGGGTCGGATGCCCGCCCTCGCCGTTGACGCCCGCCTCGAGGCGTCCGAGCCGCCGCCGCCGCCGGCCCCGGTGGTGGTGGCCGCCGACAACCGGGAGGTGCTGCAAGCGATTGCCGCCCTCGAAGCCAAGATCGACCGGGTGCTGGTCACCGAGCAGACCGACATCGCTCAGATTCAGGTGGAGGTTGCCGACATTTCCGGCCGGATCAAGGCCACCAAGGTCGAGATTGCCGCCCTGCGTCATCCGCTGGCCGGAGAGGACAAGTTCCACCTGGCCTCCCAGGAACTCGACGCGGTGGTCAAGGCCACCGAGATCGCGACCAACGCGATTATCGCGTGCGCCGAGGAATTGGAAGAGATCATCCACGAACTGCGGGCGCAGGTCCCGGAGGGCTATCAGGCGTCGCGCATCCACGACATGAACGAAGTGGTGGTCCGCATCTACGAAGCCTGCAATTTTCAGGACCTGACCGGCCAGCGGATCAATAAGGTGGTGCGGGCGCTGGCCTTCATCGAACAGCGGGTCGAATCGATGATGAGCGTCTGGCACAAAAGCGATCTGGCCACCCTGCCGCTGCCGCCGTCGATCATCCGGGACGACCAGGGTCTGGCCCTGACCGGTCCGGCGCCCTTGGAATCCCTGGCGGCGACGGCGGCGGACAACATCTCCCAGGCGGATATTGACGCGCTCTTTGACTGATGGCGGCGGGGGCGCGGCGGCAAAGCGCCCTGGGCGGCCGGCAGCCGGTCACTTATATTGGGCGATATCCCCGGCCGTTGCCGGCGATCTCGCTTGGGGGAGTCGAGACCATGACCGCGCCGTTCGCCGATATTGCCGCCTGTGTTTTCGACGCTTACGGCACTCTGATTGACTTCGCGGCGATCACCCGTCGGGCGGCCGGCGCTCTTGGCGGGCGGGCGGAGGCGTTGGGCACGCTGTGGCGGTCGCGCCAGTTGGAAGAGACCTGGCTGCGGACCCTGGTCGGGCGTTACATCGATTTCTGGCAGATCACCGGTGAGTCTCTGGACGTGGCCATGGCCGAACTCGGCTTCAGCGATCCCGGGGTGCGGGCGCAACTGATGGAACTGGCGCTCCAGCCCGGGGCCTTTCCCGATGCTGCCGAGGCGCTGTCCGCGGTCCGCCGCCTCGGACTGCGGACGGCGGTGCTGTCCAACGCCACCCCGACCATGCTGGCCTCGGCCATCGACGGCGCCCGGTTGCGCCCCGCCCTTGATGTGGTGCTGTCGGCGGACGCGGTCCGGCTCTACAAGCCTCATCCGGCGGTTTACCGGTTGGCGTGCGACCGTCTGGAACTGGACCCGAAGCGAATCGCCTTCATTTCCGGCAATGACTGGGACGCGGCCGGTGCCGCCTGTTTCGGCCTGCGGGTGGTGTGGGTCAATCGCGGGGGCGGGCGTGCCGGGCGGCTGGCGACGGTGCCTGACGCCGAAATCTCCAGCCTTGCGGAGCTGGCCGGGTTGATCGCGCCGTGACCGACGGCTTCCGCGAGCGCCGCTGGCATGCTGCCGACGACGTGCCGCTGTATCTGCGCGACTATGGCAACCCCATGGATTCGCGCGTGCCGGTGTTGTGCCTGAGCGGGCTGACCCGTACTTCGGCGGATTTCCATGGGGTGGCCCGGCGTCTGGCCGGGTCGGGCCGGCGGGTGCTGGCACCCGACTATCGTGGACGGGGCGCCTCGGGCCGGGTCCGGGACTGGCGCCGTTATGCCCCGCCCGGCCTGATCGAGGACCTGCTGGCGCTGCTGGCGGCCTTCAACCTGCACCGGGTGGTGGTGATCGGCACCTCCTTGGGCGGCCTGCTGGCCATGGGCCTCGCGGTGGCCCGACCGACGGCGGTGGCGGCGGCGGTGCTTGGCGACATCGGGCCGGAGGTCAATCCCGGTGGCCTCGACCGCATCATCGACTTTATCGGTCGGGATCGGCCCGAGCCTGACTGGACGGCGGCGGCGGCCGAGATGAAACGGCGGTTTCCGACACTGGGGATGACCACCGAAGAGGACTGGTTGCGACTGGCCTACGGCACCTATTGCCGGGAACCGGACGGCTTGTTGCATTTCAACTGGGATGTCCGGCTAGTTCGGACGCTGCGCGGTGGCGCGGCCAGGATGCCCGATCTGTGGCCTTTGTTCGGGGCGCTGGCCCGGGTGCCGACGCTGGTGGTGCGCGGTGGCGTTTCCGACGTGTTGACCGCCGAGGGATTGGCGCGCATGGTTGCGGTCAAACCCGATCTGAGGACGCTGGTGGTGCCGGGCGTCGGTCATGCGCCGACCCTGGACGAACCGGCCTGTCGGGAGGCCATCGACGCCCTGCTGGCGGCGGCTTGAGGGGGCGGCCGGGGCTTAGGATGAATCGTTGAAATGGAAGGGTTNNTCAAGACAATAGTGATATCCTGGCGACTATGGGGCTGCCCCCGGGTCGCCGGCTCCGGCGTCCGGGGGACGGATGTCCAGCAGGGTGTCCGGGCCGCAGGCCCGCACCAACGCCAGCAGGTCGGGCCGGGCCAGGGCGACACAGCCCTCGGTCGGACCGTAGTCGGGGCGGGCGACATGCAGAAAAATGGCGCTGCCCATTCCGGGTACCACCGGGTCGTCGTTGTGGCCGAGCACCACCACCACGTCATAAAGGCTGTCGTCACGCCACAGCCGTTCATGACCGGCGGTGCAGGGCAGGTGGACCGGCCGGTTGTAGCGGGGATCGGCGGGGTCGTCGCACCAGCCGTCATCGGGGGCGATGGCGACCACCGGCAGCCCGGTCGGCGGCGGCGCCAACCGGTCGGGCCGGTAGAGCAGGCGGCGGAGCGGCCAGTGACCGGCGGGGGTGGCGCCGTCGCCTTCCCGCTTGTCGGCCCGGATGCCGCCGCGGCCGATGGTGCCCCTCAGAACGCCGTCCGGTCCCCGGACCAGGCCGTCGGCGGTGACCACCACCAGCAGCGGCTCCGGCCGCCGGATCACGACGCCTCGTGTCCCGGTGCCAGCGGATGGCAATACTGGTGGGACTGGCTGAGCAGTGCGCAGACCTTTTCGGCGGCGGCCCGGTCTTCGAAGGGGCCGGCCAGCAACCGCACGAAAGTTCCCTTGCCCTTGAACGTGACCGTCACCTTGCTGGGGGTGAGGGCGCCGAGCACCGCAGGCAGGGCGTGCCGCAGCTCGCTCCAGCCCTGGTCGGCCCAGGCGGCATTATGGTAGGAGGCCAGATGAACCCGCCAGCCGCCGGCTTCGGCTGCCGGTGGTGTGGGCGTGGTGCCGGTGGCGCTCCGGGGTTGGGGCGCGACGGCGGCCATTGCCATGACCTTTGGTGGCGGCGTGTCGACGGGATGGGCGTCGGCAACCAGGGGCTCCGCCCGGATGACCGCCGGCGCCCCGGCCATCGGCGTCTGGGCCATCGGCGCCACGGCGGCAAAGGGTTGGGCGGCGGCGGTGACCAGACAGTCAGTCGCTGGCGGTGCCCCGGAGCCGCTGAGGATGCTGAGGGCGGTCCCGATAAACCGGAAGCTCATGGCCGGTGGCTCCTCATCCGTGATTGGTCAGCCCTGATTGGTCAGCCGCAACGCCTGGAGGCCGCCCGAGAGCTTGTCGGCGTTGGACCGTGTTTCCTGATTGAATATGCCCCAGGTGATCACGCCTTCTTTGAGATGCCGGTACAGCTCGCTTTGCTGCTGCCAGGTATCGCTGATCATGCGCGTGATGCTTTGATGCGTGCGCACCGTGACCATTCCAAAGTTGGGCTGACACGGAGTGATCTCCACCAAAAGGTTGGTGATCAGCATCTGCTCGGCCGGGGTGGCTTTGCTTTTGTCAAGGAAGGTGGTGGGGTAGGGGGTGCTCTTGCTGCCTTCGGGGGCCTTGGCGCGCAGGGGCGCAAAGTCCGGTTTGGCCTCGGTGGTGCTCACGCAGTCGGCGGCGCGGCGCAGTTCGGCGACGATTCGCTGGTATTCGCCGGCCTGGGTTTCGGCCTCGGAGGGGGTCGGTGCCAGAGTCTGGGTGGTGGCCGGCGGGGCCTGGCCGGTGTCACCGGCGCAGCCGGCCAGGACCGCCAGCGCCAGACCGGCGGCCAGGGGAACGCCGCCGCAAACCTGCGGGAGCCGGGGGAGTCGGACGCAGCTCAGGATCGATGCCATCTTGGGAGTGCCACCGTACAGGTCGCCGGCCACGCGGGCACCGGCTCAAGGACGCGATGGCCCATCCTAGCACCCGCGACGCCGCGCTCAAAGCCGGAACCCGCGGCGAGGTCGGGGGAATCGCCGGATCACACGTCGGGGACGGTGCCGGCCGGCTTGGGCGGCAGGTGCGCGGCGGCCCGCGCCATCGCCTGGTACTTGTCGAGATTTCGCATCATCAACTGGGAGACGGTATCGGGCGTCAGCGGCTCGGCCGGGAGCGGCGGCGGGTCGGTGATCGGTTTGGCCGGGTCGAGCGGCCGGGCCGGCGGTGCCTGGGGAGCCGCCGGCGGTTTGAGGGCGGTGGCGTCGTTGGCCGGCGTCGAGGGTGCCGTCGGAGCCGGGGCCGG
>PLTC01000155.1 GCA_003165295.1 Rhodospirillales bacterium | reverse complement strand
GCGTGCCGTCGGTCAGCCGCGCCCAGGTGTGGTCGCCCAGGTCCAGGGTCGGCTCGGCCAGCACCTGACGCTCGACGGTGACATCGTCAGGGATGGTCAGACCCGAAAACGGCGAGCCGGACTCGAAGGGCAACAGGTGCAGCGGCCTGGCCCAGGACAGCGCCCCGCCCAGCACCCGGTCTCCCAGCCGCAACCGCACCGGCAGCAAGGCATCGGCGTCGTGGGCCAGCCGCGGTCCGGCAAAGCGCAGCAACAGGCCGCCCTGCGTCACCCATTGGTCGAGAGCCGCAGCTTCGACCGCATCCAAGGCGCCGATATCGGCCAGAACCAGCACCGAAACATCGCCGCCCAGCAGTTCGGTCAGGCTGCCCCGCCGGACCTCGCTGGTCGGGCTCAGCGCCCGATCCAGGTAATAGACATCGTTCAGCAACGGTTGCAACTCGTTGCCCTGCCGGCCGGTCACCAGCCCCACCGGCCGCCTTTGCCAGCGTTCATCCAGCAGCACCGTCGCCGCCGCCGTCGCCTGACCCTCGAGACCCAGCCGCACCGCCTGGTTGCGCATTTCCAGCGGCAGGGCAAACCGCACTTCGGCATCGGTACCGCCGGCCGCGAAGGACGCGGCTTCCTCCCCCAGCAACCGGTCGTCGGCCGCCGACAACCGCACCGCCACCGGGCGCGCCGGCCCCGGCGCCGCCCGCACCAGCCGCGCCGTCAGCGNNGCAGCAGCAGGTCCGGCAGCACCCCCGGCACCGCCACCCGCAAGCCGCCCAGGTCCTTCAGATAACCGACCAGCGGCGCCGCCCCGGCATCTTCGAGACCGTTGCTGAGCCAGACCGAGTAAATCGCCCCGCCCGGCCGCGACGCCTTCAGCGCCGCCAGCGCCGCCGCCCGGTCCTCGGGCCAGGGTTGCGGCTCCAGCCCCTGGAGCAACCTCCGGGCATCGGCCGCCGGCATCGGCCCCCTAACCGGCGACCGCCCCGCCCCCCCCTTCCCGGTACCCCCCGCAACCCCGCCGGGCATGGCCACCGGCGCCGTGGTCACCACCATCACCGGCCGGTCCTGGCGTTCGGCCCGGGTCAGCAATTCGGCCAGCAGTTGCTGCCGGGCCGGCCAGTCGCGGGCTGCGCTCCAGCCGTCATCGATCACCAGCAACACCGGCCCGCCGCCCGGCAACGCCGCGTCCGAATGCCACACCGGTCCCGCCAGCCCGACGATCACCAGCGCCCCGATAGCCAGCCGCAGCACCAGCAGCCAGGGCGGCGTGCGCGCCGGCGTCTCTTCCCGCGCCATCAGGTCACGCAACAACCCCAGCGCCGGAAACCGCACCAGCCGGGGCACCGGCGGCGTCAGGCGCAGCAGCCACCACACCAGCGGCAGCACCGCCAGCGCTGCAAGAACCCAGGGCGCGGTAAAGGCGATCGGACCAGAAAACAGCATGTCACCGTGCCACGAAGAAGGGGAAAGGGAAGGAATCCGTCACCGGCAGTGCCCCCCCCGCCCCGGCGAAAATAGGCCAGACCGCCGACGCCCGCAACCGGGGGATAAGGATCGGGTGAGCGGGACGTTGGCGCCGCTCGCGCCTAAGATGGGAAAAGACCGCTGCCGCCCGGGTCGGCACGCCGGACCGCCTGTCACTGATCCATGCGTGAAATGCCATATCTGTCAAACGTTACCCCACGATGGCCATAACCTGGAGTATTTCCGCCACCCGTTCGCGTTTCGCGCCTTTGAACTGCCGGGCAATGGCGTCCGCCGAAGGCCGGGCGCCGGGACGGGCAAGGGCGGCACGCACTGCCTTTCTCCTGGCCGGTCCAGCGGCGTCCTGTGAACATCCCTAACCGGCCGATAGCGTTCAGGCGGTCTTTTCAGGGGCCGGACCCCTGATCACCTCGAACGGCAAGGGATCGCCGAACTTGAAAGGATCGGTGACGTTGGTCTTCTTGATCAGGTTGAACCGTGCCGGACACATGCCGCAGATATCCTCCTCGGTCTGGGCAAACACCCGGCTGATTGCGGCGTCGCCGGCGGTGGGCGGCACGCCCTGGTATTCCAGATAGGGCTGCCATGCGGCGCATCCGGTCAGGTCGTGCCGTTCCAGGACCAGCCGCAGGAAGGCGATGGGCGGACACTTCCAGAGCCGGCCCTGCCAGAGGGTGATGCACCGCTTGTTCTGGCAGACCTCCCACGACCGGCGCGGGTCTTCGTCCTCGAACGGCCGCATGGTCGGACCGTAACCGCGATAGGTGACGTGAAACAGGGTCTTGGCATCCCGGGTGGTCATGACCACCCCGTGCGCCGCCGCCTGTTCCTTCAGGGTCGCGATCGGTCCGCCGGAACGGGCGGTATAAACCGGATCGTCATGGGAATGAATGCTGACCTCAAGCCGGGTCCCGGTGGCCTTCAGCACCGGGAACAGGTTTTCATGGCGGTGCAGATACATCCCGTTGGAAACGACGGTGCGCTGCGCCTCGGGCCAGACTTCGGCGGCGAACGCGATGTACCGGATCAGGTCCGGGTTCAGCGCCGGTTCGCCCCCCAGCAAAGAAAACGCCCGCGGATTCAGTCGTCCGACCCAGGCGGCAATCCACTCCCGGCCCTGGTCGAACGGAATCACCCCCTTTAATCCATAATTGGAATAATGGCAGCAGCCAAAACAGTGCAGGTTGCACGCCTGGGCGATGTCCATTTCCAGATTCGATACGCTGAGGGTCATCCCATCCACTCCGACCGTGGGCTCCGCCCACACCCGCAAAGAGCTGATCGGCCCTTTGAACCCATGAGTCCTGGTGGTCAAGGAGGCGAGCCTCCTTGCGGGTGCAGGGCAGCGCCCTGCAAAATCAAGACAAGTGCGCCATCCTCGCGTATAAGGGGCGCTCCGCCCCGCGAATTCAGGTCACCCCAGATCCACCGACCGCGGCGTTTCCGATTCCGGTCCGGCGGCGATCCGGCGTTCCAACTCGACGAAGGCGTCGGCGGTCAGGTCGGCGTCCAGCAGCGCCCCATGGAACGCGAAGCGTTCCGAGCGATCCAGCCATAACCGGTCGGAAACCGCGTTCAGCGACTTGGGCGCGCCGGGATAGACCGCGGCGTAGATTTCCTGGGTGCAGATGAAACGATTATCTGCGAAAGCTTCCTCGTCCCACGCGATCAGTTTCGCGCGCGCCATCTCGTAATCGAGGAATTGCTTTTCGTTGCGATAGGCATGGGCCAGCAACGGCGCCTCGCCGAGATAACGCAACAAATCCTGAACAATGTCGGCAAATCTCGGCGCGGCCTTGAGTTCGGCCGGCTTGATGCCGTGAATCTTGATCGCCTGGGGATGGATCGGGCCGTCCGGGTTGATCCGGGTCTGCCAGGTCTCGCCCTTGCGCCAGCCGCCATCGGTGCGCAGCAACTCGACGCAACCGATCTCGATCATCACCCCGGGGGGCCGGAAGCCCTTGGGCGCCTTGCGAATCTGGGCCGCGGTCATGATCGGGTTGCCGGTGGTCTCGGCGTCGATGGCGACCAGCCGCTGGTGAGACTTGAGAAACCCTAGATCGATCATCGCTCTCTCTCGTAAACGGGCGTACCGGAGCCCGAAGATTCGGCAGAGATTATACCACTCCCGAACCGACCGAACAGCGGCCTCAGGCCAACCGCTCATCAAAGCGCAGCAATCGGCCGGCATTGGCCATCACCGCCAGCGTTCCGAGATTGTGCAGCACCGCCGCGGCCAGCGCCCCCTCCGCGCCGAACCAACCCAGCGCCGCCACCGATATGACCGCGGCGGTCCAGCCGAGACCCAGGGCAACGTTGACGGCTATGGTCCGCCGGCAACGCCGGGCCAGCCGGATGCAGGTGCCGAGGCGGCGCAGGTCGCTGGTCATCAGCACCAGATCGGCAGAGGCCAGCGCCACATCGGTTCCGTTGACGCCCATGGCCACCCCGACCGCGCCGGCCTTGAGCGCCAGCGAATCGTTGACGCCGTCGCCCACCACCAACGGCCGCCAGCCGGCCCGCACCTGATCCAGCACCCGCTGGAGCTTCTGTTCCGGCAGCACCTCGCCCTCGACCTCGGAAATGCCGATGGCGCCGGCAACCGCTTCGGCGACCCGACGACGGTCGCCCGAGAGCAGCACCTGCCGGGTCAGGCCGAGACCGCGCAGGTCCTCCAGCGCCTCATGGGCCTCGGCCCGCGAACGGTCGGCAAACAGCAGCCAGCCCAACAACACCCCGTCGCGGCCGACACAGGCCGCCGGCCCGTCGTGGTCCGGCGGTTCACCCGGGTCGATGCCTTGGGCGCGCAGAACCTCGGCCCGGCCGAACACCACCCGCGCCCCCCGGTCCCGGGCGGTCAGGCCGATGCCGCCGATCTCCACCAGATCCGAAACCGGCAGCCGGTCCGCCACCGGAACCGCCGCCGCCGCCGCCCGGCTCACCGGATGGCTGCTGGCGCTGCCCAGTCCGGCGGCCAGCGCCATCATGGCGGCGGCATCGACCCCGGGCGCCGGGATCACCTCGGTCAGGCACAACTCGCCATGGGTGAGGGTGCCGGTCTTGTCGAGGATCAGCGAATCGACCCCGGCCAGTTCCTCCAGGAACGCCGAACCCTTGATCAGGATGCCATGGCGTGCCGCCACCGCCAGCGCCGCAACCGCGGTGGCCGGCGCCGCCAGCACCAGGGCGCACGGGCACGACGCCACCAGCACCGCCATCATCACCGAAACCTGATGGCTGGCAAACCAGGCACCGGCGGCCAGTGCCAGCACCAGCACCAGATAACGGCCGGCGTAGCGTTCCAGCAACCGCGTCACCGGCGGCTTGGCGCGCTCGGCCTCGTGCATCAGGGCCACCACCTTGCCCAGCACGGTCTCGCGGCCGGTGCGGGTGATCTCCACCTCCAGCCGGCCCCAGCAATTGGTGGTTCCGGCCAGTACCGGATCGCCGGCACGCACCTCCACCGGCAACGACTCGCCCGTCACCGATCCGGTATCGAGGCTCGAGGTTCCGGTCAGTACGATGCCGTCGGCCGGGATCCGGTCGCCGGCCCGCAGCTCGACCCGGTCGCCCGGACGCAGCTCCGAGGCATCGACCTCGGTGACGGCGCCGTCGGGCGCCAGCCGGCGGCCGCGGCTGCGGGTCAGCCGACCCAGCGCCTCGATGGCCTCGCGTGAGCCGAGCAGGCTGCGCTCCTCCAGGATATGGCCGACGGTCATCACCAGCGGCAACAGCGCCGCGGTGGTCAGATCGCCCACCGCCCAGGCGGCGATCACCGCCAGCGACACCAGTTGGTCGGTCAGACCGCACAGGCTGGGCCGGGTCAGGGAACGCCACGCCCCGACCAGGACCGGCGGCGCCACCAGCAGCGCCGCAACCCCGGCGATCAGCCCGGCCACCTCGCCCTGGTCGGGCGCCAGCCACGCCAGTCCGAAGGACAGCAGCAACAGACCGGCGGCGGCCAGCGCCAGCGCCAGCCGCAGGCCCAACACCAGCCGCTCGGTGGCGCCGAGCAGGGCGCCGGACGTCTCGGGGGGAACCGGCCTGCCGGTCATGGCGGCGTCCCCGGCAGGATCAATTTCGGGGTCATGCCCGGCTCCACGGTGGTCACACTGCCCGCCTGCTCGAGGATCGCCCCGATGCGCTCGCGGAACACCCGCTCCAGCACCGGGGCACGGGGCAGTTCTTCGGCGTGGGCAGCCAGGGCCAGCAGCCCGGCGGTCCGGCTGCGGGCGGCGGCCACCCGTTGGACCGCGGCGCCCTCGGCCTGCCGCAGAATCTGGATGTGCAGGCGGTCGGCGGCCTGGCCGATCCCGGCCGCGGCGGTTCGCGCCTCGGCAACGACCTGTTCGGCCCGCTGCACCGCCGACAGCACGTCCTGGTAGACCGGCGCCAGCACCGCGGGCAGGGCCGCCGAAAGATCCAGGCGGGCCACCCGGATGCCAAGGCCGGCGCCCTGGTCCTCCAGGGCCTGGAGCCTCCGGTTGATGCCGGCAACCACGGCGCCACGCAGCGCCTCGCGCCGGGCCGCGGCGGCGGCGCTGGCCGGGGCCTCGGGCCGGGCTACCATCACCCCGTCCAGATCGCTGCCGGCGGCAACCGCGGCCAGGCTGGCCGCGGCCAGCCGGTCCAGGGCTGGCCCCAGCCGGTCGCGGGCCAGCAGCCAGGCCGAAGGCACGGTGATGGTGTAGAGCAGCGTCGCCTCCAGCCGGACCAGCCCGACATCACCGGTGAGCACGAATGCGGTGTTCCGGCGCGGGTCAAGCACGGCCGCGAGGTCCGGCGGCTCGCCCGCCCCGAAACGCGACAGCGGGACCTCGATCAGCCGATCGGGACCGGGAACGATGTCCACCCGGGCAATGGGGGCAGGCCAGGTTACGAGCAGCCCGGGACCGTGCCCGGCCACCACCGCCCCGAAGCGCGAGACCACCGCCTGGGTTCCCGGTCCGACCTGCCGGATGCCCGAGGCCACCCACAGCACCGCCAGCCCGGCCACCACCAGGAACACCGCGACGAAGGCCAGATCGATGGCCTGAACCCAGGCGCTCGGGGGCGGGGCCGTCGGGGTCGGAGCGGCCGCGGCTACGTCCGTCACGGCTTTGCTCCCGCCGCCGCCGGCCCGGGTACGGGTACCGGTGCGCCTCTGGCCGGCGCCCCACCCCCGACGCCGTCCGAGAGCACCTGGAACGGCGCGGCATCGGTGCGCAGGATCAGATGGGTGTTGCCGCGAATGACCTTGTCGAGGGTATCGAGGGAGCGCAGCAGGGTATACAGCTCGGGATCGGCCCGGTAGGCTTCGCCGATGATCCGCGCCGCGTCCAGGCGGGACCGGGCCTCGATCCCAGCCGCTTCCTGCTCGGTCCGGGCCTGGAGAATCTGGGCGTCACGCTGGGCGTTGGAGGTGATCTCGGCGGCCTGACGGCGGCCTTCGGCCATGCGCTCCTCGGCCACGGTTTCGCGCTCGGCCCGCAACCGGTCCACCGTGGCGGTCATGGTCTCGGTGGGCAGGGTCAGGCGTTCCAACCCGACCTGACGGATGCCGACGCCGTAGGTCTTGAGTGCCTGATCGGCCATCCGTTCGCGCAACTGCGCCTCGCAAGCCTCCAGCCGCAGCCGGGAAGGATCGGTGTTGAGCAGACCTGCAAGGTCGAAGGTGCCTGCGGTCACCGCCAGCACCGAACCAAGGAAGGTCCGCAGCTGCCGCCCGGCATTATCGGGCTGGTTGCGCACACTTTGCAGGAAGCGGCGGATGGCCTCGGGTTCGGCCGGCACCTGCCAGGCGATATAGGCCTGCATCAGCACCCGCAGGCCATCGGCGGTTCCGACATCCAGCAGGCCGCTGGAGGTGGTGTGCAGGCGGAGATCCACCGTAACCGTGGCCTCAATGGGCGCCGGCAGTTTCCAGTGCAGCCCGGGCTCGGTATAAATGCGCACTGGGTCACCGAACCGGGTGACCACCACCGCACTGCCCGCCCCCACCATCACCGCCGCCGAGGCCAGCCCGGCCGCCGCCACCAGCAGCACCGCGATCACCACCCGCAACAGCGCGGCCCGGCCCGAACCATGGCCGCCGTGATCATGTCCCCCGTGTTCGTGATCATGCCCATGGTCATGACTGAAACAGGCGTGCGCACCCGACATCACAACATCCTCTCCACACTCTCGCCACGGGCCGTCACGGTCCCTCGGCCGGATCCGGTGAACCCGGCGAAACCGGCGCCTCCGGGCTCGCGGTTCCGGCCCCGGGCGCCGAAGTGTCCGATGCCGGATTGTCCGGATTGTCCGGTGACCGTGTCCTGGCCACCGGGATATCGGAATCGACGGCGTCGGACGCCGCCGCGCCGCCGGCGGTCAGGTTTCTGAAATCAAGGGTGGTATCGTCCCGCAGGGGAATCCGCCGGTCGATAATGGTCAGGGTGCCGCCCGCCAGACTGCGTTCCAGAACCGTGAGCCGGCGATCCAGGGCCACCCCCTCTCCGGCCTCGCGCTGGGCCTGGAGTTCCGCGAGGAACCGGATGCGGTCGATGGCGGCCCGCGCCTGGGTCTCCGCGGCATTGGTGGCGGCCAGATTGAGGGTCATGGTCGCCTTTTCCCGGGCCTCGCCGGTGACGGTCACAGCATCGCGGCGCTGCCGGGCGACTTCGGCCGCGGCCCGAATCCCGGCGGCATGAACCCCGTGGTAGGCGGCGGCGGCACCCGGCGGCGGATGGATGGCATCAATCACCACCGCCAACAGTTCCAGACCGCTGCCCGCCTCGTCGAGACCCCGCTGGAGCGTTACCTTCATTTCCTGTTGCAGCCGGCTGGTATCCTCGCGCAACAGGCCCGGCAGCGTCCGGGTCGAAAACAGGCGGATCAGCCAGGCACCGGCATAGGCCCGGATCAGCGCCTCGGGCTCCGACACCCTGGTATGAGCGGCGATGGCGGCGCCATCGGTCATGCCGATGCGGTAAACCAGACGCAAATCCAGGTCCACCAGCTCAAAGGCGCCGCTGCTTCCGGCACCCGGCAGCAGATAGGACACCTCGGACGGGTGAACTTCGACCCACAGCCGGTCGGCGTCGGCCGGTGCCGGGCCGTCGGCCGTCCCGGCGCCGGTCATCCCCTGCCCGGCCGCCGCGCCCGACCCGTCCACGGGCAGCGCCACCGCGATTTCATGGACCGTGCCGTATTCGGTAGGCCGCACCATCCCGAACGGCCAGGGCAGATGGAGCGACAGGCCCGGGCCGAACACCGCCACCGGCGCCCCCAGCCGTTCATAGATGCCGCGCTGGTCGGGACCCAGCGCGGTCAGGGCGGTAACGCCCCAGGCCAGCACCATGAGCCCGAAGACCAGCGGCAACACCGCCCGGCGGACGAAGCCGAGCGCCCAGCTTCGCGACAGGTCAATGCCGAAACGATCGGCCAGGGTGGTGCCCGCCGCCCCGCGCCCGCCCGGACGTCGATCCAGCACCAGCGCCGCCACGGTGCCACCGGCCAGCGCCCGGACCTCGGCCCCTCGCGCGGCGGGCAGGAACAGGCGGCCCACCGCCCGGAGCAAGGTCTCGAGGGCGATCACCCCGGCCAGTGCGGCCAGTCCGCGGACCAGCCACAAGGCGGCCGGAACCCCGGCAACCGCCACCACCACGCCAAGACCGCCGCCGGCCAGCACCAACAGGGGCAGCCTCAGCAACCGGGCCAGCGCCGCCGCCTCGGGAAACCCCGAACCGGCCGCGGTCAGGTGACGTTCGAACACCAGCAGCGGAAAGCCCAGCGTCACCGCCAGCCCGGCCACCAGCGCCGGCAAGGCCTCCCCGCCCGCCACGCTCCCGGCACCGTCCGGTCCCACCACGGTCCGGCAGGCGAGGATCGCCGCGGCGATGGCGGCCTCGGCCACCACCGCCGCCAGCACCGCCTGGGGCCAGCCGCCCCACCACACCAGCCGGGCCAACGTCCGCGCCCCGCCGGCGCGGCCATACAAAACCACGGCCGCCGGCAACAGCCCGGCCGCCGCCGCCAGCAATGCCGCCGCCGCCGTCAGCGCCATCACGGCCGCCGCCGGCCCCAGCCGCCCGACCAGCGCCGGCACGAGGCCGGCCGCGGCCAGCGCACCACCGGCCACCAGCACCGCCAGCGCCCCGACCAGCACCGGACGCCGCCATCGTCCGGCCCCGGTCACCAGCAGATCGTCGGTGTCAACGGCGGGATGCGGCGAACCGGACTGAGGCGGGGCGGCATGCCCTGGCGGCGATGGCGGCACGATCATGGATACTTCCGAGCAACGGCGGCCCGATCATAAACCACTGCACCCCAAAACCGAAGCGTCAGCCGCCGATGGCGCCGGCGAGGCCAGCATAAAGACCAAAGCCCGCCGTGACCAGGATCACCGTACCGACCACCCAGGCATAGGCCCCGCTCAGGCGATAGGGCGCCGGCAACGCCCGGCGGGCCAACATGAACAGGAAACCGAGCACGATCGGCAACAGCATCGCGTTCATCACCTCCACCGCCACCGAAAGACTGACGAGATTGACCCCCGAGCCAACCACCAGCGCCGCCAGAACCAGCGCCGCGGTGAAGATGCCGTAGAAAACCGGCGCCTCCCGGGGATGGTCCGACAGCGAGCGGCGATAGCCCGCGACCTCGCCCAGACCCCAGGCCGCGGTCAGGCAGACCACGATGGTTGCGACCAGCGCCGCACCGCTGATGCCGAACGCGAACACGATCCGGCCGGTGACATCCCCCAGGAACGGCGTCAAGGCGTTGGCGATCTGGGGGACATCGTCGAGACTGGCATCGGGCCGGGTCTGGCCGATGGTCGCCGCCACCGCAATCAGCACCGACGCCATCACCAACTGGGTCAGCACCGCCCCCGCCGCGGTGTCCCAGCGCAGCACCCTGAGGTGGCGCACGGTCAGACCCTTATCGACCACGGCGGATTGCTGATAAAAGACCATCCAGGGCATGATCACCGCGCCGATATTGGCCGCCGCGAGGTACAGGAAACCGCCGTCGCCCAGCGGCAGCGCCGTAAGTTGGGCCGAGATCTGGGCCATCTGCGGCGCCGCCTGCCACGCCACGCTGAGAAACACCAGTTCAAAAAGTCCGAACAGGATGGCGATGCGCTCCACCGACCGGTACGAACCGGTGCAGACCATGAACACGATCATCGCGATGGTCAGTCCCAAAGCCAGCCAGACCGGGACCCCGAAAAGCTGCGCCACCCCGGCAAGGCCGCTGAGTTGGGTCACCAGTGCCCCCAGACAGGCCAATGCCATGGTCGAGACCGAAAGCCAGGCCCAGCCGCGACCGAAGCGTTCCCGGATCAGTTCGCCGTGACCGCGCCCGGTGACCACCCCCAGCCGAACCGTCAGTTCCTGGACGACAAACAGGATGGGAATCAGAATGGCTTGCAGCAACAGCAGCTTGTAGCCCCATTGGGCGCCGCTTTNNCCGGCGTCGGTGTCGGCCAGCATGACCACCAGCCCGGGACCGGCAACCGCGAATATCCGCCGCCAGCCAAAGGTCATGCCGCCAGTTGCGGTTACGGTCAATTCATCGAAGTGTACGGTCATCTGCTGCTTCTCTCACTTCGTGCGACAGCCCGAGCGTCGGATGATCGGGCATGGCCATGCCCACCCGGTGCGATGAGGCATCCTATGCAAATGCGAACGATTTGCAATGGCCGAAATGCCGCAGGGCGGGCATTTTCGCCCGCCGGAATCTCTGTCCACCGTTTCGCTGAAAAAGGTCACAAGCTTATAAATTAATCGCCGTGCCCTCGCCGCCAGCACAGACCCGCCACCGGGTTGCCTGTCCGCGCCATCCGGCAAATGGTTTTAAGCCGTCGCTTCGCTTCACTTCCCTGTCTTTCTTTTCTGATTTTCGACCGGATTTGTCGACGGGCTGGGGGTTGCCGTCCAATACCGGCGCAGGCGTCACCGACCCGCCTTCAGTCACAACCGTCTGTTGTCCGGTGGATATTTTTACCCATTGCATTCGGCAGGGACTGCGGTATCATGCCGGCATGGCACATTCGATCCAAAGCTCGTTTGGGAGCAACCCTTTGGCCGAACGGAAGGACGCCGAGACATTCGAGCGTGGATGGGCACTTCATGCCTTCCGCGAGGGCGTCGAAGCGGCAAAGCGGAAGCGGCCAATCACGACCAATCCCTACCGGCCGGGCAGCGACCGCGCCCTGTTGTGGGACAGCGGTTGGAAAGAAGGGTACGAGCTTTACTGCCGGCAATAACCCCGTTCCGGTCTGCCCGGCCGACATCCGGCCGGAGAGCCGCGGCGTTTCCTTTAGACAATTGAAGCTTTGTTACCGAGCCAAGCCGACAGGCACCGGCGGCCGATCGCTCAGGAGTCGCGAACCTTCTTGCGATATTCTTCCAGCTGCCCATGATACCCGTCGGCATCGCCGTATTCCAGAAAATCCAGGTAGCGTTTATGGGAGTCCCGGAGGCGCACGGCATGTTTGATAGGGCACCAATACTGCTCGGTCCGGCTCGAAATTTCGCGGACATAGGCGATGACGCCGTTGCCATAGGCACAATAACTGCAATTCAACGCCTCAATCCAGTTCAGGTAAGCCAAGTGATGACGATCGAACACGATATACCCGGCGCGTCGAACTTGCGGGATGCCGTAGATTCGGAAGCATATGCTCAGGTATACGCTGACCCAGCCATCAAGGAGAAGTAACGGCAGGATCATCGAATAGATGACCGGCGCCGATAACATGTTCCGCAGTGGTATCCCGCTCAGATAGCGCACCAGCCCCAGCCGCAGGCAGCGATGCCGTTCGATCACCTCCCTCTCGAACGCGATGACCTTGCCTTTCAGGCTAAAGCCGCGCAGAACGAGGCCGCTCTCCACTTCCTGGACCAATTCCTCTTCAAGCGCCTGAATGCGCCCGAGAAGATCGGCAATCCGTGGCGTCATAAAACTGTCTCCTCGTGGGAGCGGTTTCGTAGCGGCCCCGGCGCCTGATCCCGTTATTCAGTTTCAAGCCGTGACGTCGCCGGGCGACGGAACCAACCTCCTCGCGCGCCGGATCAACCACTGCGCTCAAGACGCCGGGACGACTCATGCCCATAGAAGAATCCCCCCTGCCCACCCTGGCAAGCCTTTTCTTTCGTCCTTATTCTTTCGTCCGGGGTCATTCGCCCCCTTGCCACCCGGGAGCCAGGGTCTTCAATCGGGCATCGGGCTTTGACGGCGGCAACGCCGCGGGCACGGTCTCGGCACGGATGGCAAAACGATCGCTTTGTCGGTCGACCTGGAACAAGCCGGCACAACTTCCGTCCTCGGTGGTGGCCAGCCAGACATGGGTGAAAAAGGTCTTCTGCGGATAGCCATCCCCCGGACCGAGGGTACGGTAGAGCACCCGGTTACCCTGATAGTTAAGCCAATAAATCAGCACCGGATGATCGAGATAGTTGACGATGGTCAGCACCGCCCCCAAATCGTAGGACACCGAATGGGCGCCGTCCACTTTGTCGCAGGTCTCGGTGACCGCGGCGGCCGGCGCCGCGGCACCGGTCAGGCCGGCGGCCAGCGCGACCGCCACCAGACGTCTTCGATGGCCGCGGCCGGAACGACCCGCCATCACCGCAGCTTGGATGCTCAAAACGCCTCCCGCTTCAGGTGAAAACCGTCAAAATGCCGAAGGTCCTGAATATACGACAGCATCAAGGTCGTAACCCTGAGGATCGGCACCGCGCCTTCGACATCCGTCGGCGCACTTTGCTTTTCGCCCGCCAGAACCAGCAGCACCGCATGGTGGTGACGGTCCAAACCGCGCAACACCACCGTCGAACCATCGGGCAGTTGCCAGTTGAGCAGCAGGTCTTCCGGCCGGAAGGGCGCCGCCATGAAATGGGTTCTCAGCAGATCCGCGGCCTCGATCAGCGCCTCGGGACTGGTCTCGACTCCCGCCGCAGCGCCCCAGGCGACGTTAACCTCGATCAGGGCCTTGGATTGCGCGCCAAAGACGTAGGAGACCTTGCCCTTGCCGGCCACCGGCAACAGCTCGTCGACGCCGATCTGGAGAGCGGTGGTCTTTTCCAGATCATCCTTTGTCACAACCACCGTGTTGACGGCACTGCCGAAATCCGAGCGAATGGCCTGCCGGACCCCGCTTTCGTTCATCCCGAAACGGGCCGAGCGAAAACCGGTAATCTCCGCACTCTTCCCGGTCGCCGGGGGCAGCGCGCCGCTCAGCGCCGGCGCCACGTCTTCCGTGGGCGGCAGCGTCGGCGGCGGTGGCGCCGAAGGTGCGCTCCCCGCCCTGCCCGCCGCCGCTGCCGGACCGGCACAGGTCGCGGCAAGGGCCAACACGACCGCCAGCAGTATCCGTACCGTCATGAGCCCCTCCCGCTGGCCCCCACACCGGCCGCCGCCGGGCGGCCGCCGAAGAGATGAAATCCCGGAACCCTCAAAACTTCTGATGGGGCGGCGTGATCACCGACCATTCGGCACGCCGGCACTGCCCGGCTTCGGTAAAGAACTGGTAGCTGCCCTGACTGACATTCCGATCGAGGATCTTCAGAATCTTTGAGAAGGCACCTTTCTGCCGGTTAACCTCGATGGTAATGCCATCGACCACGAACAATCCGTTGTTGAGCATGCCAAAGGCGGAGTCCACGGATTTCAGGGTGTACAGGGTATCGGTGGTGTTCAGAGCATATTGTTCGTTGACCGAGGCCATCTTACCCGCCCGATTCTGCCGGTACGGGACATTGGCGGTGCCGGCCGCCAGATCCAGAACCAACGGCCACTGATCGCCCCGGCTGAAATAGGGCTGAACCGAACCGGCGTCGTCTTCCATGTTGGTGCTGGCGCCATCGGTCACCGAACACCACAGCACCCGGCTGCAACGGGACAGCAACCTGACCGGCTCTCCGGTCTTGGTATTGCGCCCGTCGATCACCCATTCTTCAACCTTACCGCCCCGCATCCGCCCTTTATACTCGGTTCGGACGGTGTCCTTGTCGACGAACGAAACCACCCAGGCGTAATAGGAATCATCAAGCAGATAGTGCAGGTAGATATGATAGGCGTGGCCAATCCGCCGTACCGCCAGCAGCTTGTTTTTTTCGTCTTCGGGAATCAGGTCGGTGGGATTGGTTTTTTTGACGCAGTCGACATCCCACCGGCCCCGCAGCTGGTCGATCGCCTGGCGATCAAAGCTCCCGAGATAGTTGTTCCCGGCCTTGACGCAATTGAGGAAGGCAAGGTCGATCACCTTGCCCTCGGGCGACAGACACTCGGCTGCCACCGGCCCCCCCCGCAGCCAGACCAGGGCTGCGACCAACACCAGCGCCGCCCTGATCGTGGTGATCACGAGCGCCCCGATCCTGAAGCGGGTTTTCCCCGCCAAAGACCCCACACCGTCAGCCGCCATTGCCAAAGTCCCGGGTTCCGCAGGGCCGCCGGCCCTTGGCGAGGAGGTCCGGGGGCACCGCGCCCCCCGGAGTGACGCCGGTTCACACCGCGAACGACGAACCACAACCACAAGAAGCAGTGGCATTGGGATTGCGCACCTGAAACGAGGATCCGATCAGATCCTCGACAAAATCCAGGGTCGCCCCGCCCACCAGATCCAAGGAACACCGATCAACCACCACCGTAACGCCATCCCGCTCGAACGCCGCATCGTCCTCATTGCGGCTGTCATCCAGCGTAAAATCATAACGGAAGCCCGAGCAGCCGCCACCGGCCACCGACAGCCGCAACATCAGGCCGTCCCGACCTTCGCCCTTGATGATCGCGCCGATCCGCCGCGCCGCGCTGGCGGTCACGGTCAACAGTCCGGTCCCTTCGCTCCCCGTGCCTGAGTTCCCAGTGCCTTCGGTCATACCTGTTTGCGCTCCTGTGCCACGCCCAAGGCCGGGAATACCGGCCCGCCTACCGGATACTGATATAGCGGGACCACGCCCCCTTGTCGATCAGGAGGCGGGACCGAAACGGGCGTTATTACCGCATCCACACCTCGACCCGGCGACTGCGCTCCCGGCTGTCGGGGGTTTCCGCGCACGAGGTGGTGATGGCACCGAAGCCGGCCACCGTGGCCGCCTTCAGCCCACTCCGGTCCAGCCGCTGGGCAACCTCGCGGGCCCGGCTCTCCGACAACGCCGCGCCTTTCTGGAAGGTATCGGTCGGCCCCGAAAAGCCAAGCACGATCAGTTGGTGACCCTGGCCCGCGGGACTTTTCATGAAGGCGGCGAGGCGCTGGATGTCGGTGTCGGCGTCGCCGTCGGGGGCGGCGCCGCCTTCGCCGAACCGGAAGGTCAGGGACAGCCGGCCGGCGCCTTCGGTGGCCTTGAGGAAACCCCGGGCCAGGGCGAAATCGATGCTGCTGTCATCGATCAGAAGCTCACGGCGGACCCGGCGCGACAGGCCGCCATCGCTTTCGATTTCCAGGTTGACGAAGCCGGCGGCGGCGATGGCGCTCTGGCCCGCCGGAGCGGCCGAAAAGGCCAGGACATCGTCGATCACCGCCGGCCTGGGGCGCGGCCGGGCATAGAAAAACAGGCGGCGGGTCAGGGGATAGTCTCCCGCCTTGACCGCAAACGCGGTGGGCGCGACGCTGCCCGAGCAGGTCCTGATGTCCAGCGCCCGGGTCCGGTCGATATAGGCCAGGCTGACCAGACCCAGGGAACCGGGTTCGGCCGCAACCCGCGCCGAGATCTCCTGACTCGATTCCAGGCGTTCGGCGGTGGCGACGATCCGCCGGCCGCCCATGACCAAGGTCTGGATGGTTGCGGGCAGGGCCGACCGCTCGTCGGGCAGCCGCAGGCCGATCGGGCCGGGAATACCGCCCACCGCGCCCCAATCGGTAATGTCACCCGAAAGGATGCCCGAAAGCTGGCCAGGGGTCAGTGCCCGCACCGGGTTGTTGGGATGGACGACGATCGCAATGCCGTCCAGCGCCACCGTCTGTTCGGTGAGTCCGCGCACCGACGCGCTTTCGCTGTCGCGGATGCGCCGGGCCGACAGCCCGATATCGGCGCCCCCGGTCTGGAGCGCGGCGAAAGCGGTTTCGGAACCGAAGGCACGCACCTCGATCTCACGCGGCAGGCCGGGGTCGCCACCGTTGACGATCAGGGTCTTCTCACCGGACAGGGCCCCGGCCAGCCACGGCGACGCACCGGCCCCCCGAGTGGCGACGAAGCGATCCACCAGCGCCGGCACCAGACGCTCGCCCATGGTGTTGGAGCCATGGAAACGCAACGGCGGCACCGGAACCGGGGGAGGCGCCGGAGGCACCGGAAGCAGCGTTGGGGCGGGTGGCGAAACCCCGGCCGGAGACGGCGCCGGCCGGGGACCACGAAACGCGATGTCGGCGCCATGCACCGCAACGATGGTCCCGACGTTCAGCCTGATCGTCACCAGATCGCCCATGGGACCGACCACCGTGCCCATCAGCACGCTGCCGTCGCGGAGTTCGATCCGTTCGGCCCGGGCCGACGCCGGGAGCAGGACCAGCACCAGTCCCCACAACGCCAGTGTCCACAGTCGGCACCGGAGCCGACACCAGGATTGCGGCGACCCGGCCGCAGCCGGGAGCGGTGACGGTTGGGGACGTGCGAGGATCATGGGCTCTCCTGTCTCCCGGCCTTGCCGCCGGAACGACGGTCTCAGGGACAACCGGCAACCTGCTGTTCCGCCAGCAGCCGCTGCGCCGCCCAAGGAGGCAGCGCGGCGCCGCGCGCCCGGTTAAAGGTGGCGCACGCGGCCTCGCGCCGGCCAAGCCGGCTCTCGGCGATGCCCAACATCACGAGGCCGGGAGCGGTTTGGGTGGCAGAGGGATAACGTTCGGCAAGGCGCCCGAAACTGTCCCGGGCAGTGTCGGGATCGCCCAGCGCCATTCGGGCTTCGCCCAGGTGATAAAGCGCCTCCGGCGCCGCCGGGTCATCGGGCCATGCCGTCACGAACGCCTGGAACGCCTGGACCGCCGCACTCAGGTTGGACTGCCGGAACAGCGCCAGCGCCGCGGCGAATTCCCGGGTATGGTCGGTGTCGGAGGTTTCCGGCCGGACCGGTTCCGCCACCGTCGCGGTCACAGGCGGCGCCGGTTCCGGCGAAGACGACGGAGATGGTGGCGGTGATGGTGATGGTGGCGGTGATGGTGAAACCGCCGCGGCCGGCTTCGGCGGCTCCGACACCGCCGGTTCGGGCCTGGACGCCACCGGTGGCAGCGCGACCCCGGGAACCGGCGGCTTGCGCAGCGGCGGATGGGGCGGCTCGCTCAGGACAACTGCCGCCGGCGAAGGGGCGGACGCCAGCGGCAACGGCTCCGACCGGGACGGTGACGGTACCGGCTCGGGTTTGACCGGCTCTGGCGGCGGTGACGGTGGTCCGGGGGGCACGACGGCTTCGCCCGGCTTTTCCGGTTCCGGTGCCGGTTCGGGAAGTGCCGGCGGCGGAACCGGAATCGCCGCGGCTTCGGCTCCGGCCGGTTCGGCGGCGGCCACCGGAGCCGGTTGCGCCGGGCTCTCGGGATGCGGAACCGCGGGAACCGCCGATGTCGGGGACACGGGTGCCGGAGCCGGGTCGGCCGGCGCTCCGGCGACCACCGGAGCCGGGACCGGCTGTCCCGGGCGCTCCGGCTGTGGTAAGGGTGCGGTCCCGGACGGCGGCAACCGGACGCCCGCCACCACCATCAGCCCGAGCCCAAGCGCGACCAACCCCGCCACGACAGCCACCCGGACCGCCGCCTGGACCGACCGGCGTCGCGGCGGTACCGGCGGCGGCGGCACCGCCGGTCCGGCCTCGGAACCCGGTTCCGAGGCCCGGGCCGCCTGCTCGAGAATACGGCGCAGGGGTGCGGTGGACAGTTCCTCCGGTTCTTCGGCCGGCTCCGGCGCCTCCTCTTCACCGCCGGTCCGACTGGTGTTCCAAAGCGGGGCCGTAACGCCCGAGGTGTCGTCGGCCGCCGCCAGCGCCTCGGCCCAGCGGGCCGCGCCGACCACGGCTTCGATGGCGGCAGCGAACTCCGCGGCCGAAGCGAACCGCTCCTCCGGCGCCTTGGCCAGCGCCCGGGCCACCACCGCGTCGAACCCCTTGGGCATCTGCGGATTGCGGACCGAGGGCTCCAACGGCTGGTCGTTCAGGATGCGGCGGGCGATCACCGCAGCAAAACCGGAAAAGGCGCGCCGGCCGGTCAGCGCCTCGTAAAATACCGCACCGGCCGAGAACAGGTCGCTGCGCCGGCCGGCCGGTTCGCCCCGCAACTGTTCGGGCGCGACATAGGACAGGGTGCCAAAGAGCGCACCATCATCGTCGGCCGGCAACCCTTCGATGTGGGCGATGCCGAAATCGGCAAGTTTCACCTTGCCGGCCACGCTAAGCAGGATGTTGCCCGGCTTCACGTCGCGGTGGATGACACCCCGATCATGGGCATGGGTCAACGCCGCCAGGACCCCGGCCATCACCTGCACCGCGAAGTCCGGGCCGACTCGATCCTTGATCTGAAAGTGGCGGGCCAGGGATCGCCCCGAGACCAGTTCCATGGCGATGTAGCCGACAACGTCCTCGCCGGCAACCGCGGCTTCGGGTTGAATCCGGTACTCGTGAACCGCGACAATGTTGGGATGGTGGAGGGAACTGGCGGCGCGGGCCTCTTTGAGCAGGCGCTGAACCGCGGCGTTACGGTCGCCCGGGCCAAGTGCCTCGGCACGCAGAACCTTGAACGCCACCGGCCGGCGCGCTTCCGTGTCCCGGGCACGGTACACTGCGCCCATGGCCCCCCGACCAAGGAGCGAATAGATGCGATACCGGCCCAATTTGCGCCCGTTCGGGTTCCTCACCGTCACGCCCCTCCGCCGCCGACCCCGGCCGTCATATTACCGGGGATGTCCCGGGAGTAAAGCCGGCCGGTGCCAGGTCCGGGGCCACCTCAAAAATTCGCTCAATGGGCTTCCATCTCCGATCATCGACCCGATTGGCAAAGGTTTCCCGGGAATCGTCGGACCATCGCCGCATCGCTTCGAGCGAGGAGCGAGGGTGATGGCGCTGGCGACGGTGGGGTGAAAGTCGGAGAGTCGCCATGATTCGGCCACGGCCTCGGGGCCGTCGTCTTTCTCGAGCGCCTCGAATCCAGCATACCAGAGGGCGAACGCCTTTGAGCAGCGCGTCATCGGCGTTCCTGGGTGGGCCGATGGCCGGCAGGGCAGGCGCGCGGCCGGGACCGCGGCCGTGGTGGCCAGGAAACGGCGGCGGGTGCTGTTGAGTGGGCATCGGGGAACACCCTTGTCGTCAGGTCGGCTGATCTCGTTTACTGTGACAACAGGTTACGCAGCCGCTACGTCGGCAAGGTTGATAGCTGTGATAACACCCTCGCAATGTCGCATGGCTCGCGCGGCTCTCCAAATCGGCGTTCGCGACCTTGCAGAAGCGTCTGGAATTTCAGCCATAACCATCACGAGGTTCGAGACGGGCAAGAGCGGGGCCTACGAGAGCCGCCGCCCGGTGATCTCGCGGAACGTGTCAACGATTTTGAGACAGGCGCTGGTGTAATTTAGGCTTGGCTATTTGCTGTTTTGATCGGCGGATTGATCCAGGCGGCGGTTGGTTTTTCGGGCGGTTGCGGCGGCTTTTTGACGAAGCGCTCTGGATTTTTTCGGAACGCGATATCGAGGACGGGCGGCGTGAATCGCGTCGGCCTGGCCGTAGTGAACCCGATCTGGCGTCATGAGGCCGATACCGGCGTGGTGATGGTCCTGATTGTACCAGGAGAAGAAGTCCCGGCAAAACGCCTTGGCGTCCTCGATACAGCCGAATCGCTTGGGAAATTTGGGCGGTACTTCAAGGTGTTGAAGTGGCTTTCGGAGAACGGATTGTCGTTTGAGGCGTGGGGTCGGCTGTGCGATTTGGTGACGCCAAGGTCGGCCAGCATTTGGGCGGTGGCCTTGGCTTTCATGGGCGCGCCGCGATCGGCATGCAGGGTGATCTGGCCGGGTGGTACCTGATGCTTGGCGATGGCGTCATCGAACAGTATTTTGAACAGGGCGGCGTTTTCGGCATCAGCAACATACCAGCCGACGATCCGAAGGCTTTCCCAGGCAGGGGAATCGGGTGAAGAAAGTTAGGCGCCGATGAGGCTGGCAAGGAAGTCGTCGTCCCAGGCGGCGACTTTCCGGCGCAGACGGAGGGAATCCTTTCCCGGGGCCTTTCGGACGAGGTTGTGGGCCATGTGTTTCAAGGTTGTAAAGGATCCGTCCACAAGGTGATGGCGTCCATCAGGTCCTGCCGTCGCTGTCGATCGGAGCCAGCGGCATCCCCAGCAACTCCGATACTTTTTTTGTCCACTGCTTTTTTTGGTCGGAGCGGGCTGGTAAGTTTGACAGGGTGTCGTTCAGGGGCAGAGCGCGTCCGGCCGGGAGCGAGCGGGAACTTGAGGGAAGGCCGATTCGTGCAGTTCACTGTGGCGGCCAACCGACCCGGTGGGACGGGGCGATCCTTGTCCCACTCCTGTCCCACGCAGCTTGGGAAAGCACGGGAATAAGGGGGTCCGGCCGGGAAGCGGGGGGAAGTCAACCCATTGATATTATGGGGACTGGCGGAGAGGGAGGGATTCGAACCCTCGGTACCCTTGCGGGTACAACGGTTTTCGAGACCGCCCCGATCGACCGCTCCGGCACCTCTCCAGCTCGCCTGGACATCTTCAACACCCTCCCCTCCCCGGGGTCCCGGAGAGTTGTGAGCGGCGACGATGCCGGCTGCCGCTGTCATAGCGTGTTTGTTCGGGCTCCGCAACAGCGATCGGCAGCCCGGCAATCGGCAAAACCGGGGGTGGCAGGGCGAACGTTCGTCCATGTGTCCGTGCGGACCCTGCCGCCGCCGCGTCGGCCAGAACCGGTTCCGGGTCAGGCGGGAGTGACCGGCACCACCTGCTGTCTGGCAACCTCCCACAGCTGCTCCAGCTCGCGCTTGATGCGGTGATCGCTGATTTCAACGCCTTTAGCCTTAAAATCAGCCTGAAGTTTACGGATAATATCTGCGTGGCCAGGCTCATCAAGGTCGGCAGAGACCACGTCCTGGGCGTAGGCTTCCGCCCCTTCACCGGTCACGCCCAGGCGCTCCGCCGCCCACAGGCCGATCAGCCGGGCCCGTCGGCTGGCGATCCTGAACAGCAACTCCTGGTCGTATTTGAATTTATTTTCAAACGCCTTTTCCCGATCCTCGAACGTGTTCATGTTACCTGTCTCCCTGGGACATCTTGTGCCACGCCGGCCACCCATGGATTGTAATCGCATTGTCTATCATATGGTTGCTCGGAACCGGCCTTTCAGGTGGCTTCTGGCGGCGGCGTTGGTGCGACCATACACTGCCCACGCTTCGGGGGAAACCATGTGTACCATCGTGATTCTACGGAGGTTCGACGCCGGCTGGCCGGTTGTGCTGGCCGCGAACCGTGACGAAATGACCGATCGCCCCTGGCGTTCGCCGGCGCGCCATTGGCCGGACCGGCCGGAGGTGGTGGGGGGGCTGGACAGTGTCGCCGGCGGCAGTTGGCTCGGCCTTAACGACACCGGTGTCGTGGCGGCAGCGCTGAACCGATTCGGCACCCTGGGGCCGGCCGCGGGGAAGCGGTCGCGGGGCGAACTGGTGCTGGAGGCTCTGGATCACGGCGACGCCGTCGCCGCGGCAACGGCGCTGGCCGACCTTAACCCGCGCGCCTATCGGCCGTTCAATCTGGTGATCGCCGACGATCGGGACGCCTTTTGCCTCTATCACCGGGATGACGCCGGTCGGCAGCCGATCGAGGTGGCGCAGCTCCCTGAAGGGCTGTCGCTGATTACCGCCTTCGACCGCAACGACCCGTCGGATCCGCGGATCCGCACCTATCTGAGCCGTTTCGAGCAGGCGGCGGTACCCGACCCCGAAACTGGCGACTGGAATGCCTGGCAGGCGCTGCTGGCCTGCCGCGACCAGGGCGGCGACTCCGACCCACGCTCGGCCATGTGCTTTACCACCCCAGGCGGCTTTGCCACCGGCTCCAGCGCCTTGATCGCGCTGCCGGCCACAACCCGGGAAGCCGGGCGGCGGCCGGTCTGGCTGTTCACCGACGGCCCACCCGACCGGACGCCGTGGCGGCCGGTCACGCTTAACCCCGCGTTCCCGTCTGCGCTTCCGTGAGGTTCCATTGTGCTGGGCCCCTTATCTTGCTATATGACCCCAGTACAGCTCACGACCGCATGGAGCTACCGGCTCGGCGGCGCAACAACGGCTCCGCGCCAAATCGGACGAGACTCATGACACGACGCCGGCGCATCTACGAAGGCAAGGCCAAGGTTCTTTTTGAAGGACCCGAACCGGGCACTCTCGTACAGTATTTCAAAGACGACGCCACCGCCTTCAACAATCAGAAGCGGGGGACGATCACGGGTAAGGGAGTCCTCAACAATCGGATTTCCGAATACCTGATGACCCGGCTGGGCGAAATCGGGGTTCCCACCCATTTCGTGCGCCGGCTCAACATGCGCGAGCAATTGGTGCGCGAGGTTGAAATCATCCCGATCGAGTTGGTGGTGCGCAATGTTGCCGCCGGCTCGCTGACCAAGCGATTCGGGATTCCCGAGGGCACGCCCCTGCCCCGATCGATCATCGAATACTATTACAAGTCCGACGAGTTGGGCGATCCCATGGTCTCGGAGGAGCACATCACGGCGTTCGGTTGGGCCTCGCCCCAGGATCTCGACGACATGATGGCACTGTCTCTGCGCATCAACGATTACCTGACCGGACTGTTCCTCGGTATCGGCCTGCGTCTGGTGGACTTCAAGCTGGAGTTCGGGCGGCTTTGGGAAAACGAAGAAATGCGGATCGTGCTGGCCGACGAGATCAGCCCGGACAACTGCCGCCTGTGGGATATCAAGACCAACGAGAAGCTTGATAAGGACCGCTTTCGTCAGGACCTGGGTCAGGTGGAGGAAGCCTATCAGGAAGTGGCGCGCCGGCTCGGCATTCTGCCCGAAGGCGGCCCGGGTGATCTCAAAGGTCCAAAGGTGATGCAGTGAAGGTCCGGATTTACGTCACCCTCAAGCGAGGGGTCCTCGATCCCCAGGGCAAGGCGATTGCCCACGCCCTCAATTCCCTGGGATTCGAGGAGGTGACGGAGGTCCGGCAAGGCAAGGTGATTGAGCTTGACCTGCGCGACACCCCGGCAGATCAACGGGAGCCCCGCATTGATGCCATGTGCCGGAGCCTGCTGGCCAACACTGTGATCGAAGACTACCGTATCGAACCGATCACGTAGCCGTAACCACGGTTTCCACAGGCCGCCGGCCCGTGGTGGGGTCCAGCAGGCCCCCCATACTGTAGGACAGGGCAGTTGTCTTGATTTCTCAGGGCACTGCCCTGCACCCGCAAGGAGGCCTGCCTCCTTGACCTCCAAAACTCACGGGTTCAAAGGGCNNAAAGGGCCGGCCGGCCCTTTGCGGGCGTGGGCAGAGCCCACCGCAGGTCCGTTGCCTAGTCCACCGCCGCCGCCTCGACCCCGATGCTGCCGTCGGCGGCGACGGTAATGCGGTCGATTCTGGCCTGAGCCTCGCGCAGCCTGGCCTCGCAATGGCGCCTGAGGGCGGTGCCCCGCTCGTAAGCGGCGATGGCCTCGTCGAGGCGGGTGCGGCCTTCTTCCAGTTGCCGGACAATCCGTTCCAACTCGGCAAGGGCCTCCTCGAAACCGAGGGCGGCGATATCGGCGGGAATCCCTGTTTGATCTGTCATGACTTAGAGTGCCATCAGTTCCCGGATGTGGGTGGCGCAGCTTGCCGCCAAAGCCTGAAAATTGTACCCGCCTTCGAGGACGGACACGATTCGATTGTGTGCATGTTTGCGGGCAACATCCCCAAGCTTGCGCGTGGCCCAGCCATAGTCATCCTCGGTCAGGTGGAGCGACGCCAGCGGGTCCCGGGAGTGGCCGTCGAAACCCGCCGATATCATGAGCAGCTCGGGCTCGAAGGCGTCGAGGGCGGTCAGTACGAAACGGGTCATCGAATGACGGAATTCCGGGGAACCGGCCATTGCCGCCAGCGGGGCGTTGACGATGTTGCCGAAGTCGCCCCGTTCGCGGATTTCACCGGTGCCGGGAAAAAGCTGCGCCTGATGGGTCGAGGCATAAAACAGCCCGGGATCGTGCTGGCAATACTCCTGGGTGCCGTTGCCGTGGTGGACGTCGAAGTCCACGATCGCAATGCGCTGAAGGCCATGCACGGCCCGGGCATGGGCCGCACCGATGGCGATGTTGTTGAACAGGCAAAAGCCCATGGCCTGCCCGGACTCGGCATGATGGCCGGGGGGACGCACGGCGCAAAAGGCGTTGCGGGCCTCTCCGGCCATGACGGCATCGACGGCTGCGACCACCGCCCCGGCGGCGCGGAGCGCCGCTTCGCCTGAACCCGGCGAGACGATGGTGTCGGGATCGAGACCGGCATATCCACACTGCGGCACGGTAGAAAACACATGGTCGATATAGTCGCGCCGGTGAACCCGGGCGATCTGATCCAAGGTGGCAGGCGGCGCGTCCCGGCGATCGAGAAAGTGGAACTGCTCGGCTTCAAGCGCGGCCAGGACCACCTTCAACCGCTCCGGGCTTTCCGGGTGGCCGAGGCCGGTATCGTGCTCGATGCAGGCGGGGTGCGTAAACAGTGCGGTGTTCATCGGGGGTGGTTTCTCTGGTGCCGGCTTGACCGTCGTCCATCTTTCCAGAACGGGACGGAAAGTTCATGGAAAATCGAGTGGTGGCGGGTCAGCCCTCGGGTGGTGGATCGGCGCGGACCTTCCTGATGGTGAAGCGATAGACTCCGCCGCAGGCTTCCGATGCGACCAGGAGGTTGCCGGTTGCAGTGCAAAAAGCCATGAAATCGGCGGGGGACGCGGCGTCGGTGGTCTCGACCTGGAGGATGCCACCCACGGGCAGTGGTTTCAGCGCCTTGCGCGCACGCAGCACCGGCAGCGGACAAAGCAGACCTTTGGCATCAAGGACGTGGTCGGCCATGGGCGTTCCCTAACGGGGGCAGGAGGAAACCGGCGGCGGAAATGCCGACAAACCAGACGGCATATGGACAAAAGCGGCGGAATGATTAAAATATATGCAAATCCGCGGTGCCATGGTCCGCGACTCGCGACACCGGCCCGGTGACGGCACCCTTGGCCCAAAGAAGGAAGTATGAGAATCGTGAAACCGCAAGTCAATGCCCGGAAGGCGAGCGTCGTGCTCAAAGCCATGGGCAACGAACGGCGATTGATGATCCTGCATCATTTGACCCAGGGCGAAAAGACCGTCGGTGAGTTGGGGGGTCTGATCGGCCTCAGCCAGTCGGCATTGTCCCAGCATCTGGCGCGGTTGCGCCGCGAACGGCTGGTCCGAACCCGGCGCAACGCCCAGAGCATCTACTATTCATTGAACGGCAACGCTGCCACCGTCATCCTGGCGGCGCTCGGCAGTCTCTACGGCGTGACCGGCGGGCGGGACGAAGCGGCCGATTGCCTTCGGTAACCGGGCACAACAGGTCCCCGCCCCTGCCGGCTGCCCTGCCTACCGGTTACCCAGGATGCCGGCCGCCGCCAACGCCAGCCAGCCAAAGATGAAGGCGGTTCCGCCGATCGGGACAACCGGGGTAAGAGACGGCGTGGCACCGAATGCGATTCCATAAAGACCGCCGCAAAACAAAACCAGGCCGGCAGCGAACGCCCAACCGCCAACCAGCACCGCACCACGGGCCAAGCCGCCATCGAACCGTTCGGCCAGCATCGCCGCGACGATCAGCGCCAGGGCGTGAAATCCTTGGTAGTGGGAAGCGATACCGATCAACTGGATGGCGTGGGCATCGGCATCGGGGTCGAGGCCATGCCGGGCGAAGGCTTCAGCGGCCACCGCTGCGGCGCCACTCACTCCGGCAAACGCCAGCCACAGGCGCTGGCGCAGGGATACGATCATGGTTTTCCTCCTGGGCTCACGGTCTTAACAACCACAGGTCCACTCCCACCACCAGGATATTGACGGTGAGAGTCACCGCCATGCCCGGTGCCCGGGCGAACGGATGAATGAGATAACCGATCCAGAACAGCACCCGCCCTGCGACGAACACCATCACCGCAAGACCGAGCCCGCCCAGCGCCACCGCCGGCAGCAGGGTGGCCAGGGCCAGAAACGCCGGTACGAAGATCGCAGTCTGTTCGACGGTGTTGCTCAGTGCCCGTTGGTTCTTGCGGTAGAGCCGCGACTCGGCGTCACCCAGGGGATCCAGGGCTCCGGTCAGAGCGCGGATGGTGGCGGTTGCCAATACCAGCAGCAACAGCACCAATACCGGACCGACCAGCAGGTGGACCGCGTAAACCAGCCGTTCGATGTCGGACGCGACACCGGCCGGTGCGGGAAAGGCCGGCGCCAACAGCCGGAGCGCCGCCAGGGTCAGAACAACCGAGACGCCGTTGAGGGCAATCGCCAGACGAAACGCGAAGGGAGGACGGGGCATCTCGGATCCCCTCTGGTCGGGTGTGTATCCGCTCAGGACAACCCTTGTTGTCCCATGGCCAGAAACTTCTCGCGCCGACGCATCCGCAGCACACCGCCGCCTTCGTTGCGCAATTCGGCCAGGGCCTCTTCCACCGCATCGCCCACGGCCCGGATCGCCGCCTGGGGGTCCCGATGAGCACCGCCGATGGGTTCGGGAATCACCCCGTCGATCACCGCCAGTTCCCGCAGGTCCTGGGCGGTCAGGCGCAGGGCGATGGCCGCCTCGCTTGCCAGCGCGCCGTTGCGCCACAGGATCGAGGCACAGCCCTCGGGCGAAATCACCGAATAGACCGCATGTTCCAGCATCAGCACCCGGTCGCCAGATGCCAGCGCGATGGCCCCGCCCGAACCGCCTTCGCCGATCACCACCGACACCAGCGGCACCTTGATCCTGAGGCAGACCTCAATGGCGCGGGCGATGGCCTCGGCCTGGCCACGCTGTTCGGCGCCGACCCCGGGATAAGCACCGGCAGTATCGACCAGGGTAATCACCGGCAGCTTGAAACGCTCGGCCAGATGCATCAGCCGCTGAACCTTGCGGTAGCCTTCGGGCTTGGCCATGCCGAAGTTGTGATGGACCCGGGTTTCGGTATCGTGGCCCTTCTCCTGGCCGATGATCATCGCCGAGTACCCTCGGAACCGACCGAGGCCGCCAATCACCGCCCGATCCTCACCAAACCCCCGGTCGCCGGCCAGCGGCGTAAAATCCTCGACCAGCGCCCCGACATAGTCGGTAAAATGCGGCCGGTTGGGATGGCGCGCCACCTGAACCTTCTGCGACGGCAACAGCCTCGCGTAGGTCTGTCGCAGCAGCCGGTCGACCTTGACCTGCAACTTTCCGACCTCTTCGGCAATATTGATATCGCCATTGTGAGTAAGATGACGCAGCTCCTCGATCTTGCTTTCGAGTTCCGCGATCGGCTTTTCGAATTCCAGGAAGGTCAGCATGATCGACAAATCAAAGGAAAAGGGTCGGCCAGTCACTAGCACGGCACGGCAGGCCGGTGCCATACAAAAGGGCGGCCGCCGATTCCTCGCCATGAAGTATGGGGGAAACCATGTCTCCGGCTGGAGTCGGCGTCCTTCGGCTCCGGCGGTTTTCAACATGGACCGGAACCCACGGACAGGGTGACAAACCGATGAGAACGCCCGGGGAATGGACCCGGGGGGATCGGTGCCCGTTTCCGTCGGCAACCAGGAACCATGCTGTGACAATTGTAAACACCTCTGCCGGGGAGCCGGGTCCCCGATGCGCGAACACCGGCCCTGTTCGCAGCCATGGACAGCGCCGTAATAAATGGCCCGATCCTGGTTGCCGGTGTTGCCGCAGGTAAAGGGTTCGCCGCCCTCTGGGGCCACGATCGCCGTCTGACAGCGGTTGTTCCGCTTCGGCACCCCTTGCGAACGGCAGTCGAACGGCGAGGCTCAACCGCCCCGGTCATGACCAGGATATCGCAACGGGACCGGGGCACCGGAGGACAGGATTGGGACAATTCTGGCCCATCCGGTGGGCCGGGCGCGGGCATCCCGGTCAGGGTGCCTCTCCGAACCGGCCGGACCTGCCGCCGGCCTTGTGAACCAGACGAATATCGGTGAGAACGATCTCGCGGTCCACCGCCTTGCACATGTCGTAAACCGTGAGCGCGGCC
>PLTC01000272.1 GCA_003165295.1 Rhodospirillales bacterium | reverse complement strand
CGGCCTCGCCCAGGGTGCGGAGGCGATCACCAGCCCGTTGCGCCGGGCCGCCGCGGCGGTCAAGGCCAGCTTCGAGGCCGGCGGCCGGACCGGAACGCGGCCGGACGCCGGCCCGGCCAGTTCCCCGGTCCCCGACGGTCCGCCCGATTGGGCGAAACGGCTGAGGCGCTCCCAGACCATCGGCCATGGCGTGTCCGCGGCCAGCCACGCGGTCAGGTCCGGTGACGGCGGCGGCGGCGGTGCGTCCGTCGATCTCAAGCAAGAGGACTGACCATGTTCCACCGACCCTCGGTGCGCTACGGGCGCACCCCCGAGCCCGAGACGCCCTACCAGAAGGCCGCCCAGGNNGCGGCTGATGGCCTTCGGCTCGCTGATTCTGTCCGGCTGCCTGGCCGGCGGCCTGGTCTGGCTCTCGGCGCGCGGCACCGTCACGCCCTGGGTGGTGCAGATCGATCCGCTCGGTCAGGCCCAGGCGATCGCGCCGGCCAGCGCCGACTACCAGCCGACCGATCCGCAGATCGCCTACCACCTGGCGCGTTTCATCGAAGATGTCCGCGGGCTGCCCGCCGACCCGGTGGTCCTCCGCCAGCAATGGCTGCGCGCCTACGACTTCACCACCGATCGCGGCGCGGCGGCGCTCAACGATTACGCCCGGGCCAACGATCCCTTCGCCACTCTCGGCAAGGTCCAGGTCTCGGTCGAGGTCTCCAGCGTCATTCGCGCCTCGCCCGACTCGTTCCGGGTCGCCTGGAGCCAGCGCCGCTACGAGAACGGCAGTCTGAGTGCCACCGAACGCTGGACCGCCATCCTCACCGTCGTGCTCCAGACCCCGCACGACGCCGACCGTCTGCGCAAGAACCCGCTCGGGGTCTACGTCAACGCCATCAACTGGTCGAAGGAGTTGGGTCAATGAAACCACCATCCTTCCGTCATCCCGCCTTTCCGGCTTTCCGGGAAACCACGCTTGCGGCTTTCCTTATTTCCGCTTCCGTGCTCGCCGGCTGTTCGTCCCTGGAGAAGCCGCCGGAGATCGCGCTCGACGACCCGGCTGAGCCGGCGACCCTTCGGCCCGATCCGCCGGCGCCGGTGCAGATCGTCGAGGTGCCCAGGCCGCTGCCGCTTCCCGGCCAGTTGAAGCCGCTCCCGGGCGGCAAGCCGCCGCCGGAGCCGGGCGATCCGACCGCGCGCGTCAATCAGGCCAACGCCGCCGCCCGGGTGCAGCCGGTGCGCGCCGGCTTCATCAACGCCGTGCAGGTCTATCCCTATGCCGGGGGCGCCCTCTATCAGCTCTACGCCGCCCCGGGCCAAGTCACCGACATCACCTTGCAGGACGGCGAGCAACTGGTCGGCTCCGGTCCGGTCGCCGCCGGCGATACCGTGCGCTGGATCATCGGCGACACCGAGAGCGGGACAGGCGCGACCCGGAGGGTCCATATCCTGGTCAAGCCGACGCGGCCGGACCTGATCACCAACCTGATCATCAACACCGACCGCCGGACCTATCTCCTGGAACTGCGCTCGACCGGCGCGACCTACATGGCCTCGGTGTCCTGGCAGTATCCCCAGGACCAGTTGATCGCGCTCCGCCGCCAGAATGCCGCGGCCGCGACCGCCGCACCGGTCGACACCGGCATCGATGTCGCGAAGCTGCGCTTCCGCTACCGGATCACCGGCGGCACGCCGTCCTGGCGGCCGCTCTCCGCCTTCGACGACGGCGCCAAGGTCTACATCGAGATGCCCCGCGGCCTGGCCCAGGGCGAGGCGCCGCCGCTGTTCGTGATCGGGCCGGAGGGCGACGGCCAGCTGGTCAACTGCCGGGTCCACGACAACTACTACATCGTCGATCGGCTGTTCGCCGCTGCCGAACTCCGCCTCGGCGGCGATCCCCAGCAGACCGCCCGCATCTCCCGCACCGACGGGAGGTCGCCGTGAGCGACGGCCGGCAGGAGCGGGCGGCTCCCGAGCCGGTCGCGTCCCTGCGGCTGCGGCCGGAGCGGCCGTCGGTCACCCGCCTGTCGCGGAGGGTGCTGGTCGGCGGGACGGCGCTGGCGCTGGTCGCCGTCTTTGGCGCCGCGTTCTGGGCGTTGCAGAGCAACCGCCATCGCGGCGCGCCCGAGGAGCTTTACAGCACCGATCATCGCACCACCGCCGACGGCCTGGCCGGTCTGCCGCGTGACTATGCCGGCCTTCCGCGGCCGGTTCCCCCGCTCGGGCCGCCGCTGCCCGGCGATCTCGGCCGACCCCTGCACGACGCCCCGGCGCCGCCCGCCGTTGCACCCGGCCCCGATCCCGAGGCCCAGCGGCGCGCGCAGGAGATCGAGGCGGCGCGCCTCAGTCGCCTGTTCGTCTCGACCAGCCTCCGCGAGGTCCCGATCCCGGCGTTGGCCCCCGCCGCGCCGGCCTCAGACGCGGGGGCCTCGCCGGGGCCGGCGGCACCGTCCTCGACCGATGCGGCCTTTGCCCAGAATGGGCAGGATCGCAAGCTGGCCTTCGTCAACGCCGCGGTCGATCGCCGCACCACCAGCCCCGACCGGCTGGCGGCGCCGGCCTCGCCCTACGTGGTGCAAGCCGGCACGGTCATTCCGGGCGCGCTGATCACCGGCATCCGCTCCGATCTTCCTGGCGCCATCACCGCCCAGGTGACGGAAGACGTCTATGACAGCCCGACCGGCCGCTGGCTGCTGATTCCTCAGGGTGCGCGCCTGATCGGCCAGTACGACAGCCAGGTCGCCTTCGGTCAGTCGCGGGTGCTCTTGGTCTGGACCCGGCTGGATCCTGCCCAATGGCCGGTCGATCGTGCTGGAGCGCGTGCCGGGTACCGACACCGCCGGCTATTCCGGGCTGGAGGACGAGGTCGACCATCATTGGGGCGCGCTGTTCGAGGCAGCGCTGGTGTCGACCTTGCTCGGCGTCGGGTCCGAAGCCGGCACCGGCGGCAGCGAAAACGACCTGACCCAGGCGATCCGTCGGGGCGTCTCCGAGAGCGCCAACCAGACCGGCCAGCAGATCGTCGGGCGCACTCTGAATATCCAGCCGACACTGACCATCCGGCCGGGCTTCCCGGTGCGGCTGGTGGTCAACCGCGACCTGGTGCTCGAACCCTATACCGGCTGAGGAGGTAAGGATGGCGACACTGAAGCTCGGCGCATTGGTCGACGATCGGCCGGTGAAGCTCACCGTCGAGTTGCCGGCGGCCGTCCACCGCGATCTGCTCGCCTATGCCGAGGCCTTGGGCCGGGAAACCGGGCAGCCGATCCATGAGCCGGCCAAGCTGATCGGGCCGATGCTGGCGCGCTTCATCGCCGGCGACCGGGCCTTCGCCAGGCTGCGCAAACTCAATGGGCGGTCTGGGGCGGCCCCCGAGCCGGCGGCGCCGATGCCAGCAACCGAGCCAAGCTGAGCAGCCGCCGGAGCGCCGGATTGTCGTTCCCGGGCAGCCAGACGGCGCTATACGGCAGCACATCCGCCGCGCCTTCGAGCGGCCGAAACACCACTTCGGGATAGCGGGTCGCGATGCCGGTGTCGCCGATCAGGCTGATCCCGAAGCCCAATGCCACCAGATGCATCAGGGTCTCGCGCCCGACCTCGTAGCGCTCGACCGCAGGCGTGCCCCCGAAATCGGCCAGTCGATGGACGATGCAATCGTGAATCGACTGCCCGGTGGCATCGCGACCGACGATAAAGCGCTCGTCCTTCAGCGCCTTCCAGGCGAGTCGTTCTTCGTTGGCCAGGCGATGGCTCTCCGGCAGCACGGCGAAGACCCAAGACTGCCGCAGAACCGCGGTGTCGCAATGGGGCGCCAGGATGGTCCCAGGAATGAAGGCGATGTCGAGCCCATGCTCGCCGAGGTCGGCGAGGTGCTCGCCGGTGGAGCCCTCGACGACATCGATGACGATCGCCGGATGCCGCTCGCGGTAGGCACGCACCAAGGCGCGTGGGAAGCCGCCCGACAGCGATCCCAGGATCCCGATCCGGATGCTCCCTTCGGCACCGCAGCCGGCGTTGCCGGCGCCCTTGACCGCGTAATCGATCTCGGCCAGCACCGAACGCGACCGCTCGAGAAACCGGCGGCCGGCGTCGGTCAGACGGACCCCGTTCACCGCGCGCTCGAACAGGGAAACCCCCAACTCATTCTCCAACGCCCGCACCCGCCGACTGACCGCCGACTGCCGGACCCCAAGAACCCGGGCCGCGCGGCTGAAGCTGAGATGCTCGGCGACCACCAGGGCCTGGGAGATCGAAGCAAGGTTAACCATGGGAAAGCCTCCGCGTATCGAGGTGTTGGCCTGCATCCTGGCACATCATTAACTGGCTACCGGTGACGGCCATCGATCGTAACAGTGTGACTGGCGAGCCTGTCGGCGATCACGATGCCACCGATCCTTCCGGCGCTTGCTGTCACAGACCATCACGACACACCAGACAAGCCGATTCCGCGAACGCATCCCGAAGGCCGTCGGGCAACCCCACTCATCGGGTCCGCTCTCGCGCCGGGACGTTGGCTCGCTGACGTCGATTTGGCCTGACCCGACTTCCGAGCCATTAGCTATACCCACTGACTATATTAACGCTCTCCGTCTTTACCCGAGCGCGACGGCGGAGGAAAGTGGCAAGTCAGAGATATTTTTGGGACAAAAAGAGAGCGAAGCTCCAGCCAGGCCCGCCAAGTCCCATGCGGCATGCTTTGATAAATTGAGGTGGACCCCCGCTGTCTGGATAGCGATGGGGCGGAGTTAAGAGAGTCTTTGCTATCGAGACCGATCGACTCAGCCCGCGGCCATGGTCAGCGTGCAGGCCCCGAGGCCAAGGGTGGTGTGGCTGCCGGCGTGGCAGGTGGTGCCGAGGGCGAGCAGGGGCAGGATCGGCGCCAGGTCGCCGCCGATCACCAGGCGTCCGAGCCAGCCGCCGAGGGGGATGGCACGGCCATCCTGCCGGTTGGACCGGCGCTGCCATCGCCGTTCGGTGAGATCACCCTCGAGGGTCAGGGTCTCGGCGTGCTCGGCGATGGTCTTCCAGTCGGTCGCGACGGCGGTATCCTGCCAGCGGGCAAGGCCGCTGACCCGGTTGCCAAGGCTGCTGACCAGGGTGCGGAGACCGGGAAAGCGCAGGTCGTTGCCGTCGCGAAAGGCCACCGGGGTGTGGAAAGTGAGCAGGGCCGGGCCGGTTTCGGCCGCGGGCACCGTTACTGTGTCGGCGGTGACCAGGCGCCGGCCGAGCAGGGTGGCCGGGCCACCGAGCGGCGCCGGCTCGCCATGGCGCAAGCCCGCGACCAGGGCGTCGGCCGCGGCCTCGATCCAGTCGCAGGCGAAGCCGAACACCGTCAGCACCACCAGCAGATCGCCGCCCATCGGCCGGGCCGCCAGGACATAGGGCCGCGGGATCGACAGCCGGGTGGTGATCCGGCCCTGTTCGCGGAACAGGGGATCGAAGGCACAGGGCGGCTCCCACCGGCAGGGCCGCCCGGCCAGCGCCGGGTCCGAAGCCCCGCGCATCAGCGCTCGCCCCCAAGCCCCGCGCAGCCGTCCGGTCAGGGCCGGGTCGGCCGCCGCCGCCGCCCGATCCGCGACCAGGACCTCGACCCGCTGATGAAACCAGCCCGCGGGCAGGGCCGAGAGCGGCACGGTGTCGGCCGGCTCCAGCAGCCGGACCATCAGCGGCGAGCGGTCGCCCGCCGACTCAGAACAGGTAGAAGTCATGGTCCTCCGGCAAGGGCGCGCCGCCGGCGGCGCGGCTCACCCGCATCCCGGTGGCGGTGACGGCATAAAGCCGGAGACTGTCGCCGGTGCCCAACTCGCCGGCCGCGGCCTGGAACAGGGCATGGGCGTGGCGCGGGGTCAGGCGGGCCTCGAACACGCTGTCTTGCACTCGCACCGCCCGGTCCTCCAGCACCGCCGAGACCCGCCGGCGGGCGCGGGCGTCACTCACATCGTAACAGAACACCATCACCATCTCGGTCTCGGCCATCCCGCTCCCCCGGGCCCGGAGTCGCGCCCGCGCGCGCCGCCACTCCCGGCATACCGCCTACGGGCAAGAATCGCGCAAGACCGCGATCATGGCAACGCCGATCTTGAAACAAAAAACCGCCAGACCCCGTGGAACCAGGCCGTACTCATTGTTTTCATTGGTAAAATCCATTACCATGGGGCCGTTTTAGGACCATGGTCCATCGGGCCGGCCGCTGCCCGGGCCATCCCCGTGGAAAGTGGCCAAAATTTTTCAATTGACACAAAGGGTTCCAGGACCCCAGGCTGCCAGCCTTCCGCCATTGGACGCGGATTGAAACCCGGTACCAGCCCCTATCGGGCCCAACATCGCACGGCTGCCAGCCTTCCGCCATTGG
>PLTC01000091.1 GCA_003165295.1 Rhodospirillales bacterium | reverse complement strand
CAGCCTTCCGCCATTGGACGCGGATTGAAACACGTCATAATAACTGCCAGAGCCAAACGTTTCGGGCTGCCAGCCTTCCGCCATTGGACGCGGATTGAAACACAACAGCCAGATGCTATAGATATGTCTCAGGGCTGCCAGCCTTCCGCCATTGGACGCGGATTGAAACACTTCCCATCCGCACCATTGTTGCAGGCGGCGGGCTGCCAGCCTTCCGCCATTGGACGCGGATCGGGTCTATCGTTTTCGTGGCGAGCGGCGCGCCGATGGCGTATGCTGACTGGGCGTCCCCTGCGGGGCCGCGGGAACCTTCGTGGTCGGGATGACATCACCATGAGCAGGTTGAGCATGGAGACGGTTGCCCGCTTGTCCGTGGCCGACCGGCTGGCCTTGATCGGCCAGTTGTGGGACAGCCTCGAGGATACCGACGTTCAGGTGAGTGCCGCCCGGCGTGCCGAACTTGACCGCCGCCTTGCGGAGGCGGAGCGCGGCGACGACGCCCTCGCCTGGGCCCTCGCCTGGGAGAAATTCCGAACCGCGCTGGACCGGCGTTTCGGCTGATGCGGCCGGTCGTCCTCGGGGCGTCCGCGCGCGCCGAAATCCTGGCGACGGTGGACTGGTACGAAGCCCACGCGCCGGGAACCGGCGGGCGCTTTGTCGACGAATTCCAGACCGCCGTCACCCGAATCGCCGAGACACCGCTTCGCCTTCCGGTGATTCACAAGGACGTCCGTCGTGCCCGGCTGCGCCGCTTTCCCTATGGCGTATTCTTCCCGATCGTGGAAAGGGCGGTGCCGAGCGGCGGGCAGGCTGCGGCGGCCCTCAATAATCCATGACGTAGGGCTGGTAGGGGGCCTCGCCGGCGACGTGGCCGGCATAGGCCACCACCTGTTCTTCGACCAGGCGGCGCCACAGCACGCGCCGCTTGCTGCGCGGGCTTTTGACCGGGCGGTCGAGCCAGGTCTCCCAGCCGCGGATCAGGGCCTCGGCCCCGGCCCGGACGATCCGGCAGCGGCCGTCCGCGGGGCTCTCGAACATTCCGGGCTTGAGAATGCGGTTATTGATCAGGTAGAGCGCCAGGCCCTCGACCAGCGGCGCCCGGAACTCCTCCATCAGATCGTAGACACAAGGCCTCGTGCCCGTCCTGGGCGCTGTGCAGGGCGCCGAAGGCCGGGTGCAGGCCGTGGCGCATCACCAGCGCGGCCATGTCCCGCGTCAGCAGGCTGGCCAGGAACGACAGCACCGCATTGACCGGGTCGGGCGGCGGGCGGCGGCGGCGGACATCGAAGGTCCAGCCCTCGGCGAGCAGCCGTCCCCAGGCCGGCCAATAGCTGGCCGCCGCCGCGCCCTCGTGACCGAGCAGGGCCGGCACGTCGGCGGCCAGCGGCAGGGCGCCCAGGATGCGGTTGAGTCCCAGCAGCACCCGCACCACCTCGTGGTCCTTGCGCTCGCGCCCATCCTGACCCTTACGAATGAGCCGGCGCAACAGCGCGCGCTGATTGCGCACCCGGCCGTCCACCAGCCGGCGCGCCAGCTCGGTGCGGGCCACCGGGTCGAGGGTGTGGCGCGCCTGATCGAGATGGCGCCGGCCGTGGCCGAGGGTGGATGTGGCCAGCACGCCCGCGGTTTCGCCGTGACCGTTGACGAAGGCCAGCGGGATGTCCATGGCCAGGGCATGGCGCAACGCCACCAGCGTGGTCTCGGCCGCCGGCCCCAGTTCGATGCGGTCCAGGCGCTGGGGCGGCAGGGCCGCGATCTCGCGCCAGCCGCCTCCGGTCCCCGGACCGTCGGTTTTTTCCTCGACGGTGAAGGCCTGATTGCGGATCGACAGGCGCCGCCCCGGCTCCATCAGATAGAGCACGCGCAGCACCCGGTCGAAGCCGGCGTCACGATCGGCGGCGTCCTGGTCTTGCGCCCGGACCGCGGCCCGGCCGGCCGCCGCGTCCTGACCGGCCAGCCGGCGCAGCATCGCCTCGGCGTCGTCTTCGTCCTCCTGCTCCCGGTTCGGGCTGGGCAGCACCAGCGAGCGCAGGAACAGCCGGCCCAGGAACCGGAAGCCCTGCTCGAACGAGACGATCCGGGTCTTGTCGGGATTGAGGCCGAGCCCGTGCCGGGCCAGCAGCTCGCCGATCCGGGCCAGCGCCGCCTCGGCGCGCTCCCGGTCGCGGGTGAGCAGCACGAAGTCGTCGGCGAACCGGACCAGACGGATGCCGCGCCCGGCGATGGCATCGTCGACGCTGTCGAGGTAAAGATTGGCCAGCAGCGGCGACAGCGGCGAACCCTGGGGCAGGCCGCAGCCGGTGGGCGCCGCGGTCTCCAGCCACAGCGCCACCAGTTGGGTCAGCGGGCCGTCGCCGATCCGGTCGGTGATCCGTGTGATCAGCGGATCATGGGGCACTTTCTCGAAGTAGCGTTCGATATCGCCGTCGACCACCCACTGGTAGCCCTGGTCGCGCCACTGGCGCACCCGGGCCACCGCCTGATCGACCGAGCGCCCCGGACGGTAGCCGAAGCTGGCCTCGCTGAACTCGGGGTCGAGCACCGGTCCCAGGGTCAGCGCCACCGCGCTTTGGGCGATCCGGTCGACCACGCAGGGAATCGCCAGCGGCCGGGTGCCGCCGCCCGGCTTGGGGATGTCGACCCGCCGGATCGGTCCCGGGTCGTAGCTGCCGTCGCGCAACGCCCGCTGCAAGGCGATCAGGCGCAGGGCGGCCGAGCCCTCGAAGGCCGCGATGGTCTGGCCGTCGCCCCCCGCCGCCCCCTGATTGAGCCGGACCCTCTGCCAGGCCTCCTCCAACCGGTCAAGCCGAGTCGCCGCCTCGAACAGGGCGCGGTTGTCCCTCGCCTCGGGATCGGTGCCGGCCCCGCCGGCTGCCATGCTCATGATCGCCGCCAACGGCCTTCTGGACAGGGAGGGGTGATCTTCTTACCATGACGGCGGCGATCCTGAAACGAATCTTCGCGGGACTCCGTGGAAAATAGCATACGGCCTTGAAATGCATGCAAAAACTCATTACTCTCGTGCCAGAATAGGACCGTATTCCGAGTCCCCCCGGCGCTCGGAGAGGCCACCCCGTGGAAACCGGGCGAAATTTTTCAATTGACACAAAGGGTTCCAGGAGCCCAGGCTGACAGCCTTCCGCCATTGGACGCGGATTGAGACTGAACCGATAAATCGGTCCATTATAGCGGCCGCGGCTGACAGCCTTCCGCCATTGGACGCGGATTGAGAC